>NZ_AYVK01000067.1:0-15416 GCF_000503155.1 Mesorhizobium sp. LSJC285A00
CTGATCAGGATCGGCGAGGCTGCGAGCGGCGACGGCACAACGCCCGGCGCGATGGCGCGGCAGCGCGTCGGCACCGCCTTCACGACCGGGGTCAAGGTCATCGACATCTTCACGCCGCTCTGCCTCGGCCAGCGCCTCGGCGTCTTTGCCGGTTCCGGCGTCGGCAAGTCGACGCTGCTCGCTATGCTGGCCGGCGCCGACGCCTTCGACACCGTGGTCGTGGCGCTGATCGGCGAGCGCGGCCGCGAGGTACGCGAATTCCTCGAAGACACGATCGGCGCAGAGAGCATGGCCAAGACGGTCGCCGTCGTCGCTACCAGCGACGAGAGCGCCATGATGCGCCGGCGCGCGCCGGATACCGCCATGCGCGTTGCCGAACATTTTCGCGACCAGGGCCATCGCGTGCTGCTGGTGCTGGATTCGATTACCCGCTTTGCCCATGCGCTGCGCGAGGTAGCGACCGGCACCGGCGAGCCGCCGGTCGCCCGCGGCTATCCCGCTTCGGTTTTCACCGATCTGCCCAAGCTGCTCGAACGCGCTGGCCCGGGCGCTGAAGGCCCCGGTATCAAAGGACAGGGATCAATCACTGCCATCATCTCGGTGCTGGTCGACGGCGACGACCACAACGACCCGGTCGCCGATTCGGTACGCGGCATCCTCGACGGCCATGTCGTGCTCGACCGCGCCATTGCCGAACAGGGCCGCTACCCCCCGGTCAATCCGCTGTCGTCGATCTCGCGCCTCGCCGACAAGGCATGGAGCCCCGAGCAACGCATGCTGGTGACCAGGCTGAAATCGATGATCTCGCGCTTCGAGGACACCCGCGACATCCGCCTGCTCGGTGCCTATCAGGGCGGCGCCGATGCCGAGCTCGATATTGCCGTGCGCCAGGTGCCGCTGATCTACGAGGCGCTGACGCAGTCGCCCAGGGATCGCGCCTCGAGCGACGCATTCTCCGACCTCGCCCGTCATCTGAAAGGCAAGCAAAGTGTCGATGCAGGAGACTGAGCTTCAGTACACCGAGCGGCTTTTGCGCGAGATGATCGCAGAGGCCAGTGCCGCCGAGGAAGCCCGGGCCAACGAAGCGAGAGCTGTCAGGGCAAAGGCCGATCTCGACAAGGCCGCCAAGGCTGAGGCCATTCTGGCCAGGGCCGCCAGGCCATTCTTGCCCAGGGTAGCCAGCGTAGTCGAGTCCACTGTGCCTCGCTTGGCCGAGCCTGCCTTGCCCAGCGTCGTCAAGCCTGAATTGCCAAGGACCCCTCGCGCCGGCCCCAAAGAAGCGATCGAGACCAGTCGTGACTCGCTTCTCGACGGGCTGTTCCCGGTCACCGAATGGCCGCAGCCGCCAAGGCCGCAATATCCCAGGCTCGACAAGAAATCCGACCGCCGCAGCGATATCGTCTTTGCCGCGCTCGGCATCACGCTTGGCCTGATCTGCGCGCTGTTTCCCTGGTATATCTTCTTCAATCAGGACCAGTTCGGCGTGCAGGCGATCAAGTTCGGCGGCAGCGGCACCAATGCAGGGCGGGTCAGCGGCGGCTCGCAGATGGAGAACAGCGGTCAGCCGCTGACGGCAAACGATGTTCCCGATGTCGACCTGTTCGCCACCGGCACGCTGCAGGACCCCGAGGACAAGACCCAGCCTCCCGGCGTCGACGAGCAGCCCTTCCCGGCGGACGCCAAATTTCGCATGGTTCATGTCGCCAATGGCCGCGCCATGATCGAGGACGATGCCGGCCTGTGGATCGTCCAGCGCGGCTCGAAGCTGCCCGATACCAGCGTCGTCTCGTCGATCGAGCAACGGGGCGGCAAGTGGGTCATGGTCACCAGCACCGACCAGGTGATCGAACTCTCCAAATAGCGGCACACCGGATTTACCCCCGAGCCGCGCAAGGTCCGCGCAAGACTGGCAGCCTAGTCTTGTACGTACCAGCCCGGAGATCCCCATGGAGCCCGTCAATCTTTTCGATCTCGCCGCCAAGCAGTCGCAATGGCTGTCGGTGCGCCAGTCGGCCATTGCCGGCAACATCGCCAACGTCAACACGCCGGGCTACACCGCCGGCGATGTCGAGCCGTTCGAGAAGGTGCTCGACCGCAGGGCAGTGTCGCTGACCGCCACCCAGGCAGGCCACCTCGGCACTGCCGCCACCAATGCCGGCTTCACGGTCAAGCCAGAAGAGACGACCGGCGCCATCATGCCCTCGAAGAACACGGTGGTGGTCGAGAACGAACTGATGAAGGCCGGCGAGGTCCGCCGCTCCTTCGAGCTCAACACCGCGATCGTCAAGGCCTTCCATTCGATGATGATGATGGCGGTGAAGAGCTGACAATGGACGCCTTGACCTCAGCCCTCAAGATCGCCGCGTCCGGCCTCAGCGCCCAGTCTGACCGTTTGCGCGTCGTTTCGGAAAATCTCGCCAACGCGCAGTCGACCGGCAACACCCCGGGCGCTGACCCCTATCGCCGCAAGACCATCAGTTTCGTCTCGGAACTCGACCGTGCCTCGGGTGGCACGACGGTTGAGGTCAACTCCATCGACCGCGACCCCAGCGACTTTCCCGTCGAATTCCAGCCCGGCAACGAGGCCGCCGACGACATGGGCTACGTCAAGATGCCCAATGTAAACGTGCTGGTCGAGATGGCCGACATGAGCGAGGCCAACCGCTCCTACGAAGCCAACCTTCAGGTCATCAAGCAGGCGCGTGATCTGATCTCCATGACCATCGACCTGATGAGGAACCAGTAATGATCAGCGGCATTGGCGGTATCGGATCGCTTCCCCTCAAGCCGGAGATCGGTGGCGCCGATACCACGACCGACCTGTTCCAGGGCACCAGGGCGCCGATGGCCGGCAGCGAAATCGGCACCACCTTCGCCGAAGCGCTGAGCCAGGCTGCTTCAAAGACCGTCAACACCTTGCAGAATGCCGAGCAGGTGTCGATCCAGGCGCTGAGGGGCGACGCCGACACCCGCCAGGTCGTCGACGCCGTCATGAGCGCCCAGCAGGCCCTGCAGACCACGATCGCCATTCGCGACAAGGTCGTCTCCGCCTATCTCGAAATCAGCCGTATGGGCATCTGAGGAGAACTTGCCGTGAAAGCACTCGCCATCGCAGCGACCGGCATGAATGCCCAGCAGACAAATCTGGAAGTCATCGCCAACAACATCGCCAACATCAACACCACCGGCTACAAGCGCGCGCGCGCCGAATTCTCCGACCTGCTCTACCAGGTCGACCGCACGCAGGGCGTGCCCAACCGCTCCAATTCATCGCTTGTGCCGGAAGGCGTGTCGATCGGCCTCGGCGTCAAGACGACGGCGGTGCGCAACGTCCATACGCAGGGCGAACTGACCTCGACCGGCAACAGTTTCGACATGGCGCTGACGGGCCGCGGCTGGTTCCAGATCGAGGGCGGCGACGGCGGCACGCTCTACAGCCGCGCCGGCGCCTTCAATACCAACGCCACCGGCCAGCTGGTGACCGTCGACGGCGCCAATGTCATCCCGGCCATCACCGTGCCGACCGATGCCATCGAAGTCGTCGTCAACAAGACCGGCCAGGTCTTTGCCCGCATCGACGGCCAGACCGACCTCCAGCTGCTGGGCCAGCTGCAGCTCGCCAACTTCGCCAATGAAGCCGGCCTGGCGCCGCTCGGCGACAATCTGTTCCAGGAGACGCCGGCCTCCGGCCCGGCCAATGTCGGCGTGCCCGGCGATCCCGGCTTCGCCTCGGTCGAGCAGGGTTATCTCGAGGCCTCCAACGTCGATCCGGTCAAGGAAATCACCGAGCTGATCTCGGCGCAGCGCGCCTATGAGATGAACTCCAAGGTCATCCAGGCCGCCGACGACATGGCCTCCGTCGTGTCCAAGAACATCAGGTAAGATTTGATGGTCTCTCCGGCCTTCCGCTCCGCGCTTTGCCGCACCGCGCTGATGCTCGCGCTGGTAGCCGGCGGTGTGCCGGCGTTTGCCCAGGAGAGCGCAGACCAGCAGACCAGCACCCAGGTCGCGAGCAGTCAGGCGACCGGCGAGATCGTTCTGATCCCCAACCGGGTTATCTATCCTGGCGAGATGATCGATACCGGCGCGCTGAAACCGGTGACGCTGCTCCCCGGAAAGCACAGGCCGGATGCGGTCGCCACGCAGGCCATGGAACTCCAGGGCAAGGTCGCCAAGCGCACGCTGCTGCCCGGCCGCTATATCCCGGTCGCCGCCATCCGCGACGCCTGGCTGGTCGAACAGGGCGCCGACGTGCAGGTCTATTTCATCGCCGGCGACCTCACCATTTCGGCCACGGCGGTGTCGCTGCAGCCGGGTGCCGCCGGCGATTTGATAAAGGTCCGCAACACAGACAGCGGCAAGATCTTTTCCGGCACGGTGATGGCTGACGGCACCATCCGGGTCAGCGCGTCATGAGACGCGGAGCTGCCCTTCTGCTCGCGGCCGTTGTCGGCCTGCAGCCGGCGCTGGCCGACGGTCTTACGCCGAAGCAAAAGCGCGATCTTGCCGGCCAGAATGGCGGCGCCTTTGTCGATCCCGAATATGATCCGGCCACCACCAACCGCATGTTCAGGGTCTCCAACGGCCCAAGCTCTCTGCCACCCGGCCAGGTCGCATCGCGCATCAAGGACATTGCGCAGCTGCAGGCTTCGCGCGACAACCAGCTCGTCGGCTACGGCCTCGTCATCGGCCTCGCCGGATCGGGCGACAGCCTGCGCAATTCGCCCTTCACCGAACAGTCGATCCGCGCCATGCTCGAAAATCTCGGCATCGCCACCGAAGGCGGCAGCGCGCGGGCCAAGAACGTCGCCGCCGTCATCGTCACCGCCAACATGCCGCCTTACGTGCAGTCGGGCGCCCGCATCGACATCGACGTCTCCTCGATGGGCGACGCCACATCGCTTGCCGGCGGCACGCTGATAATGACGCCACTGAAGGCGGCCGATGGCGAAATCTATGCTGTCGGGCAAGGCTCGGTCATCGTTTCCGGCTTCACTGCCCAGGGCGATGCCGAAAAGCTGACGCAGGGCGTGCCGACGGCCGGCCGCGTGCCCAACGGCGCCATCGTCGAGCGCACGGTGCGCGCCGAATTCGAGGACCAGGCGCTGCTCACCTTGCAATTGCGCAACCCCGATTTCTCCACTGCCGTTCGCATCGCCGACGCCATCAACGGCTACACCTCGCAACGCTTCGGCATGCGCGTGGCGGCGGAGCGCGATGCACGCACCGTGCAGATCAGGCGGCCGAAGAATGTTTCGGCGGCGCGCTTCTACGCCGAGATCGAGAATTTGGTGGTCGAGACCGACACGCCGGCACGCGTCGTCATCGACGAACGCACCGGCACCATCGTCATCGGCAACGAGGTCAAGATCTCGCGGGTGGCGATCAGCCACGGCACGCTCACCGTGCGGATCACCGAACAGCCGAAGATCGTCCAGCCGGAACCGTTCTCCAAGGGCGTGACAGCGGAGGAACCCTTCACCACCATCGATGCCACGCGGCCTGACGCCCGCGTCAATGTGCTCGACGGACCGAACCTCGAAACGCTGGTGTCGGGCCTCAACCGTCTCGGCGTCAAGCCGGACGGCATCATTGCCATTTTGCAAGGCATCAAGTCGGCCGGCGCTTTGCAGGCCGATCTGGTTCTCCAATAGGCCATGCCGATGATCGATTTCTTTTCCCAAAAGCAGCACCGCCGAAGCGCAGCCTTGGCAGCTTGCGTCATCGCCGCCACCGTCCTTGCCGGCGGCACTGTTCGCGCGGAAGAAGCGGTGCGGCAGGTTCTTCCTGGCGGGCAACAGCCGGCGGCAGTGCAGCAACTGGTCCGCGAGAAGGTGCCCGATGAAAGCGAGATCCAGCGCTTCTGCTCCAACATCGCCGACGCCGCCCGCGACCGCCGTTACGCGCTGCAGGCCGAAGAGTTGAAGCAGTTGCAGGCTGGCATCGACCAGCGCATGAAGGCGCTGGACGACAAGCGCGCCGAATACGAGCAATGGCTGAAGCGGCGTGAAGTTTTCCTGGCCCGCGCCGAGGATGGCGTCGTCAAGATCTATGCCGGCATGAAACCGGATGCCGCGGCCGAGCGCCTGGCCATGGTCAACACCGATCTCGCCGCCGCCATCCTGATGAAACTCGATTCGCGCAAGGCCGGCGTCATTCTCAACGAAATGGACCAGAAGGCGGCAGCCACGCTCACCGGCATTATGGCCAGCGCGGCGCGAAGGGTAGACCCGTCATGAAGTCGCATATACTCGCCCTGGTCGCCACCGCTTCACTTGCCGGCTGCGCCTCCGACCCCAGGGAGATCGGCAGGGAGCCGGCGCTGTCGCCGGTTGGCACCGGCATTACCGGCAGCGTCAATGCGCCCTACTCCTATCCCGAAACGCCACCCGCGCCAGTGAAGAAATTCTCGCTGTGGGATGATCGCCAGAGCCGGTTGTTCACCGACCCACGCGCGCTGCGCGACGGCGACATCCTCACCGTCAGGATCAAGCTCAACGACAAGGCCAACTTCAAGAACCAGAACGACCGCAGCCGCACCGCCGGGCGCAAGCTCGGCTATGACGTCAACCTCGGATGGGAAGGTGCCACCACCAGCGGCAAGGGCGACGCGGGGCTGAGCTCCACCACCGAAACCAATGCGGACGGCGAAATCAAGCGCTCGGAGAACCTCGAGCTCAACGTCGCCGCCGTCGTCACCGAAGTCCTGCCCAACGGCAATCTGATGATCCGGGGCTCACAGGAGGTGCGCGTCAATTACGAGCTCAGGGTGCTGACCATCGCCGGCATGGTGCGTCCATCCGATATCGGCGCTGAAAACACCATCTCTTATGAACGCATCGCCGAGGCGCGCATCTCCTATGGCGGCCGCGGCCGCGTCAGCGAAATCCAGCAGCCCGCTTACGGTCAGCAGATCCTCGACCAAGTCCTCCCCTTTTAGGACTGGAGAACGGCGCCGTGGCAAATGTCGAACAGGTTCAGCAAAAAAAGGGCCCGTCGCTTGTCATCCAGCTTGCGATGCTGCTGGCGGTGACGGGCGCCGCGATCGGCATGGGCTGGATGTCCGGCGGCTATCTGAAGGGCGTCGGGGGACCGGTGCCTGTGCCCGCCGCACCGGAGAACCAGTCCAATGCCGAGCAACCGAGCAAGGCGGCCGAACATGCTCCCGGCACCGGGCCGACGCTTGTCCAGCTGGCGCCGATCACCACCAATCTGGCTTCGCCTGCTGACACCTGGATAAGGCTGGAAGCGTCGGTGGTCTACGATGCGCCGCAGCCGCCGGAACTTACCGAAAGCATTCACCAGGACCTGCTTGCCATGGTCCGCACCCTGAAGATGCATCAGATCGAAGGCGCCAGCGGCTACCAGCATTTGAAAGCCGACCTCGAGGAGCGCGCCGCAATCCGCAGCGGTGGCCATGCCAAACAGGTTCTGATCAGGACATTGCTGCTCGAATGAGAAAACTCGTCCTCGCCGCCGCGATCGTCGTCGCCGCCACCTCTGTCGCCGCCGCCCAGCAGCTCGATCTCGGCGGCATCGGCAAGGCCGACGGCGCCACCNGGCGCCACCGTCGGCTATATCATCCAGATGTTCGGTCTGCTCACCGTGCTGTCGGTGGCGCCGGGCCTGTTGATCATGGTGACGAGCTTCACCCGCTTCGTCATCGCCTTCTCGATCCTGCGCGCCGGCATCGGCCTGCAGTCGACGCCGGCCAATCTGATCCTGATCTCGCTGTCGCTGTTCATGACCTTCTACGTCATGGCGCCGACCTTCGACCAGGCCTGGAACACCGGCGTCAAGCCGCTGATGGACGACCAGATCAGCCAGACCGAGGCGTTCGAAAAGATTTCGGACCCGTTCCGCACCTTCATGCTGCACAATGTCCGCGACAAGGACTTCGACCTGTTCGCCGATCTCGCCCGCGAACGCGGCCAGGTCGTTGCCAGGGACACCGTCGACCTGCGCATCCTGGTGCCGGCCTTCATGATCTCCGAAATCCGCCGCGGCTTCGAGATCGGCTTCCTGATCGTGCTGCCGTTCCTCGTCATCGACCTGATCGTCGCCACCATCACCATGGCCATGGGCATGATGATGCTGCCGCCGACCGTCGTTTCGCTGCCCTTCAAGATCCTGTTCTTCGTCCTCATCGACGGCTGGAACCTGCTTGTCGGCAGCCTGGTGCGCTCCTTCACCTGACCGTCCGCGCGCCGTTGGCGCCTTGCTAAAGTTTTATGCAATACATTTCCGGTTAACCGTCCCGTTTAGCCCTTTGGTAGGGACTTGCCCGCATATTGCTCGCAGATGGCGGGTGATCGGGTCTCACGATCATTGGCATGATGCCGCTCCGTCATACCGGAAAAGCCGGTATGTCAAAAACACCCTGTAAAAATCAAGGTACGAGTAGCCATGTCCAGTATCATGACGAACGCCTCGGCGCTGACCGCGCTGCAGAGCCTGAACAACACCAACAAATCCCTCGAGCAGACGCAGGCCCGCATCTCGACCGGCTACCGCGTTGCCACCGCTTCCGACAACGCCGCTTACTGGTCGATCGCGACCTCGATGAAGTCCGACAACAAGGCAAACTCGGCCGTGCAGGACGCCCTCGGCCTCGGCGCCGGCAAGGTTGACACCGCCTACACCGCCATCAACGACGTCAAGGACCAGGTCGACCTGATTAAGACCAAGCTGGTCACTGCCCGTAGCGCCTCGAAGGAAGACCAGCAGAAGATCGCGACCGAAATCAACGCCATCCAGGCGCAGATCAAGTCCTCGGTCGCCAACGCCAACTTCGCCGGCTCGAACCTGCTGCAGAACGACGCTGCCGCTGCGTCCGACCTGAAGATCGTTGCGGCTTACAACCGTACCGGCGCGACCGTCACCATCGACACCATCGACGTCAAGGCTGCCGATACGCAGGTTCTCGATGTCGCCGGCACGGGCGGCATCGTCGGCGGCCTGCTCGCCGCTGCCTTCTTCGACCCGAGCACCACGGCGGTTACCCCCGCCGCCATCGACACCGCGCTCGGCACTGTTGAAACCGCGCTTGCCAAGCTGTCCACCGGCGCTGCCTCGCTCGGCGCCGCCAAGTCGCGCATTGACACCCAGAAGAGCTTCCTGTCGAACCTGTCGGACTCGATCGACAAGGGCGTCGGCGCTCTGGTCGACGCCGACATGAATAAGGAATCGACCCGTCTGCAGGCCCTCCAGGTCCAGCAGCAGCTCGGCATCCAGGCGCTGTCGATCGCCAACGGCAACTCGCAGTCGATCCTGTCGCTCTTCCGCGGCTGATCTCTCGACATTACGACTGACACCATCCGTCGGGCCGCGCCAACAGCGCGGCCCGATTTCTTTTTGCGGCTGTTGATTTTCTTGCTAAATGGCTGCCGATTTTTGCTCTTGGCCAGCGCCCTGAATGGCTTGGTTTAACAGGCCGTTAACCATATCCCGGTAGTCATGGTTAACCATTCCATGGCGGGCAGACCATACGGTCGATGGGCTTATGCCTACCCCCTTGATGAAGTTGATCCGGCGTGTTCGGGACACGCCAGTGTTTGAAAAGGGGTAAATATCTTGGCTAGCATCATGACGAACGCTTCGGCTCTGACCGCGCTGCAGAGCCTGAACAACACCAACAAGCAGCTTGAAACCACCCAGTCACGCATTTCGACCGGCTACCGCGTCGCCACCGCCAGCGACAACGCCGCCTACTGGTCGATCGCCACCACGATGAAGTCCGACAACAAGGCGCTTTCGGCCGTTCAGGACGCGCTTGGCCTCGGCGCCGGCAAGGTCGATACCGCCTACACCGCCATCACCGACATCAAGGACCAGGTCGACCTGATCAAGGCCAAGCTGGTCACTGCACGCAGCGCCAGCAAGGACGACCAGCAGAAGATCGCGACCGAAATCAAGGCCATCCAGGACCAGATCAAGTCGTCGGTCACCAACGCCTCCTATGCCGGCTCGAACCTGCTGCAGAACGACGCTGCCGCGACCTCCGACCTGAAGATCGTCGCGTCCTATAACCGCACCGGCACGACCGTCGCCATCGACACCATCGACGTCAAGGCGGCCGACACGCAGGTTCTCGATCTTCCTGGCACTGGCGGCATCGTCGGCGCTCTGCTGGCGACGACCTTCTTCGATCCCAGCACCACCCAGGTCCTCCCGGCGGCCATCGACACCGCACTCGGCGCCGTTGAAACGGCGCTTGCCAAGCTGTCCACGGGTGCCGCCTATCTCGGCGCCGCCAAGTCGCGCATCGACACCCAGAAGAGCTTCCTGTCGAACCTGTCGGACTCCATCGACAAGGGCGTCGGCGCGCTGGTCGACGCCGACATGAACAAGGAATCGACGCGGCTGCAGGCCCTCCAGGTCCAGCAGCAGCTCGGCATCCAGTCGCTGTCGATCGCCAACGGCAACTCGCAGTCGATCCTGGCGCTGTTCAAGCAGTAAGCCTGACCCGGCTTTCTCTTCCTTGAATAAGGGCCGTGCCAACAGCGCGGCCCTTTCCTGTATGGGTGTGTTTTGACGCATGTCGTTGACCCGGAATCGCGGCACACTTCCGGGCGACATGCTCTATCATCTTCGCACAAGCTTCGCGGTCTAGTGTTCCCACGGAATATCATGCTGGGAGCGCTTGAATCGTGCCGCAACAGATCCAGAGCATCATCTCGAATCTCAGGGCATTTGGCGTCAGGCGCCTCGCCATGCTGGCCGGCATTGCCGCATTGGTGATGGCCGTCATCGGCATCGGCTCGGTCTATCTCAACCGCCCGGCCTATGAGACGCTCTATGTCGGGCTCGATCGCTCCGACGTGAACCAGATCGGCCTGGTGCTCGGCGAAGCCGGAATCGGCTTCGACGTCGGCTCCGACGGCACCTCCGTGCTGGTGCCGGCCGGCACCACCGCGCAGGCGCGCATGCTGCTCGCCGAAAAGGGCCTGCCGACCAGCGCCAATGCCGGCTACGAGCTGTTCGACAATGTCGGCTCGCTCGGGCTGACCTCCTTCATGCAGCAGATCACCCGCGTGCGCGCGCTGGAAGGCGAGATCGCCCGCACCATCCAGTCGATATCCGGCATCAAGGCCGCCCGCGTTCACATCGTCATGTCCGAGCGCGCCAATTTCCGCCGCGACGAACAGCAACCCTCCGCCTCGGTGGTCATCCGCTATTCCGGCATCGATGCTGAAAAGAGCGCCATGTCGATCCGCCATCTCGTCGCCGCCGCCGTGCCGGGCCTGTCGGCCGACAAGGTTACCGTGCTCGATTCCAACGGCAACCTTCTCGCCGCCGGCGACGATCCCTCCAACACAAGTACTGCCCGCACGCTCGGCGTCGAGCAGACCGTCGAGGCGCAGATCGGCGACAACATCCGCCGCGCGCTGACGCCTTATCTCGGCCCCGACAATTTCCGCGCCAGCGTCAAGGCCGATGTCAACACCGACACCCGCCAGACCGAAGAGACGATCTTCGATCCGGAGTCACGCGTGGAGCGTTCCGTGCAGTCAGTGCGCGCCAACGAAAACAGCAATCAGAGGCAGGCCTCGACCCCGGCCACCGTCGAGCAGAACCTGCCCGAGACCCAGGCGACCAGCACCGATGGTCCGCAGACGTCATCGGAGAATGATCGCAAGGAGGAGATCACCAATTACGAGATCAACTCCAAGAAGATCGCCACAGTCTCCAACGGCTATTCCGTCACCAAGATGTCGATCGCCGTCGTCGTCAACCAGCAGCGGCTGATGACCATCCTCGGCAAGGACGCCACACCCGAACAGATCGCCAAGCGCGTCGCCGACATCCAGAAAATGGTCGCCTCAGCCACCGGCTTCGACGACAAGCGCGGCGACATCATCGATGTCTCGGCGGTCGAGTTCATCGACGGGCTGGACGGCGAGGCGGTCGAACAGCCGGGCATAATGGCGTCGATCGGAACCCATGCCGGTACGATGATCAACGCCGGCGCGTTCATCGTCGTGGTGTTCCTGGTCGCCTTCTTCGGCCTGAGGCCAATGGCCACCGCGCTGAGCGCGCGGCCGACGCCGGCACTTGCCGGTCCGAGCTTCGACGACGTCCAGCGTTCGCTGCCGACACCCGAAGCCGCCGGCGCCGAACCGGCGCCGGCTGCCTTGCCCGGCAGCCGCCCAGGCCCGACNTTTCGACCTTTTGCCGGATTTCGGCGCACGCAGCCAGCGTGCCGGCCAGCCCTCGCTCGCGGCCATGGCCGAGCCAAGGCCGGAGACGTCGGCGCCGCAGGCCGACATCGGCGCGCTGATCGCCGAAGCGGTCATCGATGCCGAAGCCGCCCTTGAAGCCCGCCTTGCCATCTCCCACCAGGCAGCGCTCGAGGCGCAGAGACAGGCCAACGCCGATGAAGCAAAGGCCTTTCTGGAAAGTTTCGGCGGCGATCTCGGCGCGGTCGTCACTGCCCGTATCGAGATCATGGAGGCCAAGGTCAGCGACCTCGTCGGCGCCACCATTGCGCGCATCATTGGCGGCCTTGTCAGCGACGATCTGCAGAAGCGTTCGCTGGAAGCCCTTGCCGGCACGATCCGCGAAGCCGTCGGCGACAGCGAGGCGGTGCGCATCGCCGTGCGCGGACCGCTGTCATTGTTCGAGACGCTGAAGGCTTCGCTCGGCCCACGCGCGGCCAATCTCGATTTCGTCGAGGCGCCCGGCTTCGACCTTACCGTCGCCATTGACGAGGCGGTGTTCGAAACCCGCATTGCCGAATGGTCGGCCGCCTTGTCGGAGGCCCTGTCATGAGCGAGGGCCCTCTTACGAACGAGTGGACGTCATGAGCGTTGTCGAGGCCGCAGACGCCAGGCATGAGATCATCATCGTGCGGCGCAATCACGACGACCACGACGACGCCCACCATGGCGGCGTCTGGAAGATTGCCTTTGCCGATTTCATGACCGCCATGATGTGCTTCTTCCTCGTCATGTGGCTGATCAACGCCGCCAACGAGCAGACCAAGGCGGCCGTTGCCAGCTACTTCAATCCGGTCAAGCTGGTCGATCGCAACGCCAGCCGCAAGGGCCTCGAAGACCTCGGCGATGGCCCGAGCAAGGTCGGGCTGACGGCGGACGACCCGCGGGACAAGACCAGCAAGGCCGGACAGGACGGCATCGGCGGCGCCGGCACCTCGGACAAGAAGCAATCGAAGGAATCGGCGCCGAAGACCGATCTTTCCGACGAGCATCTGTTTGCCGATCCCTATGCGGTGCTGTCGGAAATCGCCACCGACACCGGCGTCATGCAAAATGTCAGCGAGAAGGGCGATGGCGGCGCGCAGGCGTCCGGCCCGGCTACCGGCGCATCCGGCGGCCAATCCTACCGCGACCCGTTCGCGCCGGATTTCTGGTCGCAGCAGGTGGCTGCACCAGGCGCCGAAGCCACCGCCGAACGCACCAAGATCGAAGGCGATCCGCTGAAGCCGGGTGCCAAGGCGGCACAGACGCAAGTGGCGGAGGTGAAGGCCGTGCCGGCCGCGCCGCCAGTGGCTGCGGCGCCGCTCGAGCCGCTGGCGAAATCCGTTTCCGATAAGCCGCTGACCAAGGCTGAAGCCAAAGCAGAGGCCAAGGCTGAAGCAGCGAAGGCCGAAATTGCAAAGGCCGAAGCCGCCGAAGCACAACCCGCACCCAAACCCGAAGCCGCGGAAAAAGCGCCGACGGCCGCCACTGTTAGAGCCACGGCGCAGGTCAAGCAGGAACTGGCCGAGGCCTTCAAGCCCGGCGACAAATTGCATGACGGCGTCTCCGTCGAAGCCACCGACAAGGGTGTCGTCATTTCGATCACGGACCAGTTCGATTTCGGCATGTTCGAGATCGGATCGGCGGTGCCTAGGCGTGAACTGGTGCTGGCGATGGAAAAGATCGGCCGCATCGTCAACGAGCAGAAAGGCACGATCAGCATCAACGGCCACACCGACGCGCGGCCGTTCCGCAGCGACACTTACGACAATTGGCGGCTGTCCACGGCGCGCGCCCATTCCGCCTACTACATGCTGGTGCGCGGCGGCGTCGACGAGCGCCGCATCACCGAGGTCGCCGGCTTCGCCGACCGCGAGCCGAAAATCGCGGCCGACCCGATGGCTGCAGCGAACCGCCGCATCGAAATCCTGATGGCGACCGACGGATGAGGCGCGCCGCCATCATCGGCCGCGCCGTCGGGCTGCTGCTGCTGAGCGCCGTCCATCCGCCATCGGCCTTCGCCGAGGACGCATTGCAGCCCTATCAGCTGGTGCGCTCGCTGCAGCTTGTGCAGGACCGCATAGCCGCCGGCGATCACGCCGCGCTGCCGATGCAGGCCAAGCTGCTCGAAATGGCCGACACAAGGCTGCGCGCGGCCGACGCAGATGATTTCAGCGACCCGAAGAATTTTCGCGCCTTGCTGGTCTATGGCATGAGTGGCGGCAACCCCGTCACCGTCGAGGCGGCGGTGTCGCGCGCCAAGGCCGACCCGCAAAGCCTGGCCATCGCCAAGGGCATTGTCGATTATCTGAACGGCCGGCCGGCGGCTGCGATCGAGGCGCTGAAGCCGATCGATCCGATGACCCTGCCCGCCGATCTCGGTGCCTTTCTGGCGCTGGTCAAGGGCTCGCTTCTCGCCACCGAGCAACCGGTCAGCGCGCTTGCGCTGCTCGACGATGCTCGCCTGCTCAGCCCAGGCACGCTGGTCGAGGAAGCAGCGCTGCGCCGCTCGGTCGGCATCGCCGCCGCGCAAGGCGACGGTGCGCGTTTCGCGCTTGCCTCAACCCAATATGTCGAAGACTACCTCTATTCGCCCTATGCCAGCCAGTTCGCCGACGCCTTCGTCTCCGGCGTCATCACGCTGCACATGGCGATCAGCCAGGACAAGCTCGCCGACATCACCGCAATGATGGATCCAGAACGCGAGAAGGTGATCTATCTGCGCATCGCCCGCCGCGCCGCGATCGACGGTTTTGCCGATCTCTCCGCCTTTGCCTCGGCCAGGGCTGAACGGGGCCGCGACGGCATCCACAATCAGGACGATCCGCGCGCCCAGCTCTATTCCAGCCTGTCCACGGTAACGTCCGGCACCATCGGCGAGGTCCGCGCCAAGCTGGACAAGATCGATCGCAACCAGCTTTCGCAAAGCGACCGCGACCTGCTCGATGCCGCGCAGGCCGTGGCGGGTGAAGTCATCGCCCCGCCGGCGCCGCTGCCTGCCGAAAAGCCCGCACCTGCCGCGGCCAGGCAGGAGCCGGTCAAGACCGCGGCAGTGGAAAGACCCGACGAGCCAGAGCTGCCGCCGGTCGAAGGCGCGATGCCGGAACAGCCAGCCGCCACAACGTCGAGTGAACAGCCCGCAACCGACCGACCGAAGGCGGCAAGTGAGCCGGCCGCGCAGGCACCGAGCACGCCAGAGGCAAAGGCGGCGGAAAC
>NZ_AYVK01000068.1:0-15544 GCF_000503155.1 Mesorhizobium sp. LSJC285A00
CGGGCGAACGGCCGGCCTATCAGGGCCGGCGCGACCAGCGCGACGGTGCCGCCAAGCCACGCTTCGACCGTTCGAAGTTCAAGCCCAAGCCGCAGGCCGAGGGCGAACAGCGCCGCGACGGCAAGCCGCAAGGCGAGCGTCCGCGCGAGGGCCGGCCTGACTGGAAAGGCGGCAGGCCGGAAGGCAAAGGCGGACCGCAAGGCGCCAAGCCGGCTTTCCAAGCCAAGCCACGCGAGGAACGCCCTGCGCGCTTCGATCCGGACTCGCCCTTCGCCAAGCTCGCCGCATTGCGCGACCAGCTGAAGAAATAAGCCCCAGGTTCGCTGCGATGGTTGCTGAAGGTCGTCAGCGCATCGACAAGTGGCTGTTCTTTTCGCGCGCGATAAAATCGCGCTCGCTGGCGGCCAAGCTGGTTGTCGCCGGACGCGTCCGCATCAACAGCGACAAAGCAGCGCAGGCCTCCGATCTGGTCAAGCCTGGCGACGTTTTGACCATTACGCACGAGCGCCGCATTTTCATTTGGAAGGTGCTTGGCACCGGCGTGCGGCGCGGTCCGGCCGAGGAAGCGCGCACGCTCTACGAGGACATGTCCCCGCCGCCGGCGCCGAAAGGCGAGGCTGTTGCCGATGCCATTCCGGCGCTGCGCGACGCCGGCAGCGGCCGGCCGACCAAGAAAGAGCGCAGGCAAACCGACCGGCTGTTCGGCGAAGACTGAAGCCTTGGCCGTCTGCGCCATGCCGGCGGTCTGGAATTTCATTCCGGACACGCGGGCCCCGCCTGCAATGGCTGCCCTTGCAAGCGGCAGGCAAAGGCGTTACCTCACCAAAAAAGCCGCCGCATCGGCCCGAAAATCGGAAATCGATTTTTCGGAAGGCACGATGCGCAGATTCAAAGTGTCAGAGCGTACTTTGTGCGTCCAATTGGACGCACGTCGCTCTAGCAAGAACGGGACGTCCCGGAGCCGACCAATGACCTATGTCGTGACCGACAACTGCATCAAATGCAAGTACATGGACTGCATCGAGGTCTGTCCGGTCGACTGCTTCTACGAGGGCGAGAACATGCTTGTCATACATCCCGACGAGTGCATCGACTGCGGCGTCTGCGAACCGGAATGCCCGGCCGATGCAATCAAGCCCGACACCGAGCCGGGCCTCGACAAATGGCTGCAGGTCAACACCGAATACGCCGAGAAATGGCCCAACATCACCGCCAAGAAGGAGCCTCCGGCAGATGCCAAGAGCTTCGACGGCGAAGCCGGCAAGTTCGAGAAATATTTCTCCGCCGAGCCCGGCGAAGGCGACTGAGCACATGACGCTGGAATCGGAATCGATTTCGGAAAGGGTGATGCGCAAAGCAAAAAAGTGCGGCCTATTGGATCGTCATAACGCTGCGTAACGCGCATCATACATTAACTGCCTTGACAGGCGGCGATGGCGCTCGACCTTCGCGTTTGCAGCAAAACCTTGATTCTTCCGACTTTTTGTGCTACACCAGTTGAAACATGCCGGTGACACAACGTCGATTTATGGCGCAAGCGCCCCAAATCACTGAAAGGTGAAATCCCCAATCGGACCAGAGCGATCTGGGCCAGGCAGTCGCTATGTATGCGGTTTGCCGGTCCCGGCTTTTTCCGATGGGTTCATCTGTTGTGCGGCTAACGATCGGTGTCCCCGGTCGCATGCGTTCGGACCGGCAGGCCGCCGGTGCCACAACAAGGAGTTCAGGGCGTAATGGCAACGATCACCCCGCAGAAGAAGTCCACCTCGGCACGCCACGGTTTCAAGACCGGCGAGTACATCGTCTATCCGGCACACGGCGTCGGCCAGATCGTCTCGATCGACGAGCAGGAAGTTGCGGGCCACAAGCTGGAACTGTTCGTCATCGACTTCCAGAAGGACAAGATGCGCCTGAAGGTTCCGGTCGCCAAGGCGACCTCCATCGGCATGCGCAAGCTGTCGGAAGAGGATTATGTCGAGCGCGCGCTGAAGGTCGTGCAGGGCCGCGCCCGCGTCAAGCGCACCATGTGGTCGCGCCGTGCGCAGGAATATGATGCCAAGATCAATTCGGGCGACCTGATCTCGATCTCGGAAGTCGTGCGCGACCTCTACCGTGCCGACAACCAGCCGGAACAGTCCTATTCCGAGCGTCAGCTCTATGAGGCGGCACTCGACCGCATGGCGCGCGAGATCGCGGCAGTCAACCGCATGTCGGAAACCGAAGCCGTGCGCCTGATCGAGGTCAACCTCAACAAGGGCCCGAAGCGCGGCGCCAAGGCCGACAATGAGGAAGCCGAGCAGGAAGAAGCTGCCTGATCGCTTTCACCGTCGAAATCATGAAAAACCCGGCCTTGTGCCGGGTTTTTGTTTTTACCCCCTTGTGGGGTTCCAAGGACGGGCGAGACCCGTGGCTCGCCCAGGCAGGGTCGCTGCGAAGCAGCGAGGATGGGGACGACACCAGACCGCACCCGGACCTTCCGTCCGACCTCCCCACAAGGGGAACGTAGAAGGCTCAGCCGCCGGCTTCCTTCTCCGCCTCCTGCTTCAGCGTCGCAATAAAACGCTTGGTCCGTTCCCGCTCCGGATTGCTGAACACCACGGTGGACGGCCCCTTCTCGACGACGACACCAGCATCGAGGAACACCACCTCCTGCGCGATCTTGGAGGCAAGGCGAAGGTCGTGCGTGGCCATCACCATGGTGGTGCCTTCGCTGGCGAGTTTTCCGAGCACGTCGACCACTTCCTGCGCCAGTTCCGGATCGAGCGCCGAGGTCGGCTCGTCGCAAAGCAGAACCTTGGGCGACGGCGCCAGGGCGCGGGCGATGGCCACACGCTGCTGCTGGCCGCCCGACAGCGTTGCCGGCCAATCGTCCGCCTTGTGCGCCATGCCGACCTTCTCGAGCAGCGCCAGTGCCCGCTCGCGCGCCTTTGCCGTCGGCCATTTGAGCACCGTCACCAGGCCTTCCATGACGTTCTCGATCGCGGTGCGATGCGGGAACAGCTGGAAGTTCTGGAACACCATGCCGGTCTGCAGCCGCAGGCGCTGGATGTCGCGGCTGGGGATCTTGATGCCGGGACGGAATTCCAGCGTCTCGTCGCCGATGCGCACCATGCCCGAGGTCGGGATCTCCAACAGGTTGATGCAGCGCAGCAGAGTGCTCTTGCCACCGCCGGAGGGACCGACAAGCGCGGTGACGCTGCCTTCGGCAATGGTGACCGTCACGCCCTTCAGCACCAGATTGTCGCCGAAGCGCTTTTCGATATCGGTGAGGCCGATCATGAGCGCGCCTCCAGGAAGCCGCCATAGCGGTTGAGCCGCTCCTCCAGCCGCGTCTGCAAGGCCGAAAGCACCGAGCTCATCGCCAGATAAAGGATCGCCGCCTCGACATAGAGGATCAGCGGTTCATAGGTGGTGGCGACGATGCGCTGCGCCGCCTGGAACATCTCCGGCACGGTGATGGCGGCGGCCAGCGACGTATCCTTGACCAGCGAGATGAAGGTGTTGGACAGCGGCGGCACGGCGACGCGGCCGGCTTGCGGCAGGATGGTGCGCCGCATCGCCTGGCTCCAGGTCATGCCGATCGAATAGGCCGCTTCCCACTGGCCCTTCGGCACCGAGCCGATCACGGCGCGGATAATTTCCGAACTGTAGGCGCCTATGTTGAGGGTGAAGCCAATCAGCGCCGCCGGAAAAGCATCCAGCAATATGCCGACCGAAGGCAGGCCGTAAAAGATCAGGAACAGCTGCACCAGAAGCGGCGTGCCGCGAAAGATCCAGACATAGAAGCGGACCACGGCAACCAGAGGCTTGGGGCCGAACAGCCGCACCAGGGCGACAACCAGGCCGACGAACAGGCCGAGTGCGAACGATAGCAATGTCAGCGGTACGGTGAAGATCAACGCCGCCCACAGCAGTGTCGGCAACGAGTCCAGCATCAGGTGTAGCCAGTGCGGCACGAACGGCTCCTCCCTCACAGACCGCCGCGGTGACGGCAGTGCAATTGTGTGCTTCTCATATCATGCGAATAACGGCGAGCCGTCAAAGACGGCCCGCCGCTATTTGTCATTGCCGGCAAACCGCCGGGAGATGGTCTTTACTGCGAGACATCCTGGCCGAAATAGGTATCGGCGATCTTCTTGTAGGTGCCGTCGGCCTTGATGTCGGCCAGCGCCTTGTTGATCGCCGCGACCAGCTCCGGATCACCCTTGCGCACGATGACGCCGGAATAGTCGGCGTTCTCTTCCTGCGCGGCGATCTTCACATTGGCGTCCGGCTTGTGCTTCTTGAAGTCGAGGAAAGACAGGCTGTCATTGATGGTGGCGTCGGCGCGGCCGGTGAGCAGCAGCTGGATCGACTGGTCGAAGCCGTCGGTGCCGACAAGTTCGGCGCCGTTGGTCTCGGCGAGCTTGCCGAAATTCGATGTCAACGACTGTGCCGACTTCTTGCCCTTGAGGTCGGCGAAGGTCTTGATGTCGGTGTTGTCGCCGCGCACGATCAGCACGGCCTTGGAGGCGATGTAAGGATCGGAGAAATCGTACTTGGCCTTGCGCGCGTCGGTGATGCCGACCTCGTTGATCACGGCGTCGTAGCGGTTGGCGTCGAGGCCGGCGATCAGCCCGTCCCATTTGCCTTCGAGGAACTCGACCTTGACGCCGAGCTTGTCGCCGATCGCCTTGGCGATCTCGACGTCGAAGCCGACCAGCGCGCCGGAAGCATCATGATAGGTGAAGGGCGCATAGGTGCCTTCGGTGCCGACCTTGAGTGTGCCGGCCTGCTTGATCTGGTCGAGATTGGCGCCGGCGTGGCCTGATGTAACAGCCAGAACCTGCAGCGTTCCGGCGATGATGAGCGAATTGAGCCATTTCATTTCTGTGTGATCCCGTCCTTGGCCGGTGTCCGGCGCTTGTGAGAGCCGGAAACTGACAGATACAGCGCAGCAAAATAAGGAACCAGATTTCAAAAAAACGGCGATCCAGAAATCAGATTCTCAAAGCAGCTCCGATCGGTGCCAATAGTCCCGATCTGCGGTGTCGATGCGCCCTGTCGGACCGCACAAAACAACCGCCCTCGGCGGCGGAACCAATCCCCGGTATGGCACGTTCATGGCTTGTTGTAGGGCGCCGCGTTTCCATTTCAAGAACCCTTGGCTGCGCTAGGCCCGAAGCAATTCCAGGAAAGTGGGAAAGCGGTTTCCTTCGGAATTGCGTCAAACAGAGATAACGGCCGCCAGGCCGTCCGAAAATGTCCGGGAGCAGGAGCGCGGCATGATCGAAGACACGGCAGGACGGACCATGGTCCGCACGGCAATGAAAGCCCCCTACCTCGAGCGCGATGAGGAACATGTTCTCGCCTTGCGCTGGAAGGAGGACCAGGATCAGCAGGCGCTGCATCAGATCACCGTCGCCCATATGCGGCTGGTCATCTCCATGGCTTCGAAGTTCCGACATTACGGCCTGCCGCTCGGAGATCTGGTCCAGGAGGGCCATGTCGGGCTGCTGGAAGCAGCCGCGCGTTTCGAGCCGGAGCGCGAGGTGCGCTTCTCGACCTATGCGACATGGTGGATCCGCGCTTCGATGCAGGACTATATCCTGCGCAACTGGTCGATCGTTCGCGGCGGCACCTCTTCGGCGCAAAAGGCGCTGTTCTTCAACCTGCGGCGCCTGCGCGCCCGTCTTGCCAATGGCGCCGAGCCGATCTCCAACGCCACGCTCTACCGCGAAGTCTCGGTAGCCCTAGGCGTCTCCGAGGCCGATGTCGCGAAGATGGATTCCAGGCTTTCAGCACCTGACTCTTCGCTCAACGCACCGCTCGCCGATGAGGCTGGCACCACCGAGCGGATGGACTTCCTGATTTCGGACGATCCATTGCCTGACGAGGTCGCCGGCGACACCATCGACGTCGAACGGCGCCTGATGTGGCTGAAGACGGCGCTCCGCGCGCTCAATGCCCGCGAACTCAGGATCATCGAGGAGCGCCGGCTGAGCGACGAAGGTGCGACGCTTGAGGCGCTTGGCGAGACGCTCGGCATTTCCAAGGAGCGTGTCCGGCAGATCGAGGCCCGCGCCATGGAAAAGCTCAAGCTCGCGCTGGTGAAGCAGAATCCGGAGTTCATGGCGGCCTGAGATTGCCAGGAACGGGGTACCCCGAGTTATCTCAGAAAAGTTATCTCAGAAAAAAGCACTACGAAGGCTGGGGTTTCTGACGAAGACCGGCGCTATCTGTCCGTGACGATCTTGACCTTGTCGCCGGCCGAAACCGAGGCGCCCGGCGACATCGCGTTGAGCACGCGGAACAGATCGAGCTTGCGGTCGACGCCGACCATCTGCGCCGAAAGTGTGCCCATCGTCTGCCCGGCCTGTACCGTGACGACGCGGATATGCAGCGGCTTCAGTGCCGCCTTCTCGGCGGGGCTGAGCACGCGGAACGAACCGCTGACCGAGCGTGCCACCGGATCGAGTGTCGTGCTGGCCGAGGGGGCCGCTGTCAAAAGCCGGTAGACCTGACCGCCGGCGCGGATCACCGCAATGTCGAACTGCCAGCCATCGGCGCCGGCGTGCGCGGTCGCCGCCTGGTTGCCGTCGATCGTCTCCTGGCGCACACTGGTCTCGTCGAGACCGGCCACCCAGCCGCTTCTGATGTAGTCGGTCAGCGCACGATCCTTGTCGATCGACACACCGTCGAAGCGGATCGCCATGTCGCCGGGACCGGTCGCCGTCACCGCCGCCGCCGAATTGTCGATGATGAAGCCGTCGGGCACCGTGAACGAAACGCCGAGGCCCGGATGCAGGAAGGTCTGGCCGCGCACATAGCCCTCTTCCGGCGTGTCGCCATAGAGCAGGCCGTCTATCCCGGCCAGGAAGGAATCGCGGTCGCGGGTGCCGATGCCCGGCGCGCCGAACTGGCGGGCGTGGCGCTGCGCCAGATCAATTCGCTGCGGCGTGTTGGGGTGCGTGGCCAGGAAGTCGAGGCTGGCGTCGGTGGCGCCGCTGATCGAGCGGAAATCGGTGTAGGCCGACATCGACTGCAGGAAACGCCCGGCGGCATAGGGATCGTAACCCGCCTCGCCGATCGACTTGATGCCGATGGCGTCTGCCTCCAGCTCCTGGTTGCGCGAGAACTGCGCCAGCCTCAGCTTGCCGCGGATCAATGCCTGCTTGGCGGTCGGGCTGTCGCCCAGCACATCGGAGACCACCTTGGTCGCCAGGCCTTCCTCGGCCTCGAGCTGCTGTCGCTGCAGACCGTGATTGGCGGTGACGTGGCCCATCTCATGCGCGATGACGGCGGCGAGTTCGGCCGAATCATTGGCCAGCGCCAGCAGGCCGCGGGTGACGTAGAGATAGCCGCCCGGCAGCGCGAAAGCGTTGACGTTTGGCGAATTGAGGATGGTGATGCGATAGGTCTGGGTCGGATTGGCCGACACCACGGTCAGGCTGCCGACAACCTTGGCCACCATGCGCTCGAGCTTGGGATCGGAATATTCGCCGCCATAGGTGGCAAGGATGCGCGGATGCTGTGCCTTCGCCAGTTCGGCAAGCTTGCTGTTGGCGGCGACATTGTCGACCGTGATCGGCTTGTCGGAAGGCTGGAAGCCAGATTCCTGCACTTCGGGAGGCGTGAACATCTGGCAGCTGGCCAGCGCCACGGCAAGGCCGGCCAGCGCGAGGAAGCGCACCAGCGGTCTGCGCTTCAAAGTGTCAGTGCCGGTCGGCAGCACGGCGTTCCTTCAGCTCTCGGCGCATGATTTGGACCGGGGTCCGCGCCAGCGAAAAATCGGTTTTCGTTGGCAATCCTGCACACATCAGAAAACCTACAGCGTTTACGCATCCGGCCGGGTGCGGCGCTGTAGGGGCAAATCACGGCTCGTGCCGGACCAGTACTAAGCGGACCTAGCCACATCGACTGGACCATGGCAAGCAAGCGCCACATCACCTGTAGCCGGTTTGGTCGTAAATTATGTCCGCTTCCGGGCAATATCGCGTGATCCGCCCGAACTTGCGCCGATATAGCGCCGAAACGCTTCAGGGCCAGTGCCGTCGAAAAAATCGGCGGCAGGTCCCGTCGCGGCAACCCTGCCATTGTCCAGAAAAACCATCTGCTCGCCGATACGGCGAGCGTCTTCCGGCTGATGCGTGACGAACAGCACCGTCATCGCCCGCTCGGCATGAACGCCGGCCACCAGGTCGAGCATGTCGTCGCGCAGCGCTGGCCCGAGCGAAGCGAACGGCTCGTCGAGCAGCAGCACTGGCCGGTCGCGCACCAGAACGCGGGCGAGCGCCACGCGCTGCCTTTCGCCGCCGGAGAGTTCGCGCGGCAGGCGCATTTCCTTGCCGGCCAGGCCGACGCGGTCAAGCGCCTCGGCGATTGCGGCGCGATCGGCGTCGGTCAGGTTGAGCGATGGCGAGCGGCCGAGCCCGACATTCTTCTCCACCGAGAGATGAGCAAACAGATTGTTTTCCTGGAATACCATCGACACCGGCCGCACCGAAGGCGGCTCGGCGCCGACATCGGCGCCGCCGATCAGCACACGACCGGACTCCGGCGTCTCGAAACCAGCCACCAGATCGAGCAAGGTCGATTTGCCCGAACCACTTGCCCCCATGATGGCGGTGATCTTCGATGTATCGAATTCGACATCGAACAGGAATGACGTTTCGCCATAGCTGAACGAGACCTTGTCCAGCCGGACAGTCGTGCCTTTCTCCACAGCGGACGTCACGATCTCTCTCCCAGTCCCAGCCAGTCTGCCGCGACCACCAATGCAAGGCAGACCGCCCCGAGCAGCAAAGCCAGCCCGCCAGCATCGGCCGTGCGATAGCTGCCCATGCGCGCCAGCAGGAGATAGGGCAAGGTCTGCACCGAATCGCTGCCGAACAGCGCGATGACGCCGAGATCGCCGAGCGACAGTGCCATGGCGAAGGCAAAGCCGGTGGCCAGCGGCCGCCGGAGCGACGGCCAGTCGACCAGAAGCAGCCGGTTCCAGCCCGCAATGCCGAGCTGCGCGCACAGCTTTTCGTGGCGCTCGCTCGCCGCATCATAGGCCGGGCGCATCGCGCGGATGGCAAAGGGCATCGCCATCACCGCATTGACGGTGACGACCATGACCGGCGCGATGGCAAAGACATCGCTGACCGTGCGCAGCAGGAGAAACCAGCCGGCGCCGATGACAATGGGCGGCACGACGAGGACGAAGCCGGCGCCGGTGTCGGTGGCATGTTCGAGCAATGAACGGGCACTGGACCGGCGGCGCAGCGACAGTGCCCGCCGAGCCATGATCAGCGACAGCGACAGCGCCACCGAAAGTAGCGCCGCCGAGAGGGCGAGACCGGCGCTGGTCAGGGTCGCCTGACGCACGGCACTCTCGCCCGCCAGCCGGCCGAGATCGGCGCCGAGGCCGGACGCGACGGTGGCCGCCATTGGTCCGGCGACGAACAGCAAGGCGAGCACGATCAGGACGGCGTTGAACGCTGTTTCTGCTTTGCCGGCCAAGTGATAGCGGCGCGGCGCGACAGGCAAATTGGCGTCGCCGGTCACATTGGCGCCGAGCCGCGTCAGCGCCAGCATGACGGCAAAAGTCAGCGCGATCTGCAGCACCGTCAGCGTCACCGCTCGCGCCGGATCGAAGTCGAAACGCAGCGCCTGATAGATGGCGACTTCCAGCGTCGTCGCCGCCGGCCCGCCGCCGAGGATCAGCACGATGGTGAAGGAGGTGATGCAAAGCATGAAGACAAGCCCGGCGACGCCCGGCAGCGCGGCGCGCAGCACCGGCCACTCGATCAGCCGGAAGGCTGGCCTCGCCCCCATGCCGAGCTGGCTCGCCAGCCGCCATTGATCGGCCGGCACCGTTCCCAGCGCTTCGAGGAACAGCCGGGTGGCCAGCGGCAGGTTGAAGAAGACGTGGGCGACGAGGATGCCCGACAGCCCATAGATGTCGGGCCAGCTCTGGCCACCGATCGCGGCGAAATAACCGGCGCGGCCATAGAGCGCCAGTATGCCCAGCGCTCCGACAATTGCCGGCAAGGCAAGGGGCACAGTGAACAGCTGCAGGATGAAGCCGCGTCCGAAGAAGCGCGGATGCCGCGACAGCGACCGGGCGACGAAGAGCGCCGGTACGGCGGAAAGCAGAGTCGAGAGCGCAGCCTGCCAGAGCGTGAAGCGGACAACGCGCAGGAGATAGAGGTCAAAGGCGGACGCGGCGCCGGAAAGGTCGTGCGCGCCTTCGCGGATAAGGCCGGCGAAGGCGCCACCGATCAGCAGCGCGATTGCCGCAAGCGCGACAATGCCGGCCGTGATGCGGGGGTCAGAGCGTTGCACTCTTTACCGGGCGTCGCGTTCCTTCGCGCCCCCCTCTGTCCTGCCGGACATCTCCCCCACGAGGGGGGAGATTGGCGGTTTTAGCGCTCCGCTCATTCCTGCAGCTTCGGAGATTGGCGAAAGTCAACGTAAAGGCCAATCTCCCCCCTCGTGGGGGAGATGTCCGGCAGGACAGAGGGGGGCGCCGTAGAGCACTCATCTTTTGACTATACAGCCAAATCTACTTGCTCATCACCGCCAGCCATTCATCCACCCAGGCCTTGCGATTTGCCGCGACCTCTTCCGGGCTGAACAGCAAGGTCTTCGCCGGCTTGACCAGCCTATCAAAAGCCGGATTGAGCGGCTTGTCGGTTTTCCCGGCCGGGAACATCCAGTTGGTCTCCGGAATGACATCCTGGAATTTCGGCCCGGTCATGAAGGCCAGGAACTTCGCCGCCAGCGGGTTCTTCGCGCCCGTGGTGGTGATGCCCGCGACCTCGACCTGCAGATACTCGCCCTCCTCGAACGAGGCCGCCTGGTAGCGCCCGGTGTTCTCGGCCACCATGTGGTAGGCCGGCGACGTCGTATAGGAAAGCACCATCGGCGCCTCGCCCTTGGTGAACAGGCCGTAGGCCTCGCTCCAGCCCGGCGTCACCGTCAGCACTTTGCCCCTGAGTTTCGCCCAGGCTTCCGGCGCCTTGTCGCCATAGACCGACTTGACCCACAGCAGCAGGCCGAGGCCCGGCGTCGACGTCCTCGGATCCTGGATGACGATCTTGTCGGCGGCATCGCCCTCGACCAGTTCCTTCAGGCTCTTCGGCGGGCTCTTCAGCTTTTCGGTGTCGTAGACGACGGCGAAATAACCATAATCATAGGGCACGAAAGTGTCGTCGCTCCAGCCGCCCGGCACGTTGTTTTCAGCCACCGCGCCATGTCGGACAAACAGGCCGGAAGCCTTGGCTTCCGCGGTGAGGTTGGTGTCGAGACCAAGCACGATATCGGCCTTGGTCGAGGCACCTTCGAGCTTGACGCGGTTGAGCAGCGCGACGCCGTCGGCCACCGAGACGAAGTCGACGCTGCAGCCGCACTCGGCCTCGAATTCCTTCTTCACCTGGGGGCCCGGACCCCAGTCGGCAGTGAAACTCTCATAGGTATAGATCGTGAGTTTTTCCTGCGCGGACGCAGGGATTGCCAGTAGCGACACAGCAAGCCCCAGCGCTGGGACAAGACGGGACAAAAAAATGCGCATCGGCGCCTCCTTCATTCGTGTTGAAAGGAATTGAGGCGTCGGGCTGTCCGAAGCGTCTAATCCCTCCGCCGGTACAAACCGGATCAGGTTCAGCGGGTTGGCGAGACTGCCTCTCAGCCGGTCCGCGAAGATCGCGTCCGGCACCCCGTTAGAGCGTTTCGACACATAGGCCCGGACAAGGTGCCACGCAAGTGGAAGTTTGCCCGAGCATGATCCCGGAAAGTGGAATCCGTTTCCGGAAAAAGATCATGCTCCAACAAAGAGTGACGGTGCCGCTTAGCCTTCCGTTTCGTCGGCGGGGCTGGTAAGGGCCAGCGGATATGAGCACATTCACCATCCTGCTTGGCGGCGATCTCGTCCGCACGCCGCGGCTCGACCGCCAGGTCGCGGGCACGCGCGTCATCGCCGCCGACGCCGGCATCGATCATGCCCGCCTGCTCGGCGTGATGCCGGAGCTGTGGGTCGGCGATTTCGATTCCGTGCCGGCGGACCTGCCTGCCGATCTCGCCGCCGTGCCGCGGGAGGTGTTTCCTCCCGAAAAGGACAAGACCGATGGCGAACTGGCGATCGCGGCGGCATTGGGACGCGGCGCCACCAGCCTGGTGCTGGCCGGCGCTTTCGGCGGCAAGCGCGCCGACCACGCCTTCCTCCATCTGGCGCTCGGCCTGCGGCTGGCCGAGGCCGGCACAAAAGTGCTGTTGACCAGCGGAGCGCAGGAAGGCGCCCCTTTGCTGCCCGGCAAGGCCGGCTTCGACTATGCCGACGGAACGCTGTTTTCGGTGCTCGGCTTTTCCGATCTTTCGGGCCTCACCGTGTCCGGCGCGAAGTGGCCGCTCGACCATGTCGAGGTCGTGTTCGGCTCGTCGCTGACCATCTCGAACGAGGTCAAGTCCAACACGACCGGGGGCGGCCTCGAAATCGCGCTCGGCCATGGCCGCGCGCTGCTGCTCGCCCACCCCTACCCCTTGCCTGAAAGCTGACATGGCCCCGCCCCTTCTCAACCTCGACGGCATAAGACTGACCTTTGGCGGCACGCCGCTGCTCGATGGCGCCGAACTGACGGCGTCCGCCGGTGACAAGATTGCGCTCGTCGGCCGCAACGGCTCCGGCAAGTCGACGCTCCTGAAGATTGCTGCTGGTCTGATCGAGCCGCAAGACGGCGAGGTCTTCCGCCAGCCTTCGGCAACGGTGCGCTATCTCCCGCAAATGCCCGACATGGACGGCTTTGCCAATGTGCGTGCCTATGTCGAGGCCGGACTTGGGCCTGCCGACGATCCCTACCGCGCCACATATCTGATGGAGCATCTCGGCCTCGCCGGCACGGAGAACCCCAACGATCTCTCCGGTGGCGAGGCGCGCCGCGCAGCACTTGCCCGCGTCATGGCGCCCGAACCCGATATTCTGCTGCTTGACGAGCCGACCAACCATCTCGATTTGTCGGTCATCGAATGGCTGGAAGAGGAGCTCGTCCGGACGTCTTCGGCGCTGATCGTCATCTCGCACGACCGACGCTTCCTCGAACGCGTCTCGCGCGCCACCGTCTGGCTCGACCGTGGCCAGACCCGCCGCCTCGACAAGGGCTTTGGCCATTTCGAGGAATGGCGCGACCTTGTGCTGGAAGAGGAAGAGCGCGAACAGCACAAGCTCGGCCGCCAGATCGTGCGCGAGGAGCATTGGCTGCGCTATGGCGTGACGGCTCGCCGCAAACGCAACATGCGCCGGCTCGGCGAACTGCAGACCATGCGCCAGCGTTTTCGCGGCCATCGCGGCGCCGAGGGCTCGGCCACCATGGTGGCCAGCGACGCCGCCGAATCCGGCAAGCTGGTGATCGAGACCAAAAACATCGAAAAGAGCTTTGGCGACCTCACCGTGGTCAAAGGCTTCTCGACCCGCATCCAGCGCGGCGATCGCGTCGGCCTTGTCGGGCCGAACGGCGCCGGCAAGACGACGCTGTTGAAGATGCTCACCGGCGAGATGAAGCCCGACGCCGGCTCGGTGCGGCTCGGCACCAATCTGGAAATCGCCACGCTCGACCAGAAGCGCGAGGCGGTCGATCCGGCCGAGACCCTGGCGCAGTATCTCACGGACGGGCGCGGCGAAAACCTCGTCATCAATGGCGAGCAGCGCCATGTCGTGTCCTACATGAAGGATTTCCTGTTCAAGCCGGAACAGGCGCGCACCCCGGTGCGCGAGCTGTCCGGCGGCGAACGGGCGCGGCTGCTCCTGGCGCGTGTTCTGGCGCGGCCGGCCAACCTTCTAGTGCTCGACGAGCCGACCAACGATCTCGACATGGAGACGCTGGAACTGTTGCAGGAACTTGTCGCCGGCTTTGCCGGCACGGTCATCCTGGTCAGCCACGACCGCGACTTCCTCGACCGCACCGTCACCAGCATCATCGCCCCGGACGGAGGCGGCCGCTGGATCGAATATGCCGGTGGCTATTCCGACATGCTGGCGCAGCGCGGCGGCACCCGGCTCGACGACCGCAAGGCGCGCGCCAAGGCCGAAGCCAGCGATGCGCCGGCGCCGGGCAAGAGCGAGCCGGCAGCGCCAAAAGGGCCGTCGAAGAAACTGTCGTTCAAGCAGAAATTCGCCCTGGAATCGCTGCCCAAGAAGATCGAGGCGGTAATGGCCTCGATCTCGCGTTTGGAAAACAACATCGCCGATCCCGCCTATTACGAGCGCGACCCGGCCTCGTTCCAAAAGACCATCGCCGCCCTCGACAAGGAACGCGCCACGCTGGCCGCACTCGAGGAAGAGTGGCTGGAACTGGAAATGCTGCGTGAGGAGATGGAGGGGTAGCATTGCCTGCGGTCTTTTATGCGCGTATATTGTGCGCATAAAAGGAGGCATCTCCGTGCTTCAATCGACGCCAAAAACTCAGCGGACCTCTGTCAACACGTCCATTGACTCTCAGTTGATCAAGGACGCCAAAGCGTTGGGCATCAACATCTCCCGCGCTGCCGAAGCAGGGATCGCGAAAGCGATTGCGGCGGAGAAAACGCGTCGATGGCAAGAAGAAAACTGGGAAGCCATCGAAAGCTCCAACGAATATGTCCGAAAGAACGGACTGCCATTGGCTAAACACCGGCCGTTCTGATGGCGCGTTACGATTTCTATCGGAGTACCGAGAGCGACGGTTATCTTCTCGACGTGCAGTCAGATATGCTTGAAGGGCTGAGCACGAGGGTGGTCGTACCTTTGATGCCGCCCGAGATTGCCCCGCTTCCTGGCCGCCGCCTGAACCCGACCTTCGCTATAAACGGCAAAGATCTTGTGATGGTCACACAGTTTGTGTCGGCCTTCAGCGCGTCCGAATTGCGGATGCCAGAGGGAAACCTTTCTAGACATCACGACGACATCGTCGCCGCGCTCGACATGCTGTTCCAGGGCTTCTGAGCGAAGGCAGCCGCTACTGCCGCCCGTCAACCTGCCGTCTTGGCCTGCCAGGCCTTCAGCGCCTCGTCGAACACCTTCTCGCCCGGAATGCCCTTTTCCATGGTCAGCAGCGCCCGGCGTCCGGTCTTGTAGACCACCGGCACGTCGATCCAGTCCTGGCCTCGAAGCAAGGTCATATTGGCGTCCTCGTCGGCCTTGGTGTCGTTGAGCGCCACCAGGAAGAAGCCGTCGGCGATCTTGGCCGGAATGCCGATCAGCGGGCTGCCGGCATCCTGTTCCGAACTCTTCATGGCGACGCGCAGGATGTTGTCGACGCCACCGCCGTCAAAGCCCTCGGGCGTCAGGAAGATCATCTCGATGATGTGGCTGGCCGGCAGCGTCTGGTCGGTATTGCGCCGGATGGTCATGCGCAGCTGGATGTCCTTGCCGGGAATGGTCGCCTCGGCGCGGATCGCCGGCTCGGGCGGCAGGTCGCCGCCGGGGGATTCCTGCACCAGCGACCAGACGATGCTGCCGGGTTCGGCCGATCCTTGCGCGGTCGAGGTGCGTTCCTCGTAGAAGATCGCCTTCTGGCCGACCGCAACGGTGGGCTCGGAAGCGGCGGCC
>NZ_AYVK01000069.1:0-14635 GCF_000503155.1 Mesorhizobium sp. LSJC285A00
GCGCAACCGGCGACGCCAGGCCGCCTGCTGCCGCGACGGCGCCGGCAAGCGCAAGACCGCCGGCGGCAAGGGCAACCTGGGCTGCCAGCGTCATCTTGCCTGACGCCGCCACCAGCAAGGCGGCGAACCAGCAAAGACCGAAGGCGGCGAAAATGGCTGCGACGGTGACGGCGGCGCCCATGCCCGAGGTGACCAGTGTCACCGCCGCACCGGCGGCGAAGAACGGAGCGGCAAGCATGATGCCGATGAACCGGCGCTGGCGCAGGCGATCGCCCTGGCCGATGATGGCCGGATGGACCATGCGTTCGCAACCGGCCGCCAGCGCGCCAGGCAGTTCAATGTATCTGGCAGTTGTCAAACTCAACGCACTCGCACCCGGTCGTGACTGCCCTGCTTTGCAGGTCGCTTTTGCTTGTTTGAAACTCGCATCCAGCGTTTAAGGAATGAATAAGGCTGACCGGAACAACGAGCGCGCTGCGGCAAAAATTGGAGCGCCGGCACCGGAATGCACCGCCATTTGTGGCCATAGTAAACGGAGCGTTATGTGCAAAGGGCGTGCTCGTGGCTGCGAAACCCTGAGCCGGCATGCCTGCTCTTCTGAAGATATCCATGCGCAACAATCGCTTAGATGGTTACTGCAAGGTTAAGAAAATTGCCGGCATTTGAGGCTAATGCACTGCAAAACGCCTCGCTTCGAATTTGCCTAAAATTTGAGGAAAATTTTCGCTGAGCAAGAAAGCCGTCCTTTGCGCCTCATGTGCCATTGTCGCTGATATAAAGAGGTCATTGCGCATGGACGCATGATCCGGTCATTGGACGAGAGGGCAGATCGATGGGCTTTTTGATAAGAATGGCGTTCTGGTTTTCGCTGGTGTTGCTGGCGCTGCCGCTGACCGTCGGCCCCGACGAGGATGGCCGCGAGAGCGTCGGGCCGTTCCAGGCGCTTTTTGCGGCGCGCGAAGCGGTCGGCGACATCGCGGGCATTTGCGAGCGCAAGCCGGACGTCTGCGAAACCGGCAAGTCGGCGATGCATACGATCAGCGCCCGGGCCAAGGAAACCGCCAAGATCGCCGCCGCCATGCTGGACGACAAGAGCGCCGAGACCTCGCCCGATACATCGCTGGCCACCGGCAGCGTCGCCAAGGACATCGTGCTGCCGGCGACAGTCAACATACCTGCCAAGCTGGTGGCGAAGAACTAAACACCGTTTCAGCTGTATCTACAGCGACACCGCAGGCCGGTCGGACCTCTCGATGCCTGCGGTGCTTTTCTTCTTTTTCCGTGACGCCGCAGCCGCGGATGACTATATCCCGAGCAATGGCCACGACGATCCAGACGATCCGCGACGACTTCTCCCTGCTCGACGAGTGGGAAGACCGCTATCGCTATGTGATCGAGCTCGGCGAAGCGCTGCCGCCATTTCCCGACGCCGAACGCAACGCCGCCAACAAGGTGCCGGGCTGCGTCAGCCAGGTCTGGCTGACCACGAGCCGAGCGCCGGGCGCCGATCCGGTCATCACCTTCACAGGCGATTCAGACGCTCATATCGTGCGCGGTCTGGTCGCCATCATGCTGGCGCTGTTTTCGGGACGGACTGCCAGCCAGATCCTTGAAACGGACGCAGAGGCGACGCTGAGGTCGCTTGGCCTCGACGAACATCTGTCGCCGCAGCGGGCCAATGGCCTGCGCTCGATGGTCAAGCGCGTCAAGCGGGACGCCGAGATGGCTCTCAAGCAGACTGCTTGATTGCTCTATCTTCTCTTCTTTCGACGCAATTCCAAGGGAAAGCGCTCGGCAGTTTTCCTGGAATTGTTCTAGAAACAAAAACGGCGCCGTAAGGGGCGCCGTTGATCTTGTCCATTGGAGCCGGTGTTACCGCCCCTTGCGCTTGCGGCCGAGGCCCATCTTCTTGGCCAGCTGCGAACGGGCAGCGGCATAGTTAGGGGCAACCATCGGATAGCTGGCGTCGAGATTCCACTTCTCGCGGTATTCATCGGGCGTCAGACCGTAATGGGTCATCAGGTGGCGCTTCAGCGACTTGAACTTCTTGCCATCTTCAAGGCAGACGATGTAATCGTCATGAACAGAGCGCTTCGGGTTTACCGCAGGCTTCTGCTTGTCGGCCGGAGGCTGTTCGCTTGCTCCGCCCACGCGCCCGAGAGCGGCATGGACATCAGCGATAAGGTTCGGCAATTCGCCGACCGGCACGGGATTGTTGCTGACATAGGCTGCCACCACATCGGCGGTCAGCTCGATCAGCGCATCGCTATTTCTGGAAGGTGTTTCGACGATATCCATGGTTTAGGCCCCAACGAAGGATGTTTCTGTTTGCGCCCTTTTTGGAAGATCGGGCATGGCGCGAATTTCACGCGGGAAGAGCTTCATGGATTCGCGTCCGGGCATCTTAATGAGCCCACAGACAAAGTAAGTCAATTCGCATCTTGCGCTATATTCAACGATATTCATCGAATAGTCGCTCTTCAGCTTCAATCTTTCGTGCACTCTGTAACTTCGCGATATTTTCTGGTCGGACCAGGACTAGCATGACGTAAGGTCACACCACCGCTAAATCAGCAAGGACTCATAAAGTGGGCAGCGATGCTTGGTCTATGCTTCGAGGTTTGGGCGGCTGATTGTCGGATTCGTACCAAACTGTAAGTTGCAAAGCGTTGGCGAAACACGCCGAAGAAGATCTTCGGTCTGACCGGATTCAATACGGCGTGAGGTATTTTCCATAGACCCAGCCACTAACAAAACCACCATTTTGCGCCGGGTCGTGCCAAACTTGACACCATTGATAGCGAATTGCCTGTTTCTGTTTCCAGTGCGGCTGGCCGGCGATCTCCAGAAGATTCAAGCCGCCGGTGCACTTGCCGGTCATCTGCAGGATCGTCCCGTTAGGATAGGCGGCCTGCTTCCGCGAGGTGCCGGACGGATATTTGCGAACGTTGAGCGTGTCGCCGAACGGCACGCCAGCCACTTGCCAAGCGGCGAACGCGGTTGCATGAGACTGGCCGGTGAAAGCCAGAACGGTCGAAGCGACGACGGCGAGAGCCGCAGCGGTGTTGATATGGAAATTCATCATCCTCTCCTTTTGGCTCATCTCCCGAGCCCGCCGCAACCAATACATCCCGGCCCTTGAACCCGCGCTGATCGGCGTGTTCATTTGCCATTCAAGTAATTTCTTCAGTGAGACGCAATGACCAAGACCTCAGCTTTTCCGACCGCCAGCCCGCCGAGCCCCGAGAAACACCCCGTCTTCGACACGCATCACGGCATTACCCGCACAGATGACTATGCCTGGCTGAGGGCCGAGAACTGGCAGGCGATGTTCAGGGACCCTTCCCTGCTTGAGGGCCGCATCCGCGCCCATCTCGAAGCCGAAAACGCCTATCAAGCAGTGCTTATGGCCGATACGCTAGAGCTTCGGAAGCAGCTGTTCGGCGAGATGAAGGGGCGCATCAAGGAAGATGATTCGACGGTGCCGATGAAGGATGGCCCCTATGCTTACGGCTCATCCTTCAAGCTTGGCGGCGAACAGCCCCGCTATTTCCGCATGCCGCGCGATGGCGGCGATGAGCAGATCCTGCTCGATGGCGACGCGGAAGCCGAGGGCAAGCCCTATTTCCGCCTCGGCGGCGTCGACCATTCGGCCGATCACCGCAAGCTGTTGTGGGCGTTCGACGACAAGGGCTCTGAATTCTTCACACTTCGCGTGCGCGATCTCACCAGCGGCAAGGAACTGAGCGACCAGATCGAGGCCACCAGTGGTGGCGGCGTCTGGAATGCCGCCGATGACGGCTTCTTCTACACAAGGCTCGACGACAATCATCGCCCGTCCAAGGTGCTGTTCCACGCGCTCGGCGGCAGCCCCCTTAATGACCGGCTGATTTATGAGGAAACCGATCCCGGCTTCTTCATGGATGTCGGCGGCACGCGCTCCAACGAATGGATCATGATCGGGATCAACGATCACGAAACCTCGGAATATCACCTGATGCGCGCCGATGAGCCTTTCGCCGAGCCAAAGCTGGTGGCAAAGCGCGAGACTGGCCTGCAATATGATCTGGAAGAAGGCGGCGACATCTTCTTTATCCTCACCAATGCCGACGGCGCCAAGGACTTCAAGATCATGACGGCGCCGGCTAATGACCCGGTTCGCGCCAATTGGGAAGAGCTGGTGGCGCACGAGCCAGGCCGGCTGATCCTGTCGGTGGTCGGCTTCAGGGATCATATGGTCAGGCTCGAGCGCAAGGAAGGGCTGCCGCGCATCGTCGTTCGCGATCGCCGCAGCGGCGAGGAGCATCTGATCTCGTTCGACGAAGAGGCGTTCTCGCTCGGCCTGTCGGGGTCCTATGAATACGACACCGAGATCATGCGCTTCACCTATTCGTCGATGACGACCCCGGCGCAGGTCTTCGACTACAATATGCGCAGCCGCGAGCGTGTGCTGCTGAAGACCCAGGAAGTGCCGTCCGGTCACAATCCGGATCATTATGTCACGCGCCGGCTGATGGCGCCGGCCGCCGATGGCGAACTGGTGCCGGTCTCGCTGCTGCACCACCGCGACACGCCGCTCGATGGCTCCGCACCGTGCCTGCTTTACGGCTACGGCTCTTACGGCATTGCCATTCCGGCGGCGTTCAACACCAACTGGTTCTCGCTGGTCGACCGTGGCTTTGTCTTTGCCATCGCCCATGTCCGCGGCGGCAAGGACAAGGGCTATGGCTGGTATGACGACGGCAAGCGGGCGCACAAGATGAACACGTTCACCGATTTCATCGCCGTCGCGCAGCATCTCGTCGCCGAGCGTTACACCCAACACGACCGCATCGTCGCGCAAGGCGGCTCGGCCGGCGGCATGTTGATGGGTGCGATCGCCAACATGGCGCCGCAAAATTTCGGCGCCATCGTTGCCGAGGTTCCCTTCGTCGACGTGCTGACCACCATGCTCGACGCAAGTTTGCCGCTGACGCCGCCGGAGTGGCCGGAATGGGGCAACCCGATCGCGTCGGCGGAAGATTACCAAACGATCGCCGCCTACTCACCCTATGACAATGTCGCCGATCACGACTATCCGCCGATCCTGGCGCTGGCCGGCCTCACCGATCCGCGCGTCACCTATTGGGAGCCGGCCAAATGGGTGGCGCGGCTGCGCGAGCGCAAGAGCGGCGACAATCCGGTGCTGTTCAAGATCAACATGGATTCCGGCCATGCCGGCGCCTCCGGCCGCTTTTCAAGGCTGGAGGAGATCGCCTATACCTACTCCTTCGCGCTCAAGGTTACGGCCAAGCCCGAACCCGAGGTTACGGGCAAGGCTGAGAATGCAACGGAGGCGTCGCAATGATCGATCTATCCACCTTGACGGCTTACATAGCGGTTGTGCTTGGCTTTGTGTTTATTCCAGGCCCAGCCACGCTTTTGACGGTCGCGCGAGCGACGAGTTCCGGAACCAGGGTTGGCGTCGCGACGGGCGCGGGCGTCGCGGCTGGCGATGTGTTCCATACCATCATGGCGATGGTCGGCATTTCGGCGATCATCGCCACTTCGGCAACGCTGTTCAGCGTCGTAAAATACATCGGCGCGGCGTATCTCGTTTACCTCGGCATTCGCGCAATCATCGAGAAAATACCGGCCGATCCTACTGCCGGTGCACTCGCGATCTCCGCCAGCAAGGCGTTTCGTCAAGCTGTCCTGACCGAAGTGCTTAATCCAAAGACGGCGCTTTTCTTCCTTGCCTTCCTGCCCCAGTTCGTGCGGCCTGAAAACGGATCGGTGATGCTCCAGCTGATGACGCTGGGCATAATCTTTGTTCTGCTCGGCCTTTTCAGCACAGTCGTCTTTGCCGTGAGTGCGGGCCGGCTCGGCACGTTCCTGCGCCGCAATCCGTCGGTGGTGAAATTGCAAGGCAAGGTGGTTGGCGGCATCTACTGCGCGTTAGGCGTCCGTCTGGCCTTGCAGCAGCGCTGATGTCGATGCGAAAGGCGCGCCCGTCGAGGCGCGCCGGTCGTCACTTTTTGAATTCCAGGCTGCTCATTTTCACTCGCATTTGCAATGGCTGCGCGCTACCCAATGCGCGCCACCTTCCAGACCATGACATACGCAAAGGGGCCACTATGTTGCTCGTCGACACCTATCTCGAGAAATCACCGATCCAGGGCATCGGGGTTTTCGCCAGGAACCACATTGCCAAGGGCACGCTGGTCTGGAAGCTCGACCCCAGATTCGACCGGATCATCGACGTCGAGACCTATGAAGGCGAGAGCGGCCCGGTGAAGAACTATCTCGACCGTTATTCCTATCCAGACCGCCGGGATCCGAACTACATCGTCTTCGAAGCCGACGACGCACGCTACATGAACCATGACGACGAACCGAATTGCGATGTCTCCTCGCCCGAGGAAACCTATGCCTTGCGCGACATCGCACCCGGCGAGGAACTGACCTGCAATTACAGTCATTTCTTCGAGACGGGCTTCGACTTCCTCGGTGATCGCCACCTGTAGATCGCCACCTGTAGCCGGGATCACTTGGCCGGCTTGCTGCGCACCGGGTAGCCGTTGGGATGCGGCGGCACCGCCTTGAGATAGGCGGCTATTGCCGCGCGATCTTCCGGCGGCAGTTCGGCCATGTTGTGCTGCACGTCGACCATGGCGCCGCCGACCGAATCGAAATCAGGGGTAAAACCGGTTTCCAGATAGTTGGCGATGTCGGCTTCCGACCAGTCACCGAGCCCGCCTTCGCCCGATGTGATGTTCGGCACGATGCCGCTGCCTTCGGCGGCCGCCGCGCCAGCCAGCCACTGGCTCTTCCTGGTGCCGCCGGTGATGTCGCGCGGCGTGTGGCATTCGCCGCAATGGCCAGGCCCCTCGACCAGATAGCGGCCGGCGAGTACCGGATCAGGCGTGCCATCGGCAAAGGCAATCACCGGCTCTTTGCTGAGATAGAGCCGCTTCCACAGGCCGAGGCCGCGGCGGATGTTGAAGGGGAAACTCAGGGAATTGTCCGGCGCCTTGCCGGCGACCGCCGGCAGCGTCTTCAGGAACGCATAGAGATCGGCAATATCAGCCGGCTTCATGCGGGCGTAGGATGTGTAGGGGAAGGCCGGATAGAAATGCTCGCCCGACGGCGACACGCCCTTCAGCATGGCGTTGGCAAGGTCCTCGACCGTCCAGGCGCCGATGCCGTCCTTGGGATCCTGCGAGATGTTGGGCGGCACAAAGGTGCCGAACGGCGTCTTGAGCTCGAGGCCGCCGACCAGTTGCAAACGGGCGTCACCCTGCGAGCCTGGCTTGGCGTGACAGGAGGTGCAGCCGCCGGCATTGAAAATGCGCTTGCCCCTGGCGGCGTCGCCGGGGCCGAGCTGCGCCAGGGTGTCAGTGTCGAGCTTGACCGACGCCGACAACAGCCAGCCGGCGCCGGCACCGACGACACCCAGGACAAGGGCGGCGCCGACAAATTTTTTCCACAAGGGCATTGCCCGGGATCAGCTCTTCTTCACCCGATAGGTCTTGTGGCAGGTGCCGCAATCACTGCCGAGCGTATCGATCTGCGCCTTCAACGCATCGACATCGGCGGGGGCGGCGGCGACTGCGGCCTTGACGTCGGCGAGGTACTTGTCTTCGGTCGATTTGAAGCCCGCCATGTCTTTCCAGATTTTGGGCGAGGCGGTGGTATCACCGCTGTCGCTGCCGGCCGGGAACAGCGTGTCGACATCGAACTTCTCGGCATTGACTTGCAGCGCCTGCAGCGCCGTCAGCACGGCGGCGGCATCGAAGTCTGCCTCGCCCTTGGCGATTTTTGACAGGCCGCCGACGATCTTGCCTCGTTCCTTCATCAGTCCCTGTCGGTCGAGGATCGGGTCGGCAAAAGCCGCCGAGGCGGCGAGGCTGAGCATAGAGATGGCGATAACAAGCTTTCTCATTCAATTGGCTCCAGGATGATGAGGGGTCGCGACCTAACGTTAACGGAGGGCGGGCCGGGATTATTCCCTGTCCGCCGGCCGGATTCTGCCGAATTTTGTGTGCCTGCTGCTTCAGCTGAGAAAGAAAAGCCCCGGAGTACCGGGGCTTCTCTGGGTCGATCAGGCTTTCGCCTCTTCGTACATTTCAAGGACATGGTCCCAGTTGATGAGGCTGTCGACGAAGGCCTCGAGATATTTCGGCCGCGCGTTGCGGTAGTCGATGTAATAGGAATGTTCCCAGACATCGACGCCGAGGATCGGCGATGCGCCATGGACGAGCGGGTTCTCGCCGTTCGGCGTCTTGGATATCGCCAGCTTGCCGTCCTTGACCGAGACCCAGGCCCAGCCCGAACCGAACTGCGTGGTGCCGGCGGCGATGAAGTCGGCCTTGAACTTGTCGTACCCGCCGAGATCCGCGTCGAAAGCCTTCTGCAGGGCGCCCGGAAGCTTGTTGCCGCCGCCGCCCTTCTTCATCCACTTCCAGAAATGGATGTGGTTGTAGTGCTGGGCTGCGTTGTTGAAGAGGCCGGCATTCTTGCCGAACGACTGTTTGACCACCTCTTCGACCGACAGATCGCCAAGGCCCGCTTCGGCGGCCAGCTTGTTGCCGTTGTCGACATAGGCCTTGTGGTGCTTGTCGTGGTGATACTCCAGCGTCTCCTTCGACATGTAAGGCTGCAAGGCCTCGTAGTCGTAGGGCAAGGCGGGCAATTCAAAAGCCATCGGTCATACTCCTCATGGAAAAATCCGGTGCGGATACCGGATTAAGATAGGGCTGCATTGATCTGGAACAACTCCGGAATGAAGCGCCAATTGCCTTTTAGCGGCTCAACCGGCGGAAGTCGAATGCGCCCATTCCCAATAAAGGTCGCGCGCTTTCTTGGCCACCGGCCCGGGCTGCAGATCGCGGTCCTCGATGCGGGTGATCGGCACGACCTTGGAATGGTTTCCGGTCGAAAAGATCTCGTCGGCTTCGAGAAAGTCGCGCACCGACAGCATCTTCTCCGTGGTCTTGAAGCCGTAATCGCCAAGCAGCGTCATGGTGCGCGAGCGGGTGATGCCGGACAGGAAGGTGCCGTTCGGCGCCGGCGTCAACACGTGGCTGTCCTTGACCAGGAAGATGTTCGAGGTTCCGGTCTCGGCGACATTGCCCAGCATGTCCAGCACCAGCGCATTGTCGAAGCCGCGTCCCTTGGCTTCGAGAATGGCGCGGCCATTGTTGGGATAGAGGCAGCCGGCCTTGGCATTGGTCGGCATGGTCTCGATGGTCGGCCGCCGGAACGGCGACACGGTGATCGAAAAGCCGGTCGGCGAGATCATCGGCGATTCGTAAAGGCAGAGGCAGAAACGGGTCGAGGCCGGATCGGCCGGCACGCCCATATAGCCGCCATGCTCGGCCCAGTACATCGGCCTGATGTAGACCGCTGTCTTGCCGTCGAACTTCTTCAGCCCGTCCCAGGTCAGTCCAACAATCTCATCGGCGCTCATCGACGGCGCGAGGCCGAGCGCGGTCGCCGATGCGTTCACCCTGGCGGCATGCAGCTCGAGATCGGGGGCGACGCCTTCGAACCAGCGGGCGCCGTCGAAGACGCTGGTGCCGAGCCACATGGCGTGGCTGCGCGGACCCAGAATGGCGACGTTGCCTTCGTACCAGTCGCCGTCGACGAAGGTCCATGTCGCCGATAGCGCCGCAGTCGCCAGTGTCATTGTTCGTTCCGCTTCAAAGCTGTTTGTTGCCAGGCATTGGAAGATGCTTTGACCGGCGCCGTCAACCGGCATGGAGCGGATTTGTTGAGGCCAGAGCGCCCGAAGAAGCGCTCAAGACTGTAATCGATGCTTGCACCTTGCGCCGCCTGGCCTCAAAACTGTCGCCATGCATTACGCGGCTTACGTTTTCGACGCCTATGGCACGTTGTTCGACGTGCACGCAGCCGTGCGCCGTCATGACGGCGAGATCGGCCCCGACGGCCCGCTGCTTTCGGAAATCTGGCGCGCCAAGCAGCTGGAATATTCCTGGGTGCGCACGCTGATGGGCGGCTATGCCGATTTCTGGCAGCTCACCGAACAAGCGCTCGATTTCGCCCTGCTCAAGGTTCCCTCCGCCGACAAGGGACTGAAGGCCAAGCTGCTCGAAGCCTATTGGCGGCTCGACTGCTATCCGGAAGTGCCGGCCGTGCTCAAGGCGCTGAAAGCATCCGGCGCCAAGCTCGCAATCCTGTCCAACGGCTCGCCCGAGATGCTGGAAGCGGCGGTCAAGTCGGCCGCCCTCGACCAGGTGCTGGACGATATCTTTTCGGTCGACGCCGTCAGGCGCTTCAAGACCGACCCGTCGACCTACGACATGGTGGCGACGGGCTGGCGACTCTATCCGGGCGCCGTCTCATTCCAGTCGTCCAACCGCTGGGACGTCGCCGGCGCCACCAAATTCGGCTTTCGCACCGTATGGATCAACCGCGCCAACCAGCCCGAGGAATACCGGGATTTCCCGCCGGCGCTGATCCTGCCGTCGCTTGAAGGCCTGCTGACCGGCGGCTGATCACTCTGTTGCCTTCGAGCAACAGTGGCAGGGCGGTCACAGCTTCGCCTTTGTTTGTCCACCCTCAGGCCAGAATCGGAACCGCCTATCGCGTCAGGCATTGGGGGAGGCCGACCACTGCGCCGCTTGAAGGCATTCACGCTTTCTTGCGATTCGAGACTTAAAAAAGGCAACCATGTTGAAGACCGAAATCGACCCCTATCGCCTGAGCCGTCGCGGCTTTCTGAATGCTGCAGCCCTTGGCGCCGCTTCGATTGCGGTCTCCGCCTGCACCACCACCGGACCGGCGCCGGCGCCGGTCGAACCGCCACCGCCGACCTATGACGAGCCGCCGCTCGGCGACTATGCGACGATGTACGGCACGATTTCCGACAGCGGGTTCGAGCTCCCGGCCATCCCGATCAAGAAGATGGACCCGCAGTTCCTGCGCCAGATCGTTCCCGATCCGACCGGCCAGCGGCCAGGCACCATCATCGTCGATACGACCAACCATTTCCTCTATCTGGTGCGCGAAGGCGGCCAGGCGATCCGTTACGGCGTCGGCCTCGGCCGCGCCGGCTTCGAATGGTCGGGAGACGCCGTCGTCCAGTGGAAGCAGAAATGGCCGAAATGGACGCCGCCCGATGAGATGGTTGCCCGCCAGCCTGAACTGGAAGAATACAGCGCCAAGAACGGCGGCATGCCCGGCGGCCTCAAGAACCCGCTCGGCGCCCGCGCGCTCTACCTGTTCCACGACAACGTCGACACGCTCTACCGCCTGCATGGCTCGCCGGAATGGAACTCGATCGGCAAATCCGTCTCGTCAGGCTGCGTGCGCCTGATAAATCAGGACATCATCGACCTCTACGACCGCGTGCCGTCGAAGAGCCCGGTCATCGTGACGTCCGACATCGGCCAGCCGATGGCGGCGAGCGCAAACCGCAGAGCCATCCCGATCGATGGCGGGGTGCCGGATGGCTCGGTCCTGCTCGGCCCGGTGACCTGATCGACTTCATCGATGCCATGAAGCGGCAGGTTCCGCTCCATGCGGCAAAGCTCGCCAGGATCCCGATAGCTTTACGCGAATGCCTGGGGTTCGCATCCAAGATATGCAATGCCGGCAACAGGAGGCCAAAAAAGACATCCAGACGAACCATGGAGCCGCTGCAATCGGGGCGGCCATGCCCTGTCAATCTCGACGCTGCTGTGTTTCGTTACCGATTGATGTATATTAGACGGGAGTATGATTGCAGAGACATACATTTCATTAGATCATTGATGGCGGGGGAACGCCGATGGTGGGATTTGATTTCGATAGTCCGCCTGCCGACGGCGCCCAGGCCAACCTGTCGGCCGAATGCGAGCGCCAATTGCTGCCGCTCGTCCGTGGAATTGTCGAGGCGGCGGTTGCCGCCGGGTGGAGCCAGGAAGACGTTCTTCTGGCCATGGTCGAGCTGTCCTGGGATCTGTACGAGAAACGCCGAGGCGATCTTTAGCAGGCCTGCGTGAGCCGGATAATTCCGTAGCGCCGGCCAAGCCAGGCCATGTTTTTCTCGCGCGAACTTTTTTCTTCACTTACAATGTTTTTTCTATCCACGGGATGCGCTACGCTGCCTTTGGGCAGGACTATGGGGGATACAAATTGCCGTCCGGATTTCCGGGTTGGCTGTTTGCACGGCACGGAATTTCGATGGGCTGGCAAAGCGGCTGAGGCAAGGCTGAATGAAAAATGCGGGCGAGGTTCAGGAACGCAGCGCAGGCGCCGATCGGGTCGATCGGCACGCCCTCGGACATAATGCCCGAAAATGCCAATCCCAGAAGAGCAACCATGCGGGGGAGCGGGATATGCTCTGTCCGCAGCCCTGGATCGCTCCCGGAGGGTCGCCATCGCCGAAGTCGCCTACCTCGCGGGATTTTCGGATCAAGGCCATTTGGCCACCGCCATGAAGAAGCACAAGGGAAAGAAGCCATGATTCGGGCGATAACTGCTGCCGGATCGTCCGTGGCAATGACAGATAGTCGACCAGCTCTGTCAATGGCCGCGCGATCTATATTCGGAATACAACGCTGGATTGCGATGGCACACTATGCACAATAACTAGGCAAAATGGTAAGATAAGATCGGAAAATAGTCAGGTAGCCTTGGCTAAAAATTCAAACCTGTAAATTTATAGTCAAAATCCTGGTAAAATTTTCATTTGAGCTCAAATTCTTCTTTGCAATATAAAGCAGCATCTGTAGGATTCGAAGGAACGTCCAGGAGCAAACGTGAATTTTGGGCGCCTCGATACAGCACAGGATTGGATTGATCGGCGCAGCAGTGGCAGAGACGAAGATGCAACATAGAGGCAACGTCCAGGAAAGCGCCGGGACAGAGCGGCGGCGCGCGGATCGTCGCATCTTCGACGGAATTCCGGAAAGCGCGGGGTGCTACCTGGTCACGTTTCGAGGCGGCGCGGCTCATGTCGTTCATGGGCCGGGATCACACACATTCAAAGCGGCGGAACATTTCGCTTCGGTTCTGCTTACACCCTCACCAGGGATTGCGGCATCGCTGGGCAGCGACAAAGTCCACGAATACGACGGCGACGTCGGCATGATCATGATCGTCCCAGCCGACCTCGGCGGCAAGGTGACCCGGTCATCCACCACGGAAAGCGTAATCGTGGCGCTCACCCCCGAGAGTCTCTTCGAGCTGGCAACGCGTGAATTCGACACCGGCCATGCCGAGCTTCAGCCGCCGCCGTACGGGACCGTCGACTTCCAAGCGCTGCAACTCGCGCAGTTGCTGAAGGCGGAACTGACGGATCGGGAAACTCCAAACGAGTTCTATATCGATTCGTTGGTCACCATGTTCGGCGTCCATTTGCTTCGGAACTACGCAGGAGCGCGAAAGTTGCCACAAGCCCCAAAGGGCGGTCTGTCGAACCGCAGCGCCCGGCGGGTGCGCGAATTCCTGGAGGTAAATTTTTCCAGCAAAATCGCGGTGGCCGAGTTGGCCGCACTCTGTGGCCTTTCGCCGAGCCATTTCATCCTGGCATTCACCAAGACCTTTGGCGAGCCGCCGCACAAATACCTGCTGCGGCTGCGTCTCGATTTCGCCGAAAAACTTCTCATCGAGAGCGACCTGTCGATTGCGGAAGTCGCTCATCTCAGTGGATTCTCGGACCAGAGCCACTTGACGGTCACCATGTCCAGATACCGGAACAGAACCCCCAGGCAGGTGAAGCTGCAACGTTAACGACTGTTGCGGCGCGCATGATTGTCCGCGGCGATACCTCGATTGATCTTCAGTATAGTCGAAGGTTGTGTGGCAGAGCAGTCACAGTTGTCGCGCAGGGACCAAATACCGGATTTTCCTACAAAGATTCCGGATTATTCCAAAATACCTGCACCGCGAATGTGCTCATGGTCGCGATTGAAGTCATTTGGGGCGGGGGAGCAACCAGATGATACAGCATGTCGGATTGTCCCATGGACATTCAATTCGCGGAAATCGAGGTCTTCGCGCCTAAGGCCGAAGCGGCCTGGGCTGCACTGCAACGCCAATACGCCAGCCGGATCAGCGCTGCGGAACTCGACCATCTCCTGGCCTGTTTCGTGCTTGGACTGACCTCTCCGGCTTGTGGTGAAGGCGATCCGGGATTTCATTTCGATCTCTGCCGCGCGCTGGTGGCGGTAAACCTGCCGCCGGAACGGACGGAGGCTGCACTGCATGCGGTTCCAGAACCGACGCAGCCATGGGTCGCGAGCGCCTATCAGCTGATTGAAAAACAAGGCGCGAAGGTCGGTCTCTCGTTGCGGGAGAAGACGCGCAATTTCGAAGATTTTTTGGCCACCGAGGCGAATGGTGCGGCACATCAGAGCGCCTCGGCAATTGCGAGGAAAAACTAGCATGACCAAACGCGTCGAGGGGCGGAGAAGGATCGAACTTTCTTCAAGCTTTGTCGGAAACTGGATCGCGGGCGCGGCCGACAGCCGCTCGGTGCGGCGCCGCCTGATGGCGGTGCTGCGCATGGCTCACCGGGTTCTTGGATTCGGTCGCAAGAATATGGGTCTGGGAACATTGGGAAGCGGCACCAGCGTGCGTTCGGCTCTGGCCTGTGGCGTGAGCCCGGCCAGCGTGCTCGGCGGCCTGGCCGCGCTCGCCGCGCTCG
>NZ_AYVK01000070.1:0-14503 GCF_000503155.1 Mesorhizobium sp. LSJC285A00
ACGCGGCTTCGGTCGCCGGCCTGCTCGTCACCACCGAAGCCATGATCGCGGAGGCTCCCAAGAAGGAGTCGGCCGGCGGCGGCATGCCTGGCGGCATGGGCGGCGGCGGCATGGGCGGCATGGGCGGTATGGATTTTTAATCCAGCCCCTATCAACTTACAGCGGACAGGGCGGCAGCAATGCCGCCCTTTCCTTGTGTGCCGAACATGATCGAAACCTTGGAGTGCGTCCCGAGGATCTCGTTCGAGCCTCACCGCATGGTCGAGAATTAGGATCTTGTCTGATCGAGCAATTCGCGGGCTCAACCTGGTCAAACCGGCGCCCCCTACGAACTGCCCGATCCTTGAGGATTCCGCTGCGCGACAATCACGATGATTCATTCAGTTGGTAGCTATAGGCGGTGAATCATGAGGGGCATTGAGGAGCGTGGCAAGGCGCCCATCTCGGCATTTAACTCCATCGAGCGTGATATCAGGGACAATTCTCTCATCGGAACCGGCGGCTGGCGTTGAAGGACCCGGTGAATCATCCTGATCTATACTGGAGCAGACGCGCTCTGAGCCTCAAGAGCGTTTCCTCCTCTGAGTATCCTTGATCTGCCGCTGGACATTCTCGTTGATATTGCTGAGCGGCTCAGCCCGATGGATCTGCTGAGGATTTCGCACACAAATCAAGAGCTGCGGTGTCGCCGCGATGATAGTCGCAACGCCTCAAGAAAGGCGGATTCAGGTTCAGGCCATCTGTGGCAGCCCTTGCACCGGGCTCCAGCAACGTCTCGTCGTCGTGGCCGAGGGGCCTCGTGACCCCGACGACTGCGCTTCGGCCTTGTGGGGCCTCGGAGCGGGCGTGGCAGCGCTTGCACCCGAGCTCCAGCGGCGTCTCATCCTCCTCGCCGAAGACCATTGCCCTGGAGGGCCTCGGAGCAGGCGTGGGTGGCGGACATAGCAGCCTGTCCCATACCTATGAATACGTTTGGCTGAAGCAGACCGATGGCTGCGCGTCGAAGCCGAAGCCGTCGAGTTCGCGGACAAACGGGAACTGCGCGATCTTGCTCGACATGAGCGTGTCGAGCTGGTCGCGGATCGCCGTCAACTTCAGCCGATCCAGGATTGCGATCAGCAGGTCATGATCTAGGGTCGTCATCACCAGCTCCCTCCGGCCACCGCTCCGTACTCGGCGAGTGGCCGCAGCAAGGTGGCCGGGGGTGATCTTGATCCGCTCGGCGCGCACCGGCCCTTCGAAGCCGGCAACGCCGACAAAAGGCTCTGTCGCAAACCTGGAAATGGGGTTGTGAACGGCCATTTCGGCCTGTCCGTCAGGCAGCGAGGAGATCGAAACAGCGATCGACAGACTTGTAGGCATACCTCGCCTGTCGCTTGCCCATCATGTGGATCATCTCGATGCCGGAGAGGATAACCACGTCGTTCGCATGCGACTTGAAGCCGAGCATGGATCGAATGCGGCTTGATACGCCGGTGATCCTGTTCGATCCGATTGTTGAGATGCCGGCTATTGCGGAGCGGATCGGCTTCAGCGGTCGCCGCGATCGCTGCCGCAGCCGGCTTTCAGCGTCGCAGGAAAGGATTGCTTCGTAATTGGTCTGGCTGCCGTCGATGACGATGCGCTCCGGCCGGCCATGGCGCGTCAGCGCCTTGCGGAGGAAGCGTTGGGCCGCCACCTGGTTACGGTTTTCGCTAAAGAAGAACTCGACCGTATCGCGGAGGATGTCGATAGCGCGGTAGAGATACCGCCGCGGACCTTGATGTACGTCACGTTTGCTGCCGACCACACGCTTGCGCCGGTTGAAGCGCTCCAGCAGCTGCGGCGAGAAGTGGGCGACCCAGCGATGCACAGTGGAGTGGTCGACCTCCAACGCGTTCGGCCATCATCTCTTCCAGATCGCGCAGGCTCAGAGTGTAGGCCAGGTACCAGCGCACGCACAGCAGGATCACCGACTGGTCGAAATGGCGGCCCTTGAACATCACGTGCTCCTCCACAGCTGAGGCGTTTTTCTTGCCATGCTCGCTTACAAAAAGGTTTGCGACAGAGCCGTTCGAACCGCATGCCGACACCATCGTCAAGGGCGGCCGCGGTGTCCATTATGGCCACAAGCTCAACCTGACGACGGGCAGGCAGTCTGTTCTTTCAATTTAGACCAACTATGCGGATGCCGCCTCAGTCAATTCAAGAATGTAACCAATGCCGCGCATGGTCGTGATACGTGGCGTTGCACCTGACCTTCTCAGGTGTCCACGTAAGCGATAGATTCCGACTTCAAGCGCGTTGGCAGATACCTCGTCGTTGAACGAATAGAGGTGATCTTCCAACTGCGCACGAGGCACGATGCGGCCTGCACGGATAAGCAGATGCTCCAAAATACATAGTTCGCGGCGTGCGATCTTCAGAGGATGACCCGAGACGGAAACCTGTCGGCCGATCGGATCGAAATTGAGATTGCCAAATACAACGATGGGGTCGGTCACCTGTGTCGACCGGCGCAGAATGGCTCTCATTCTGGCGATGAGCTCATCGAAAGAGACGGGCTTGAGCAGAAAGTCGTCCGCGCCACCGTTGAAAATTGCAATCCGCTTCTCGAGATCGTTGATGCTACTCATAATGAGGGTTGGAACTGAATGCCCGTTGCTCCTTAGCTGTCTCAGCCAGCCCAAGCCATCGCCATCTGGCAGAGCCAACTCCAGCAGGAGAATTTCATAGGTTGCGCAACAAAATGCCCTCGATGCCTGTTCCAGGTTGCCAACTACATCAACGGCAAAACCGCTATCCCCGAGCGCAACTCGCACAGCGCGCGTAAGATCCACATGATGATCAATGAGCAGCGTTCGCATTTCACGTCCTATCAAGGTCGGACAGGTCACCGTCCGCTGTAAGACCGGGGCGACAGCGGAAGTCGCGCAACTCTTCGTAGTGTTCGTAACGCTCTTTCCGATGGGTGATCGCGGGAGCATGCAAGCCGCACGCCTGCAATAGTCGGGGATGGAACACGTGAAGACCTGTTGACGGGCTGAAACCGTCGGTCGGCGGGCCCACAATGCCACCGACTCTGCCTGCGATTTCTCTGCGCATCGATCCTCCTATGGGTTGCGTCGCAACATCCAGCTGAGGTCGCAAGGGCAGGTTGCGGCTTTGTTCATTGAGAGGACCCCCTGGAGGCAATACCAGGAGGATTCCCTATATGGCACTTCCCGATTTACCACCGGTCATTCCGAACCACGTTCGGCGGCTTTGAAGACACTCATTGAGCGCGGCTAGGTAAATCAAGGGTACGACTGCCGGGTGTCGATGCCGCTTTTGAAGCAGGCATCGGCACCAGCTCGGTGAGCGTCGCCCGCGCAATTCAGCGGACGCGCTCGATACACCCAGTCGAATCGTGCCGCAACTTGCCGCGCCGACAGGGCGCCCGAAGACTTCAGACTTGTGACCGAAGGTCTACGCCCAGTCCTCCTCCCATTATCCACCTCCCTCAAATCAAAGTGGACGTTCAATCTGAACAAATTACGCCATCGTATCACAAACGACCTACCGATCCCCGACGTGCTCTAGCCTTAGTGCTTGTTAAGAAGGTCGGCTACTGTCTCTCCGCGTCGCCGGGCATCGGCGGCGAGCCACACCTCCCCCACCTCATACACGTCGCCGTGGGTACTGAACGGCACAATGACGTCAATGGCAGCCGACAGCAGGTCAAGAAGCGTGTGGTCTTCCACAGCAGCTCCTTGCGGGCTGCTCTTGACGAGTGAAAAGAGCTTTTTAAAGCCTTGGACCGGATCCGCCCCATGAATCGTTGATATTGATCCCGCATGGCCGGAGACGACTTCGCTAAGGTAGGCCCAAGCAGCATCATCGCGCATCTCGCCAAGCAATATTCGGTCAGGGCGCATGCGCAAGCTGGCTTGCAACAGTTGCTCGGCTGTCACCGCACCTACGCTTGCTCGGTCCTTCGGATAAAGTAACCGGACATGGTTCTCGTGCGGGATTGCAAGTTCGAGCGTGTCCTCGATACTTATCAGCCTCTCTTGCGGGGGTATAGCGTTGATCAAAGTCTTGCTCATTGTCGTTTTGCCGCTTCCAGTAGGTCCGCAAAGCAGCATCGTGAGCCGCCCGCAAACGCATGCTCGCAAAAATTGCTCCAAGTCACCATGGTCGTAGTGCTGAAGAATCGTTTCGTCCTGCCGCTCTTGGCGCTCCTTTCGTGACCGCCATTGATTCCAACGCGAGTATTCGTAGCGAGAAGAAACTTCCTTGAGTTCGGTCACACGACTTGAGGGACGCCGTATCGTCAGGCTTATTGTTCCTGAGGGAACAGCGGGCGGCAAACAGATCTGCAGCCGCTCTCCGTTCGGCAGCTCAGTCGCACAGAGGGGGCTTTGCGGTCCGACATCTTGCTTGCGCAGCGCTCCAGCGAGGATCGCGATGTCCTCCAGATCGTCATAAGATAGCGGCAGCGGATGTTTCGTGAAAACGCCGGCCTGTCGGACAAAGGCTTCCCCAGGCCGGTTGATAGCGACCTCTTCGGTCCTTGGCTCCTCAAGCCATTTCAAAACAGGGTTGAGAAGCAAACGCAATTGAGGGTCAGCCTCCGGTCGCATTGTTGTCTCTCCGGCGTTGGCGATGTTGGGGGGCTGGCGCCACGGCGATCGGTCTAAGATCGTATACATCTGAGAAATCGAGGTCCCGAGCCACAAAGATGGATACAGCATCTCCCTGGTTTTTCTTCAGAGTTGGCGGAACGTTGATCGTTGCTCTAAGGGTCGTGTCAACGGCTTGTCCAGCGTTGCTCTGGAAGCTGTTGATGCCGCTTCCTCCACCTGAGCTGCCAGCGTATTGACCGGCGGCCTGAAACGCGCCTTGAATGACGCTCATGAGCATTGCTCCGCCAAAGCGCTGCCAGAAGTGATTATCCACCGTGCCAGGCATTCCGGAGCGGCCGAGCTCGTCAGCGCCCGGCGACGCTAGCGAAACGAGGGCATGGTCAGGCGTTTCGATGCGCGTCCACAGCACGAAGACACGCGCATCCCCCTGTTGGAGACCACGCTGGATCTCGCCAATCACGGTCGTCCCGCGATCCAAAAGCACCACGTTGTTGGTGGCGCCGCGGACGTCTTTAGGTAAGACGCACTTCACATAACCCGGTAAATTTGTGTCGACTGCCGTTTGCAAAATGCAGGGAATTATCGTTCCTTGGGTAATCACGAGATCAGGGTGCGGCAAAAGTGTGGCCCGGCTTGGCTCCTGTATATCTGGTTTCAATCGCCCCGTCAGATCGCCAGCGTCTGAAATCTCATGCGAGGTCGCGGGAGCATCCCTATGGTTGTCTTCGCTCCGCTGACCGTCGTTGGGCATTTGACCGCTGCCACTGTAGGCGAAAATTGGTGTTTCCTCCGGCGGCGGATCAGCTGGCGTCGGAGGCGGCGTGGATGGCGCAGAATCTCCTGCCTGCGCCGCCTGTACGGGTGCTGGAGCTTCGGGAGCAATCTCAATCGGCACGGGGCGGAATGGCTCGGCGTCGGCGACAATTGGAGGTTTTGGCTGAGTTGGCTCGTCTTGTGTGCTGGGACGACCGCCGAGCCAGATGAGCGATAGAGATGAGATGAGAACAAGAGCAGCGACGGCCAACTTCTGCAATCCCGAAACATGCCGGCGGGCCGGCTCCGAGACCATCGATCCTGAGGCATGGACATCATGTCCCGACTGTGGGCCGGTTTCATTCATCGGCCGGGCCTTTCAAAACGCGCCACACGTCGGGTGTCACTGTACCGGTCCCTGGCGCTCGTCCCACAGGGTCATAAGCCCTGTTGAAAATGGACAAGACCGTATTGCCATCTCTCAGACGCCATTCCCGGGCGACTGCGGATACTTCAACATAGTCTCCTTTGACCGTGTAATTGGCAGCGGCTTCCTTGCCGTCGGGATTGATAATGTAGAGGGAGGGTATGCGGGAATTGCTTGCGAAGCCAAATACGGTGGTAAAGCCATTATCGAAAACTTCCAGCGGCGCCAGCGATCGATCGCCCTTTGCGACGTAGTGAAAATTGCTTTCGTCCGGACTGGTAGTTGCGGCGGGCCGATTCAACAAATCCTGAACTCTCTCGTCGCGCAGCACTTTCGCCCGGGCCTGACCAAGAATCGAGCGCCTTTCTGCGTCCTTTCTCTGAGCAGCAGCCTCATCAGCAGGATAGGTGAACTGCACACTGTAGTATAGGTCAGGTTGCTGCTCATCGAGTTTTGGCATCGCTCTCGTTGAAATACTGAAGACGTATCTCCGTGTACCGGACTCACTCTCGGCCAGCACGACGACCGGCTGCGGCGGGAGCATCCGGCTAGCCTTAAAAAAGAGATAGTTGGCGCGCGGGAGCGCAGCCAGGTCTTTGCTATTGGAAACGGCCACGGCTGCGACTGTCTCGTTGGCCGCGAATGTGACAACCAGCGTTGCCCCCACTGCGGTAGACAGGCGCACCACTTCGTCAGGACGGTAAGCCAGGTAGCGCATGCGCGCATCATGCTTGCCGGCAAGTGGTGTGTCTTCCGCTGACGCTTCCATCGTTAAGAAGAGTGAACAGACCAGCGCGAGAAACGCTCTTTTTGTCATGGCTGCACATAGCCCAGGTTCGATACGCTATCTTCCGAGCTTTGATAGGAAGTGACGAGTAGACCTCCCGGATTGGTGAGCCTCGATTGCCCAGGCAGACCCGTCAAGCGCTCGTAGCGGATGGTAGCTGTCCAGGTGGTCACTATCGGCATCTGCCCATCGACAACAAGCGAACGTTTGTAACGGATCTGTTGAACGTCCGGACTGATGTCGTTTGAAGAAATATGCCCGACCTCGAGCTTGCCGCGTTTGCCGACCGTGACTTGCGGCGAGGTGGGATTCGGATAGTTGAAGAAATCTTGATATTGCTGTCGCACAGCCGGCGCGCTGAAACTGGATACGAGGTCATAGGCGTATTGGGCTGTATCTGCTGTGTACCCCTCGCGCAGGCGTACATATTCCCACAGCGAAGCATTTATGACGGCTCGGTCTTGGGTTGCCGGCAGTCGAGAGACTGACACTTCGCTGTCGACGGTCCCATCCGGCCGGACCCAGAGGAACACAGGTACGAGCTTGGCCAACGGGACCATGGCAGCAATGGTAAATGCCTGGGCAACATTTCCTAGGACCGCCGCTGCGGCAAAGGCTATCAGGGCCTTTGACAGGCGCCGCGCAGACTTCGCTCGTGAAGTTTGAAACGCTTCCACCTTCTTATAGTGGGCGGCTAGCGTTTCTCTCTCCACCAGAAGGGCATGTTCAGGAACTTTCACTTTGGCTCTTCCGCGCATTCGACCCGAAGATCCTCAGGGGTGGTTTCCCATTGTCCCACGTTCAGTTGGAATGGGGCACCCGCGCATGTCGCAAGCCCATGGCTCGTCTTGCAGGCGGCCAAAGCGAGGATTGACAGAAGTAGGCAATATTTCATGTTTTTGGCACCGAGCTTGTCGATTGATTAAGCACCCGCCGTTTTGGCAAAGTGGCGATTGAGGCTGTTAAGAGGTCGGTTCGCACCTCCCCAAGAGCCGCCGGCGATGCTGCTGGCGATCGTCGGAAGCGCGACGATCAGAGCGTCACCAGCTAGGAAAAGCATGTCGAGCTCGTAAAGCCCGATGATCTTGGCTGCTGTCGTGCCCGAGAATTTGATCATCAAAAGCATGGCTGCCAGCGAGACTGCTTCGGCAGCGATTACTATCGTTGCAACGATGTTGAGGAGGAGAAGCAGCAGCCCGTACGAGAGCAGTTGGCCGATCCATCTGGTGGCTATGTCTCGAGTGTGATCAAAAAGGTAGCCTACAAGGACCAGGGGGCCGATCGTCAAGAGCACCTTCGTCAGAATTCCAACGGCATCGTAGATCTCGAACGCTGTCCACAGCGCGCCGTAGAAAATCCATTGCGCTCCCTCGAAAGCAAGTATGTCCTGGCCGTTCATAGGCCCAATTTCGGAAGCAATCAGCTGAAAGACATACTGGCTTGAAGCAAACATGAGATCGAGCTTCTGGGGGATTCCGATGAAGGGCAAGTCGCTGCCACTGATGTCGTGAGCCAACCTCGGAATCGTGTCGTCGAAGAGCGCTTCAATGTACTGCTGATAGTTGGCCTGCCCTAAGATAAGGGCGACGACAATCGACACCATGATTACGCGCGAGATACCCCCGCGCGCATCGACTTGACCACGCATGACCAGACAGCCTTGGATTATTATCCAGAGCGTGACACACGCAACCAGAGGCGCACTGACCGCCGCTTGGACGTTTTCAAGCACTTTGTGCAGCCCGGACGTGAAGGCCCCATGAAAGATCGTGTGTATAGTCGTGAATGGCGCGGGAATTTTGAAATTCATGGCGTGAGCCTGATGTGTCCCTGATCAGCGCAGCTGAGCCTGATGAACTCTGTGTGGTTTACGGGAGGATGCTAAACATATTAGCGGTGTCCTGATGTTCGCGACGCTGCGTGGCGGCCTCCTCCACGGCGTGAAGGCTCCCTTGTGCAGTGGCCATTGTCAGCAGACTCGTGGCCTGGACATTTTGGATCATCGCATCGTGAATCTGCTTGAGGACCAGACCGTTGGTCACGGTGGCCTGCATAATATTTCCCGAGCGGGAAAGCTGACCAAGCGTGCCGGCGTTATCCTTAAGGCGCTTGTCCATCATGCCCAAAGTGTCGGCTGCAATAGCTGCGGCATTGGCGGCCCCGGCGATTTGTCCCTGTAACAGTTTCGCTTCTGAATCGGTGCCGTTGACTATCCGATTTGGGTCCTTCGCAATGTTACGGGCCATAATCGAAGCTGGCGCCCGAGCATCAAACATCTGCTCCTCCAGCTTATTGCTCGACGGGTAATGATTTCCTTGGTTAAGTGAGCTTAGCAGTCCCGTGACAGCGAATGACGACGTTAGAATTGTCACCATTTCAATCGTGGTAGCGAGCGTCTCGATTGACCTCTCAAGGATCGCCGCATTGGAAAGCGCTGTTAAGGTCGCTTGTGTTTCTGTTACAGGGTCGCTGACGATAAATTGCGAACGGGCCTGTCCGTGAAGCAGAAGGGAAGCAGCAAGGGTCGTTACTGCAAGTTTGGCAAATTTCATGAATATTCCTCCGTCAGTCTTGAACTTCGTGGTACCGGGCCATGAACTTGTCGAGCCACCCACTTGGGGCGTCTCCGTGCTGGTTACGAAGCTGGTCGGCAAAGCGCACTGTGTTGGCCCGCCCCGAGAGTACGGCTACGTACTCGCGCATCTGCCCAAGATCGAATTCGCAAACAATACTCCCGCTATCGCGCTTGAGCAAAAACTTGCGGCTGCCGATTGCCATTCCCTGGCGGATTGCCTCGAACTCCTGCGCAGTGCACTTCAAGCCATCGACATACGCAGAGCGGTCCGCCGTCGGTGATGGGTAGAAAATTTTCGTCATACATTGCGCAACGAGACTAGCTCCGAGAGGCGATTCCAGAACGTGTTCAGGCTGCTGCGTTGCGAGTATCAACATGCCGTTGTTTTTGCGGACCGTGAGCAAGAACTTGTCGATAACGGCCGAGAATTGGGGGTTGAGTAGATAGAATCGAAATTCGTCGCAGCTCATGACGAACCGACGACCATCGACGATAGCGCCCACTCGATGCAGAAGGTATGCGGCGGCCGGTGCACAGACCTCCTCATATTCCAGGAGCTGCGTCATGTCGAAGCCCGTAATGGAGGCATCCAGCCTTACTTCGTCCACGTCGCCGTCAAAGGCCCATCCAAGCGCCCCCCCTCTACACCACCGCTGCAGCCGTGCTCCTGCGCCCTCGGAGGGGCTGTGCAATAGGAACTCGCGCAGGCCCGCAAGTGAGCGCATAGGGGGTTCGAACGAAAGCTGACGAACAATGCCGCGTTCCAGCCGACGGCTTTCCTCCGGCGAGATCGGACCACGGCCGTCACTCTCGATCAGGGCCATCAACCACTCGCGCAGAAAGTCCCGGGAGGCGGAGGTGTTGTCCAGTCCACGCAGAGGGGCCAAGCCGCTCGGAGCGCCTCTGCGCAACGCAAGATATGTCCCTCCCGTGGCTCGCACCAGCAGTTCACCACCCCGATCCTTGTCGAAGAAGACGATCGCACCATTGCGATCGACCAAGCTTTGCTCAAGCATCGCGAGGACAAAGGTCATCAGCGTCGTCTTGCCTTTGCCAACGGGCCCGAATATTGCCGTCATGCCGACGTCATTCTCATGGGGGATGTAGTCGAAAGAAGTTCCACCGTTTGTGCGAAAGCGCGCAACAGCATTGCCCCAGTGGCCGGAACTGGAACCGCTTGGGAAGTTCTCAAATGAGACGAGCCCGGCAAAATTGTGTGAGGTGATCGCCCCCGGGCGCGTGCGCCACCTGTTGTTCCCCGGAAGTTGGGACCAATATGCGGCCTCCATGCCGATGCCCTCTTGGACGATAACGGCGCCCGCGTCGGCCAGCCGTGCGCGGGCACTTGCTGCGCGATCTGCAAGGCTATTGAGGCTGTCGGCATAGACGCACAGGCTCAGATGATGCGAACCCATCACGAATTCGTTGCTTGCCAGTGCGTCCTCTGCCTCGGCAAGTTCATTGATCTGGGTGAGAGCCTTGTCGCCGGCACTCGTCATCTGGCTGGACTTAAGGCTTAGTTTGGCATGAGCTTGTGGGCGAGTGAGGAAGGAAAAGCTCTGGCTCAGGACAAGCGGGAAGTTGGCGGACAGCAAGGAATTTAGCATGCCCGGCCGCGTCGTCGCCGGATATTCACGGAACGAAAACAATGATCCGACGGAGCTATCCCCGGGCCTTCGAATCTCAAGCGCCCGCTTCCCGCAGATGACCTGGTCAGTGTAGATCGAGGCGCCAAGTGAGCCGGTAACCATCGGAACCGGAAGAAACCGGCAAGTCATCATGAGCCGAAGCGCCTCGCCGATTTCCGTGAAGAGCACGTTGCCTTTCTCACGAATGCCCAACCGGCGCAGACCGTAACCGCCGAGTGCGCCAGCAGTGATGTGCCAGAGGTCTTCCAGGCTCCGCATTTGGGTGGCTAGATCGTGCTCATTCCGTCTGCGGGACTTGGCAATCCGCAAGCCGATCTTGCCGATTGCGGTGCGGGGGGACACGATCAAAGTGAGGAAGTGATCGTTGCGAAAGAGCTTTCCCGACAGCACACGACGCTCGTAGGCCTCGCTCAGACTGCCAGCGAATGCACTTTGAAACTGGCGCGGCGCCGGCGCCGGCACATCGTTGTGTCTCACAAGATGAGCGTATATCGAGACATTGTCATCGGCGATGTTGCGCAAGAGAGTGTTGAACGCGCGGCAGCGCGAGTTGCGCATCTCAGCGTCTTCCAAATCAAAGGGCACACCGTTCACATGTGCCATGGCCATGATCGATCCGTCTTCCAGAAGGACAACCTGATCGCTTATGTGACCAACATACGGAAGGTAGATCTCGCCAGACCTCTCGGTCCGGCCGCTGGCGCCGAACATTACACCATTCCTCTTCCGCGTTTCGGCACTCTGATCGGATTGGCGCTGACGCTTGCGCCTCCCCAGACCGGCCCGTCCACGCTTCTGCCGGCCGTCTGCAAATAGAGCAGCACGACGCTTGCCGCGTTATAGTCACGCTCAACAACCAGCCGTGCTCCGAACCAGAGTGGCACGAGAACGATTTCGTAGAGCGGGTTCTGAAGGATAATGATAACAAGCCCAGCCAACATCATGAGCAATCCGGCCAGCGTCAGCGGCACCCCCAGAAACAGTGCGGGGCGCGTCGCCGCCACATACAGGGTGCTCACTTCCAACCGGTCGCTCATCAGCCGCCGCCTATGAGCGCCTTGCCCAGGAAGCTGGCCCCGAACATGATGACGATCCCTCCAACGACACCCGCAACCAGGCCAAGTGAAGCACGACCGAACATCCAAGAGATACCGATGGCTACGAGCCCGAGCACGGCCAGTGATTGTCCAAAGGGGCCAAGTATGAACGTGCAGATATTCTGGACCATCTTGGCAGGATCCGTCCCTCCGGTCACCTGAGCCGCGGCTGGCCCGCTGTAGAAGACCGTCCACGCCGCGCCTGCAGCAGCGGCCGGTACATATTCAGCCGCCATGCGCAGCATGGAAAAAGGCGAAGGAACACGCGTTTTAAGCGCACGAAGTATCTTGAGTGGCGTCATCATTGCATCTCCATGTTTCAATCGAATACGAGTTTGTTCGGGTTCGAGGGTTCCCGTGCTTTCGCAGCCTGGCTGCCTGTCGGATCGGAGGGATCGGCCCCGGAGCGGTCTGGCTGATACGAGCCCCAGATGTCCCAAGAATCTTGGTTGGGCTGCTTCTTTCTATTGGCCTGTTGGCTCTGCTGGAGCAGAGGCGGCACGGCTTTCCGACCGGGTGCCTCAAGGTGCGGCACATCTCGAGCAGTCGGCTCCAGCGTTCTCTCAAGGAGACTTGAGATGTCCTTTGCGGCCGACTCGACCTTGCGTACATAACCGTTGGCGAAGCCATGCGTGACGTCGCCCGTGTTATAGGCCGAGATGGCACGGCGAAGCGCCAGTTGCTGTGCCACAGCAGTGGTGCCGCCGGCATACCGGCTTTCAAGCAGGTGGGCGGCAGCCGAAAGCGAGGCGCAGGGCTCGAAAGCCCTTTCCGGCGTGAGATTGAGCATGGCAAAGTTCTTGCTGTTTATCTGCATCAATCCAACATCGACAGAATGTTGTGCTTCGAGGCGTTCCTTGATGCCCCGCGTGGCCTCCAGGTGGTCTATCCAGCGAAGCTGCTCACCTGTGGTGTTGTCATGAGCCACCAGCGTTTCAAAGCCACTTTCAATCTTGGCAATCGCGGCCAGGGTGGACGGCGCAACCCAGGGGGCGCATTTGCGCGACAGGCTGCGGAACTCACGCGGAGAAAGTGGCGCGGGCTCGGCTGGGAGTGACATGGATGTCATCAGGACGATGGCCAGCGGCCAAGCTGCAATAAACATTCCCTATCACCTACCTTTCCAAGCCGCCGGACGGGTTCTGGCCCTGTCCGGCACGCGCTTATCGGGGAGGTTTGTTACTGTGTGATGTTCAAGTTCAGCTTTTCGGTTTCAATTGAAGCAAAGACCGTGTTCGTATCAGCGTGGGTGAGCATCTTGCGCATGCGTGGGTGGCGCGGGCCCGATCAGCCAGCGACATCCGGAGCATCTTGGTACAATGACTCCTTTACAGGATTGCTCGTCCCGGCCGTCCGTTGCTCCTGGAGTGTGGGCCGCGACTTTGGCGTCATGGACGGTACTTCTGTCAGCGCCAAGCCAAGGACAAAATGGGGAGCTTGGCGGGCTTGTTCAGGCTCGGGATCACCGTGGGGAATCGACTAAGGCGATAAAGCGGCCCAACTTTGCCGGTATGCTGCCGGTCCTTAAAGAGCAGCCATGCGCGGCCCTGCATACTCAGATCATTGCTTGAGACGCGAGCTCGTCCGCGAAGCTGGCTCGAAGGCGCAAATCCGCGGCGGCGAGGGTCAACTGGGAAGACGTGGCGGCGCAGCCCATCCTGGTGCGAGCCTCGTTCAGCTGTTCGGCCGCCGCCGCCAAAGGGTGGATCATGCACAGTCCCATCGGCAGATAACCGCACGTCATTGACGCAGTCCGACGGCGCAATGGACAAGCATAGTGACACGCTCAAGATGGAGGAGTTGCAGTAACTGAGAAATGTTAGCCCGGACGTTCACCGCAACCGGCGACCTGCCGGTCGCCGAACAGCATTTGAGGCCGCCGGCCACCTTGGACGAAGCCGGCTTGGCAGGAGACACACTATTTTGCACAAGGCCGCTGCAGCGAATCACGGTCTTCTTCCGCCGACCGCCTCTCCGATCAAGCCAAACGCCGCGCTGCTCAACCATGTCCGAGCTGGATCCACGAGCCGGATGATATCGAGATGATCCAGGTCCGCAAACTCCAGGATGACCAGGATGCAAGGGCATAGCAGGAAACTTGGCATCCATGAGGTCGAACTTGAGTGATATTGGCAGGCCTGCACCAACGGGGGAGCTCGAAGCGAAAAAGCGAAGGACCACACGGCAGGGTCATGTCGGCGCTGGGACCTGTCTGGTGGCCACGGGCTGCCTTGGTGCGGTCAATTCGCTGGGGATGAAAAGAACAGGACGAGCACGGCCTCACATTGGCCGCACGCAACGGCGAGTGGTATCAAGGAGCAGCTGTTCTGGGTCGGTGCCCCAGGGTTGCTCGGCAACAGGTTTAGACAAGGGGATTCAAGATTGAAGGTGTGCCGTTGAAACATGTTCTTGTCATTGACGATGATGCCGCAATGCGGCGCCTCATCGCCGAGTATCTCACGATGCATGCCCTGAAGGTAACCGCAGTCCACGATAGCAAGCAGTTTGACTATGTTCTTTCACGTGAGCCAGTCGATCTCGTGGTTGTTGACCTTAACCTAGGCCGGGAGGATGGACTTGCGATCGTCCGCAATCTGGCGACAAAATC
>NZ_AYVK01000071.1:0-14312 GCF_000503155.1 Mesorhizobium sp. LSJC285A00
TAGCGCGCGCCGGACGGCTCGGCGTGAGCGGGGTCGAAGCCGACGCCGCCTGGCGGTTCGAGCGGCAGCGCTATCAGCACCGGTCCAGCGCCCATCTCCGGCGTCACCGCCAGCGGCCGCGGCGCATCCATCGTCTCGGGGATCGCGAACGGCGTCCCGTCTGGAAAGATGCCGCGTGCCGAGAGCACCGAGATCTGGCCGGCATCGAGCTGTGCCTGATCGAGCGTCAGCGTTCGAAAACCGAACGTATGCAGATGCCCGGCCTGCAAGGCGCCGCGCACCGTCGCTTCGAAGAAGCGGTCCTGTTGCTGGAAATGCTGGGTGCGGAGGAACAGTCCCTCCGACCACAGCACCCTGTTTGCATCGCTCATGCCGGCACTCTCTGCTTCCTGCTCATCATGTTGCGCGGCTTGCGGACTTTTGCCGCCCATGCATGTCGCTCAAAAGTGGTCACGGTTTTGAGAGAACGACATGCATAAAAATAAAGATCTAAAGCGCGTCGCCTGAATCCGTTCAAACGCGACGCGCTTTAGGCGGAAATCCCGCCGCTGCCGAGCTTCACATTGACCGTGAACTTCGATCCCGGCGAAACCGATTTGGTCGTGCGCCAGTTGCGTCCGCCGGGTTCCCTGATCAGCGCGACGAAGCCGAGTGCTGCCACTTCTGGCTCGACCGTGATGGTCTTCGATGCGGTCTTGCCGGGTCCGACGGAAACCGTGTCGGAGCCGATGAGATCGCCGCCAAGTGCCGCGCCGGCACCGCCCTGCAGGGCGAAATAGTCGGCCGAGTTGAAGGCGCCGGTGCTCTTCAGGCGCAAGATCATCACCGTCACCGGCCTGTCGCCGCCGCCCGGTCCCGGGTTCATGCCGGCGCCGCCGGCAAGATTCACTGTGATGACGGATGGTTTCGGCGGGCCGCTCTGGCAAGCCGTCAGCAGTCCCGTCGCCCCGATGGCAAGGATAAATTCGCGTCTGTCGATCATGTCTCAGTCCTCCTCATATGCATCACGAAAATCAGCGCCGATCTCGCCCAGAAAACGCGTCTCGGCGCTGTGAGCGATTTCACGGTGGCGTTTCTGGTACAACTCCCAGAGCTTGGCTCCGCGCCCGCCGGTCAGCAGATTGCCGATCGCCGAACTCGACTTCAGTTCCTGCTCGATCGCCGCCGGATCGAAGCGGTCGATCATGCGCTTGAGCGCGCCTTGCACGCCGCGCCAGGCGCGAACGTGATGCTGCGCCAGATCGCGCACCGCGTCCTTGATCGCCGCCTCGGCGCCGAGGAAACCGGGGCTGCGCTCGGCCAGGATGGTTACCAGCGCATCGTCGACCGAGGGCAGGAATTTGAGCGGGTTGACTTCGGATGCGCCAACCACCGTTTGAGCGACGCGAGCGTTGCCCTTCTCTTCGGCGCGCTTGCGCAAAAGCTGCATCAGCCCTTCCATCATCAGCCGGTACTCGCGGCCGAATTTTTCCATGTCGGCCACCGGATCGCCGCCGGGAAAATCGGCCTCGTCCATGCCCATGCCGCGCAGGAAAGCGGCGCGCAATTCCGCGTCCGACGGTCCGGCTGACGGCCGCGCCGCGGATTGGCGGACAGGAGCGCGTGGTGGCGGTGGAGACGGGGGAGGCGGTGGCTGCGGTGGCGATGGCTCGACCGCGCGGACTGGCAGATCCCAGGGCGCTGCAGAGGGGGCAGGCGAGGGCGCATCGGTTGCACCGCCATCCGTCACGCCGGCGTCGAGGCTGGTGGACCCGGCAGGGCCGAAACCAAACCCGTCATCGTAGGCCGGCAGCTTCTCAGGATTGGATCTGCTCGGCTCTCTCGACCGCGGCGCGGAGTCGAGGCCGAAGGGATCGTCGAACGATGGCTTGGCGCCGTTTCTGTCAGTGGGCTCGGCCACCGGCGTTGCCACAGGGTCGAGGCTGAACGGATCGTCGAACGCCTGCGAGCTGCGTTCATCGGACCGCGCACGCGCGAATGCGCCGGGCACCGGCTTTTCGAATGGATCGGGCAGGTTGGCAGGGCGTGGCCGTCCCGGCTCTTCTTCCGTGGTGGACGAAAAGAAATCGTCGCCGCCGAGGCTGACCGGCGCCCGCGACGCCGCCGGCTTACTGGCAGGCGCTGAAGGCCTGGAGGCCGGCGCCTCGGTCTTCGCCGTCTGCAAATCGACCCACACCACATAGTCGCCCAGTCGCAGTCGCATGCCGCTTTGCAGGCGCGCGGTATTTCCCGCGCCGAGCGGGCTGGCGGCATCGTCGATGAACAACCCGCTGCTGGAGGTATCGGTGACGAAATAGCCGCCCTGCTTGCTGGTGATCTTGCAGTGGGCGCGCGAGACGAACATGTCGGGATCGTTGATCTGCCAGTCGGCGTCGGCGCTGCGGCCGATTACCAGCTCGCCCTCGTCCAGCCGCGCCTGCCGCGTGACTTGCGCGCGTGGTCCCTGTTCGAGAATCAGAAGCAGGCTCATGCCGCCACCTCTTCCCGCCAGCCGACGATGGTCCGCAACCGCATGTCGTCGGCGTCCCCCTTTTCGACCGGTCGCGCCAGCCAGGTGGTGCGGGCAAGCTGGACGGTGCCGAGCTTCGCCGGCGGCACTGCCTTTGCCGCAAGCACGATCCTGAGATCGACATCGATGGTCTCGCCGATCAGGTCGCGCACCGCCTGCTTCAACAGCTTCAGCCGCTCACCGCCCGGCAGGAAGGCCTTGTAATCGATATAGCTGAGCGCGCCGATGCGCAGCTCGATGCGGCTCTGCCGGCTGAAGCTGCGCGGGCCGATGGTGGCGCTGCGGCCGAGCGTGGCATAGCTGCCGGCAAGCCGCGTCTGCAGCGCCTTGGGGATGGTCATCCAGGCCGCGACGAACTCCTTCAGCACCACCGGCACTTTGAAGGCTTCGGCCAGGAACAGCGTCAGTCGCTCGGGGCCGTCGACTTGGGCAGCGAGCGAGGCGGCCTGGCGAAGTTTTACTGTATCTAGTTCGGCATCCTGCGTGCCCGGCAGCCCGATGCCGGCCATCGCTTCCAGCATGGAACGGACGCGGCCGCCGACACCGCGTTCGACCTGCACGGCCGGATGCGCATCCGCCCAGGCCCGATAGTAGAGCGCGATCATCCTGTGCTGCAGGATATTGACAAAATCGACGAAGGTCGTGTCGCTCGTCTGCCGCGCCTCGGCGCCGGCATACCAGCGTTGCGACAGGCGATCGAGCACCCAGCGCGTCAGATGCAGTGGCATCGGCCCTTCGGGTCCGAGCAGGCCGAGATTGTTGACCGTGACGCGTGCCGGCGACTTGTCCGTCGGCTCGCGGAAATCCACCACGTCCTGCACTGCGAAGGACAGCCGCACATTCTGGCCGAGCCTTGCCGGCTCGCGGTCCGGCCGGCCGGAATGGCCGAACAGGCCGCCTTGCCGTTCGAGCCGGCGCAGCAGTTCGAAAAAGTCGAAACTCTCGGACAGGGTTGCGGCTCGCTCTAGATCAGGTAGCGATTGCCGGGCGTCATCGGCCATGGCACATCCTCCTGTTTCTGGAGCAACCGCGTGCGCGTGCGCACGAACCCGTTAATGCCGGCATGGCGGGCAAACAGCCGCGACAGCAGGCCCGACAGCAGCAGAGTGCTCTGTCCCGCCAGCACCGACTGGTCGACATGCAGCGTCACTTCCGTGCCGCGGCCGAAGCACATCGGCCCTTCGATCGCCAGCCTTTCGATCACCGCGCGCGAGTCGATGCGCACGATCGAGCGCACATTGCGGGCGAGCCCGGGGTCGCCGCGCTCGGCATAGAGNTGGAGTTCAGACGTGTGCTCTTCCGATCTTAGAGATCGAGCAGCGCGTGCAGCGGATCGACGCCGCGGCCTTCCTTGGCCAGGCTGAGGAAGTTGAGCGCCAGCTGTGACACCAGCCGCCAGGCCAGGTCGTCGGCGCGCGACTCGCCGTCGGCGCCGGTCGGCAGCGCTGCCGGGATCGCCGGCTGCGGCGAACGCAATGCGCCGAGCAGCCGGACCGTCTCCACAGGGTCGCCGGCTTCCAGCGTCAGGGTCGGCGTGTCGTCGAGGATGGCCAGGTCGCGATTGGTGCAAAGCGCCATGATATCGACGCGCTTGAGCGGCCGGTTGGCCTGACTGTTGACTGGGCGCGAAACCGCCAGGAAGACGTCGTCGCCGGCATAGGAGGTCCGCGTCACGCCCTGGCGCCGCTCGTCCTCGGTCGGCCGGCGCGGCCGCCGCTCCGTCGAATAGACCCAGCCGCTGCCGCGATTTTGCCCAAGGCTGAAGAGTTCCGGTATCTCCGCGTCGGGTCCCTCGGCATCGGCGTCTTCGACGCGGATGACGCGGTAGATTTCAAAGTCGCGCGCCCGCGTGCGGTCGGCATGCAGCACCTGGCGCGTCTTGCGCTGGTCGAGCTCGACGATGTTGCACTCGCGCTCGAAGAGATTGATGATCGGGGTGGCGAAGAGATCGAAATCCGCCGGCGTCAGATCGGCGAGTTCGGGCACCGGACGCCGGAACAGGAAGATGATTTCGAGCCCGGCCTGGCATTTGCGCACGACCGGCAGCAAGCCGGTGACGCGCCCATAATGGAAGCGCTCGGGCATCATGAAATATTCGCGCAGCAGGCGGTAGCCTTCGAAGGTCGGCCGCGTGCGCGGCATCAGCGCCTCGGCATCGGCAATGCCGACCATCTCCGGCGGCGGTAGCGGCGACAATGGATTGGTCTTGCCTTCCGGTCGAGCGCCGACACCAGAGCAGACTCCGAAGATGGCGTCGAAGATCAGCGGCGCCTTGGTGCGGTTGGCGAAATAGAAGTCGAGCCGGTCGAGCGCCAGTTCGTCGAGCTTGCCTTTGCCGGTCCGCGCCAGCGTGATGCGAAGTGCCGCTTCGCCGGCCTTGCCGGCGATCGGGCCGATGCCGGCGGCGGCAAGCGCGCTGCGGTCCTGGAAATAGCCGACCGAACTGATCGCGATCGGAAACAGCGTCATGTCCTGCGCGGTGGTGAAGGTGCAGCGTGTCGACAGGCCGGCCTGCAGGCTGGAGACCAGCCGCGTGCCGCGCTTGACGACGTGGCCGGCAAGCATTGTCTGCACCTGCTGGCCGGGCTTCAGCACCACCATGGCGGTTGCCGGCGCCGGCGTGACGAGATCGGGATAAAGCACGTCGAGGATGCTGCGCGAAAACCGCGAGCGCTCGGCATCCACCTTCAGGCGCGTGCGCGCGGCGAGGAAGGCGACGCCGTCGAGCAGCCGCTCGACATAGGGGTCGGGACACGGCACCGTATCCAGCGACAAATTGCGGGCAACCGCCGGATGCATGTCGGCGAACTCCGCCGCCAGCCCGCGTATGTGGGACAGTTCCTCCTCGTAATATTCTACGAAGACCCGGTCCATCTCTCAGGCTTCCCTGAACTCGGTGCGCGCCAGTCCGTTGTCGAGATTGATCGTCGTGCGCAGGCGCATGCGCTCGGGCGTCGGCGTCATGATCAGCACGGCGTCGATCTCGATCTTCAGGCCGGTCTTGTCGCCGAGGTTGACCGTGACTTTCGTCGCGCTCTCCTTCAGCCGCGGCTCGAATGCGGCGAGCACGGCGCGGATCTCGCGTGCCAGAACATCGCGATCGAAGTCGCGCGACGACCGGCCGGAGAAGGACGGCACGCCATAATTGACAACGCTGCGGCGCACCTCCGGAAAGTCGGCCAGCGATGTCGGACTGTCGGTCATCTGCTCGGCCTCGAGATCGGATAGCAGCGGCGCGGATTCGAAACGCTCGGTGTTGAACAGCGCCTCGATGTCGCGCCGCACGGCCTCGCGCAGCACATCGGGCGACACCACGATGCCTCGGCTTTCAAGCTCGCCACGGTGCCGGTTCTGAAACGCCAGCCGGTGCAGCCGGCGCTTCTGATCGGGGTTCAATGCGTCATCGGCGTCGATGCGCCTCGGTCCGTCTGCCAGCAGCTCGTCCAGGCGCTCTGCGCCAAGCTCCTCCTGCAGAGCCTGCCTGAGCCCGTCTATCTCCGAGCTCAGGCCCGGCAGATCGTTGACGAGGCGGTCCCACAGCGAAGGCTGTACCGCCTCGCGCTTGGCCCGTGAACCGCCCGCCTGTACCTTGTCGGCGGCAGGGCGCTTTGCTCGCCCCTCACTTGCCGACATAGACATCCATTTCGGCTTCGTCATTGTCGTCATAGACGAACTTGATCTTCTTGTAGGCGAAGGAGACTTCCTCCTGGATCAGGTCGGCTTCATCATCGGCCTGCGACATGTCGTATTCCATGATCGAGGCGTCGGTCAGGGTAACGACCAGATAGTCCTTGCTCTCGCCGTCGATGGTCCGCCGCGCGGAGAATTTGACCTCGTCCAGCGCCTTGTTTTCGAACAGGGCCTTGGCCAGATAGGGTGAGGCCTTGTCATAGTGCTTGGTGAACTTGATCATGCCCATCGACACGCGGCCTCGGCGCGAGAGGGAATTGGGGTCGTAGGGCGCGACCATCTTGTAATCGACGCCATGGATTTCGATCTCGTCGTCATGGCCGTCGCGTGTGCTGGGCCCCTTGATATCCGGAACTTTCAGAAAACCGTCGATCTTCATTGTGGGCATTTTCGTTCTCCACCGCTTTCAAACAAAGGTTTGGTTGCTGCAATCAGGTCTTCACGGACGGCAATTCCGACACCAGCCTGAGCGAGGCGTTGATGCCCTCCAGCTGGTAGTGCGGGCGCAGATAGAAGCGGGCATTGTAGTAGCCCGGCCGGCCCTCCACGCTGTCGACCTGCACCTCGGCGGCGGCAAGCGGACGCTTGGCGCGTGCCTTGTCGTCGGCGAAGGCCGGGTTGGCCAGCACGTACCGGTTGATCCATTCGGTCAACCAGATCTGCATGTCGGTGCGTTCCTTGAACGAGCCGACCTTGTCGCGCGCAATCGCCTTGAGGTAGTGGGCGAAGCGCGAGACCGGGAACAGATAGGGCAGGTTGGCTGAGAGCCGCTCGTTGGATTGGGCGTCGGGGTCGACCAGGCGGCCCGCCCGCGTCTCGTCATCCTGCAGCGAATGGGCGCCGATAAAGGCCGCGAGATCGGTGTTCTTGCGGTGCAGGATCGGCATCAGCCCGAGCTTGGCCAGTTCCGCCTCGCGCCGGTCGTCGATGGCGACTTCCGTCGGGCATTTCATCGCGATCGAGCCGTCATCGGTCGGGAAGGAGTGCACCGGCAGGTTAAGCACAGTGCCGCCATTTTCGACGCCGCGGATCTGGGTGCCCCAGCCATAGAGCTTGTGGCTGCGGTTGATGTTGACGCCCATCGGGAAGGCAGCGTTCATCCAGACATATTTGTTGTGATCGCCCTGCACTTCCTCCTCGAAGGAGAAGCCCTTGACCGGGACTGTCTCCGAGCCGTAGGGCAGCCGCGCCAGCACGCGCGGCATGGTCAGCCCGATATAGCGCGCATCCTCGCTCTCGCGCAGCGATTGCCACGAGGCGTAGGCCGGGTTGGAGACGATCTGCTGCAGGTCCTGCGGGTTGGGCAGTTCCTGCCAGCTGTCCATGCGGAACAGCCGTGGCGAGGCGGCGGCGATGAACGGCGTGTGCGCCGAGGCGCAGATGCCGGAGATGTTGCGCAACAGGCCGACGTCGCGCGGGTGGTTGGAGAACTCGTAGGCGCCGATGACGCAGCCGATCGGTTCGCCGCCGAGCATCGAATACTCGTCGGTGTAGACCTTCTTGAAGATCGGGCTCTGGTCCCACATCTGCCCTTCATAGTCTTCGAGCGTATCGGCCAGCTGCTCCTTGGAAATGTTCATCACCCGGATCTTCAGCTTCTGATCCGTCTCGGTGTTATTGATGAGATACCAGAGGCCGCGCCAGGTGCCTTCCATCTGCCGCACTTCCGGCGCGTGCAGGATTTCGTTGACCTGGGCCGTCAGCATCTTGTCGATGCCGGCGATCAACGACTTGATCGACTTGATCGAGTTGGACGAAATCGTCGTCGTCTCGGAGCGCGACTGCGCCGCCAGCGCCAGGTTGCGAACCAGCTGCTGCAGCTTCTCGCTGTCGTCCTTCTTGACCTTGAAGTCCTTCTCCAAGAGCTGGCTGAATTCGCCGAGATCGACGGCCTCGGCCTCGGCGACGGATGCTGCGGTCTTTTGCTGTTCGGCCATGATCTATTCCTCACCCTTGTCGTCGGACAGCGCCTGGGCGGCGATCTGGCCAAGCAGCGGCTGGTTGTTCAGCAATTGGGCGATGCGCTTTTCGGCATCGACGCGGCCGTCCATGAAGCCGAGCAGCTCCTCGAGCTGGCGCCGCATCTTGAGGATTTCGGCCAGTTGCGGGACCTGTTCGGCGATCTTGTCGGGGGCGAAATCGCCCATCTTGGTGAAGGTCAGGTCGAGCGCCAGTTCTTCGTCGCGCTCCTGTCCCTCGGCCTGCGGCAGCGTGTTCTTCACCCGCGCCTTGACCCTGGGTCCCAGCGCTTCCATGAATTTGGGGAAGCGGTTGGCATCGGTCTCGACAAAGGAACGGTCGAGCACCGTCTTGGACGCTTCCCTGGTCTGCGATGCGCCCGACAGGTCGGCCATCACGCCCATGACGAACGGCAGTTCGATCGTCGTCGGGCTGCCGTAGGTTTCGACATCGTAGGCGATCTGCACGCGCGGGGCGCGATTTCGCTCGATGACCTTCGCTTTGCTTTCGGCTGGCATGTGTTGCTACCTTTCATCCTTCTGGGCAGTCTTCTTGGCGTCGGGAACGCCGGCGAGCAGCCGGAATTCCTTGAGCCCCGACGGGGCGAGGTCTTCCATCAGTTCAACGAAATCCATGTGCACCATCCTGCGCACCCGGCGGGCGAGATGCGGGATCGGACTCGACGGCTCGGTGCGGTCGTAGAACGCGACCACAAGGTCGAGGCACTTCACCACATCGTCGCGCGAGGAAATCCTGTCCGGGAGCCCCGCACCGGTCTCCGCGTAGCTTGCCATCGTCTCGGCTCCATGACCGTTTCTGACCGGCGCGGCCGGGCTTGCCGGGGGAGCAGCCGGGCTGGCAGCCCCCTTCGTCGCTGCCTCTTCCGTGGTCTCGACCGCCGTGTTGCGTTCCAGCGTCGTCAGCACGCGCTGCAAAAACCGCTTCAGGTCCGGGACGGCGGCCCCGTTGCTGTCAAAGCGGGCATTCAGCGCCGTATCGACCGCGTCGAGCGCCTCGATCGCAGCGTGCGCCCCGGCGATGAGCGCCGTCATCTGTTCACCGGCCTGGTCCTGATGGGCGGCACAACCGCTGCCCACCCGGTTCAGGAGCTGTCCGTGCGCGCTGACCAGCGCTGCCTTCTCCGTGGCATTCAATCCCGACGCCGCTTCCTGAAGCATGACGCGATCGTCGAGCGCACCCTGTTCGAGATCGCGTCCGCTGATCGGCCCGATGGGACGCGGCGCGAAGAAGACCATCTGCCTGAGGTTCGCCAGCAGGCCTTCCTGGCCGTTCTGCAGGTCGGCCAGCGCGTTGAGGCGGCGCAGGACGGCCTCGCGTGGTTGGGGGCTGGCGCGCAGCGCCGGGTGCATCGTCTCCCAATGCGTCTCGAAGGTCCTTGCAATCAGGGTCAGGCCCTGTGCCAGTCCGGCCAATCCCTCTTCATTGGCCAGCGCCCGGGCGACAATGACAAGCAGGCGCAGGTCGCGGCCATGCGAACGCAACTCCTCGGCCTTGCCGAGCACGGCAGGCCAGTCGACCGGAATGGTCGATTGCGCGGCTGGCTTGTTGCGCCCGTCATGGACGACCTTGACCTGCGGCTCCGTGAGCCGCTCCAGCTCATGAAAAGCCGGATCGTTGCGCAAGTCTTCGCCTGACGGATTTTCACCGTCCAGCGGAGCAAGCCAGAGTGCGAGATCGATCACAGATACCCCCGGCGACCGGCTCTAAAACCGTACGTGACCCAACGTTAGCACACGGTTGCATATTCCCACAATTCGCCATCCGCTCAAAAGTTAACGAGCGCTAATGAATGTCGGTGCAACTGCGTCTCGGATGGCGCAATTCATGGCGTGCCTGGCCAACCTCGTATGTGAAGCGCATCGCATAGGATTAGAAAAAATCGTGGTTGTCTGCATTTGGCGGCGCGGAACTCTCCACAAAGAGAAAGGCCGGCTGCATCAAGCGCTTTGTCAAGCGGCTGCTTATGTGGCAGGCTGTCGACGGGCAGATTGCAGGAGCACGTTCGATGGAACAGCGCCGGTCGTCGCAGGGGTTCAAACGCAAGGAACTGGTTGGCAAGCTCAATCCGGTCTGCCTGCGCGCCTTCAAGGCCGCCGCCGACAGCGCCAAGCTGCGCGGCAATCCTTACGTCGAACTCGTCCATTTCATAGAACAACTGGTGCTGTCCGAGCGTTCGGATGTGCAGATGATCATTGCCGATGCCGGCGTCGATGCCAGCCGGCTTACCAGCGAAATGACCCGCGCCGTCGACAAGCTGCCCTACGGCGCCACCTCGATCGAGGAATTTTCCGACCACATCTTTCACGCCATCCAGGAGGCCTGGAACCTGGCGACGCTGGAATTCGGCATGGAGGAGGTCCGCAGCGCCCATATCGTGCTCGCCTGCCTGAAGACGCCGGTGCTGGAAGGCCTGGTGGCGAAGATCAGCGGCGAATTCGACAAGATCGACGCCGACGGGGTCATCGCCCGCTTTGCCGAGGTGGTGGACGGTTCGCTCGAAGCCGGCGCCACGGCAGCAGTGGCTCCCACCGCGGAGGCGCCGCGGCGAGCTCCGGGCGGGGACTCCGCGCTGGCCAAATACGCCACAGACCTCACCCAGCGCGCCCATGACGGCAAGATCGACCCGGTCGTCGGCCGAGACCCGGAGATCCGGCAGATCATCGATATCCTGATGCGGCGCCGGCAGAACAACCCGATCCTGACCGGCGAGGCCGGTGTCGGCAAGACCGCGGTGGTCGAGGGCTTTGCCCTGCGCATCGCCCAGGGCGACGTGCCGCCGCCCCTGCAGGGCATCAGCGTGCGCATGCTCGACGTCGGCCTGATGCAGGCCGGCGCCAGCGTCAAGGGCGAGTTCGAGAAGCGCCTGAAGGCGGTGATCGACGAAGTTCAGTCATCCGAGACGCCGGTCATCCTGTTCATCGACGAGGCGCACACGCTGATCGGCGCCGGTGGTGCCGCCGGAACCGGCGATGCCGCCAATCTCTTGAAGCCGGCGCTGGCGCGCGGCGAGTTGCGCACCATCGCCGCAACCACCTGGGCCGAGTACAAGCAGCACATCGAAAAGGACCCGGCGCTGACCCGCCGTTTCCAGGTGGTCAAGATCGATGAGCCGTCGGAAGCGGTCGCTGTGCTCATGCTGCGCGGTGTCGCCGGCGTGCTCGAACAGCATCACGAAGTGCAGATCCTGGACGAGGCGATCGAGGCGGCGGTCGGCCTGTCGCATCGCTACATCCCGGCGCGGCAATTGCCCGACAAGGCGGTCAGCCTGCTCGACACCGCTTGCGCCAGGGTCGCGATCTCGCAGCATGCGACGCCGGCCGAGGTCGAGGACATTTTGCGGCGCCGCCAGGCGCTCGAGGTCGAAAGCGGCATCATCGGCCGCGAGGCCGCGATCGGCATCGAAGTAACTGACCGGCAGGCGCGGGTCGAGGCCGGGCTCACTGAGACCGGGACCATGCTCGCCGCCGCCGAGGAGCGCTGGGAGCGCGAAAAGGCGCTGGTTGCCGAGATCCTCGAACTGCGCGCGCGGCTGCGCGGCGACGGCGTGCCGCTCGATGCGGTGGCGACAGCCGAGACCGATGCCGAACCAGCAGCGCCGGACGAAGAAAAGACCAAGGTACCGAAGGCCGAGACGCCCAAGGCCGAGACGCCCAAGGCCGGAACGTTCAAGCCTGAAAAGCCGAAGGCCAAAGCGTCCGAGACCGAAGCGCCGGCTGCCGAAGCTGCACCGTCAGATCCTGCCGCCGATCTGGCGCGGTTGCGCGAACTCATGGCCGAGCTTGCCACCGCGCAAGGCGAGACGCCGCTGATCCTGCCGTCTGTCGACCGCAATGCGGTCGCTGCCGTGGTCCAGGACTGGACCGGCATCCCGACGGGACGGATGCTGTCCAGCCAGACCGAAAAGGCGCTCAAGCTCGCCGACACTTTGTCCGAACGAGTCGTCGGCCAGGATCACGCCATGGAGATGATCGCCAAGCGCGTGCAGACCAGCCGCGCCGGGCTCGGAGCGCCGGAAAAGCCGGTCGGCGTGTTCCTGCTCTGCGGCCCCTCGGGAGTCGGCAAGACCGAGACGGCCCTGGCGCTGGCCGAGACGCTCTATGGCGGCGAGCAGAACCTGATCTCGATCAACATGTCCGAATTCCAGGAGGCGCACACCGTCTCGACGCTCAANCTATGGCGGCGAGCAGAACCTGATCTCGATCAACATGTCCGAATTCCAGGAGGCGCACACCGTCTCGACGCTCAAGGGCGCACCGCCCGGCTATGTCGGCTACGGCAAGGGTGGCATTCTCACCGAGGCCGTGCGCCGAAAACCCTATTCGGTGATCCTGCTCGACGAGGTCGAGAAGGCCCATCCCGACGTCCACGAGATCTTTTTCCAGGTCTTCGACAAGGGCATGATGGATGACAGCGAGGGTAGGCGCATCGACTTCAAGAACACGCTGATCCTGCTGACATCGAATGTCGGGTCCGAAGTCATCATGGAGCGGACGCAAAACGGCACGGTGAGGGCGGGGCTCGACGGCCTCGATGCAGCCTTGCGCGCTCCACTGCTGAAAGTCTTTCCGGCAGCGTTCCTCGGCCGCGTCGTGACCATCCCTTACTATCCGCTCTCGGATTCGATGATCGAGGCCATCACGCGCCATCAGTTCGGCAAGATCGCGCGGCGGCTGCGCGCCAGCCACGACGCCGAACTGGTGATCGGCGACGGCGTCATGGCGCTGGTCAAGGCGCGCTGCACCGAAATCGAGTCCGGTGGCCGCATGATCGACGCCATCCTCACCAACACGCTGTTGCCGGAACTCAGCCGCGGCGTGCTGAACCGGTCGCTCGACGGCGAGAAGATGACCAAGGTGACCGTCAGCGCTTCCACTGACGGGTTTGCCTATTCGTTCGAATAGTCAGGCCTGACTGCTCGGCTCCGTCTCGGCGCGGATCAGCTTGATGTCGGCGCCGGCTGCCCAGGCGCCGATATCCTCGCGCCGCAACGCCGCCGCCATCATGTCGGGAAACAGGTCCGGCGTGCAGGCGAAGACCGGTATGCCAAGTGCCGCAACCGAAGCCGACATCGCCGGATCATAGCCCGGCCGGCCCTGATCGGTCAGCGCCAACAGCACGATGACATTGACGCCGGACCGGACCAGCGCCGCAAGCCGCCGCAGCAAGTCCTGGCCGTTGCCGCCCTCATAGAGGTCGGTGATCAGCACGAAGTGGGATTTGGTCGGCCGCTCGATGCGGTCGGCGCAATAGGCGACCGCCTGGTTGATGTCGGTGCCGCCGCCGAGCTGCACGCCAAACAGCACCTCGACCGGGTCGCTGAGCTCTTCGGTCAGGTCGACGATGGCCGTGTCGAAACAGACCAGCTTGGTGCGCACGACCGGCAGCGACGCCGTCACCGCGGCGAAAATCGAGGCGTAGATCACCGAGCTCGCCATCGAGCCGGACTGGTCGACGCACAGCACCACTTCGTCGAGATCGACCAGCCGGCGTTGCTTGCGCATGAAGCCGACCAGTTTTTCCGGCACGACGGTTTTGTGCCCAGGCTGGTAGTGGCGAAGATTGGCCGAGATGGTGCGCGGCCAGTCGATGTCGCGTTGGCGCGGCCGGTTGGTGCGTCGCGACTTGTCGAGCGCGCCACGGATCGCCTCGGCGGTCTTCTGCTCCAGCCGCTGCATCAGCTTGGCAACGATGTCGGCGATGATGGTGCGGGCGATGTCCTTGGTCTTGGCCGGCATCACCGAACGCAGCGAGATCAGGTCGGCGACGAGGTTGACGTCGGCCTCGATCGCCTTGAGGAATTCCGGCTCCATCAGCATCTGCTTCAGGTTCAGCCGCTCAAAGGCATCCTTCTGGACGATCTGGACCACCTGGGCGGGAAAGAAGGAGCGGATATCGCCCATCCATTGCGCCACGCGTGGCGCCGAGCGGCCGAGCCCGCCGCGCCGCTTGCGCGGGTCGGCATCGGCATTGGCGCCGTCGCCGTAAAGCGCATCGAGCGCCGAAGACAGTTTTTTGTCATCACTGGAAAGGGCGGAGGAAGCCTCGTCATCGGCGCCGATCGCCAGCCGCCAGCGGCGCTCGCGCCCGCTATCGGAGGATGCCGGGCCGGGTTCGGGCACTTCGGCTTCGTCAT
>NZ_AYVK01000072.1:0-14152 GCF_000503155.1 Mesorhizobium sp. LSJC285A00
TGTTGTCATGAGCCAGGCGGTGCTGATCGCGGTCGGTATCGACTGGGACGGAAGGCGCCAGATCCTGGCCGTGGAGATGGCCAATCGCGAGAGCCGCTCGGCCTGGAGGGACTTCCTCGTCGGCCTCAAGGCGCGCGGCCTCAAGGGCGTCGAGTTGGTTGTGTCCGACGATCACGCCGGCCTGGTGGCAGCGATCGGCGAGGTGATCCCCGAAGCCGCCTGGCAACGCTGCTACGTGCACTTCCTCAGGAACGCGCTCGATCATCTGCCGAGGAAGCACGGCGACAGATCGGAAGAGCACACGTCTGNTGCAGGAATTGCGCTGGCTCTACGACCGGCGCGATCTCGCAGAGGCCAGGGCTGATCTTGCCGCATGGCTGTCCAAATGGTCCGCCCGCTACCCGCGGCTGACCACCTGGGCGGAAGAAGCCATAGAACAGACGCTGACTTTCTTCCGGCTGCCGCGTCAGCATCACAAGCACCTCAAGTCCACCAACATGCTTGAACGGCTCAACGAGGAAATCCGCCGGCGCACCTATGTCGTGCGCATCTTCCCGAACGCCGAAAGCTGCCTGCGCCTGCGCCTGGTCAGCTGGCCGTCGAAACCAATGAAAACTGGATGGAGGCCAACCGCTATATCAACATGGATGATCTGCGCGAGCACAAGAAGCTCGCTCTACGCCAAGCCGCATGACCAGTTTCATGATCGCCCATTTTGCAGAACTTGACGCACACAACCGTAGGGAAGGGCGGATTTAACCCCCAAAACACCCGCGACAGAGATGCTCAAGTCACGCTCTTCAAAGCCATTCTGATTAGACGTGACGCTGCGTTCGCAAAGGGTATCGAGCGGGTTAGTTATGTATGAAAACTGTGACGCCCCGATCGAGCACGGATTCGCACGCATATTTCTCTAACCCACGCCTCTCGGGCGAATGAACCGCCTCTCTGCTTACTCTGGCCGTGCCGTCTTCTTCTCCCGCGGCAGTTCGCGTCTTTGTTTGCAGACGACCACGATCGATTTGTCCCAGCGATCCACTCGCCGCTGGGATAGATGATTGCTTTGCTGATCTTGAGGAACGATGGCCTGATCCGCATGCAACGCGCCCGTTCGAAGAGTCCCGTCGCTTACCTGGCCGTGACAGCGAGCGATGACTTATTCAGGGGTGAGCAAGTTGAGGGTCAGGCATTGGCGGGACAGATAGCAGAGTTGTGCAACAGATTGTTGCACCCGCGACCACGTCGGTAGAGACCCGAGGAGAAATGTCGGCGGCATCACCGCGGACGCTCGTGGTGACCCGAAGCTCTCAATAGAGCTCAATGACCGCTTTGCGTCTAATATGACAGGTCGAGCGCGCTACCCTCTTGCCTGAAAACCGGAACGGCGGTTGCCGAATGGCTAGTTATCCAGAACCAATCTGACTTTCTGGGCGAGAGCTTGGAGGGTAGCGGGTTTCTGCAGGAGTTGAACGTTTGGATCGATGATCCCATTGCGAACTATGGCATCACGTGCGTAACCGGACGTAAAGAGCACCCTCAAGTCAGGCCGCAATTCAACGGCAGCATCCGCAAATTCCCGACCGTTCATTCCGGGCATGACAACATCCGTCAGCAGCAAGGAAACGTCTCCTCGATCCTCAAGAATGCGCAGGCCTTCAACCCCATTCTCAGCAGAAATCACCGAATAGTCGAGATCCTCGAGCATTTGCATTGTCAGTTGTCTTACACTCGCCTCGTCCTCGACGACGAGGATCAATTCCTCTGGCTTGCCATTGGCAACGTCTTGGCTGTTCGCCCGCCGTGCTCCATCGGCGGGACCATTGTGCCTTGGCAACCAGATGCTGATGGTAGTCCCCACCCCCAGTTTTGAATCGATTTTGACATAGCCACCGGACTGCTTGACGAAGCCAAACACCTGACTCAGCCCAAGGCCGGTTCCCTTGCCGACACCTTTGGTGGTAAAAAACGGCTCGAAGGCTCTTTCCAGAACCTCCGCGCTCATACCCGAGCCCGTGTCCCTCACCGCAATAAGGACGTAGGGGCCGGGGGAAATGCCATGATCTGCAGCAACCGACTGGTCGACCAGGAGTGCAGAGGTTTCGATTGTCAGGGTTCCGCCCTCCGGCATGGCATCGCGAGCGTTGACCGCCAGATTTACGAGGACATTTTCGAGTTGGCTGGGATCAGCGAGCACTGCACCGTCATCGGATTGCACGACCGTATTGAGTGTTACGTGCTCGCCCAGCGTCCGGCGCAAAAGCTCCGACATATCCTGCACCATCCGGCCGACGTCGAGGGATTCAGGGGAAAGCGGCTGCTGCCGGGAAAAAGCCAGTAGCCTTTGCGTCAGCATGGCAGCTTTGTGGGCACCCTCGGTCGCGGCTGCGATCAGTTGGTGCACGCCGGGCTCGCCGCGGTCGACGCGCCGCTGGATCAAGTTGAGTCCTGAGATGACAACTCCCAGCATGTTGTTGAAGTCGTGCGCGATACCGCCCGTGAGTTGCCCCACCGCCTCCATTTTCTGGCTTTGGCGCAGCTGATCCTCCAAATTCCTGCGGACGTTGATGTCGCGCCCGGCGGCGTAATATTGGTTGTTTCGCGGCATAAATTGCCAACTGTACCAGATGAACCTGCCATCATTGGCACGCATGCGTAAGTCGAGGTCGCGAACCGCAACCCGGCTATCCGATAGTGAGAGCCGTGTCACAGCCGCAACATCTTCAGGATGAACGAAATCCTCGAAAGTCTTACCCTCGACCTCGCTTTCGTCCAAGCCGAGATGCTCGGTCCAGGCCGGATTCACACTTTGGCACTTGAGGCCGAAATCCGTTACGACGAAAAGATCCTGGCTGACGCGCCAGATCATATCGCGCTCACCGGTTGCGTCAGCTACCCGTTGCTCCAACGTCTCATTCAGGGTCTTCAGCTTCAGTTGTGAGGACAGGCGATCTGTTACATCGCGCAAAAAGGCGGTGGTGAATTGCTTGGCGCCACCTGACCAACGGCTAATCGAAGCTTCGAGATGGCGCGTCGACCCGTTGCGCCGCTTCACGGAAACCTCTCGATGAACTATTTGCTGCCCTGAGCGACTGGCGTCGTGCAATTGCGACCACCGGTCGCCTTCCACGAACAGACCGGCGCTCGGCTGACCGGCAAGCGATGCCTTGTCGATTTCAAAGAGCACCTCGGCCGCCGAATTGGCTCCCTGGATTGCCCCAGTGTCATCCAGGGTAAGAATGGCTTCCGCGGCGCTTTCCATGACCGCATCATAACGGGCATTCTGCCGTTGGCGCAGCACGGCTTCCCGCCGCATCGCCCCCGTCACATCCGAAATCTGAATAAGGCATTCATACGCACCTATCGCCCCGATTGGTCGGATGGAAATGCTATGGATCAGCGGCTGGCCCGCTCGCGTCCGCAACGCAAGCAGGGCTGGGTGGAGTGTAGGGGTCAGCAGGCTGGAGGCCCCGGCTTCCAAAGCCTCGTTTAACGCAACGAGGATTGGGCCGAGCGGCCGGCCGGGAAAAAGCTCCTCCATTGATTTTCCGATCGCCTCGGTCGTCCGTATATTGCTGGCTGCGGCGATCCAGGCATTCCAGGCGGTCACTTGCCTTTGAGAACCGAGCACGATTATACCGCAATCGAGTGCATCTAATATCGGCGTCGAATTATCGTGAGAAGTGTTCAACATGGCACTATTTATCGTTCCCACCGATCCGCTCGATAAACTCGCACAAGAGGCCCTTTAAAACCGCTAGGGAAGGCATGTCCATCAGCATGGCAATGTAGCCCGTGATGTCATTGTCCTTGACGGTGAAGTTTATGTAGAGAAACAGTACGACCTCGCCGGGTAGGGGCGGCGGCGCCAGATTGAAGAAGTCGGTTCCAGTGCCTCGAATGACCTCAGGCAAGGAGACGCGAAGACTACGGCGCAACAGGTTGGCGATGGTGGCCAGGCAACTATTGAGAATGATGTTGCCCGTCTCTGCGAGTGCTTCCTGTTCAAGGTCGATGATGTCTTCCAATGAATGGTCCGGACCGGCTACAGCACGCACAAGTTCGAGACTTCGCTCCTCTGGGAAAATAAGCAACGCGCGACCAGTGATATCACCTTCGAAAACCTGGTGAACGGCAACCAGACGGTCCATCTCGCGTTCGTCCAAGATATCGATGGCTTGCTGCCTGCCGACGAGGTTGATTCTTGGGACGGACAGGAACACCTGTCGTCCAACCATCTCGCGGAGATTCTTGGCGGCTCGGCTGACGGCGATGTTCACCAGTTCAGTGAGGGCATCCTTCTCGAGTTCTTCCAAGACAAGGTCGGCCGGAGTCATCATTGATCGTCCTGACCAATGGGAGTGTCGGGTTTGCCGAGAAACGCAACCAGGTCCGGGCCATTCACTGGCTTGGTCAGGAAGGAAGCGCCCAGCGCCTTTGCACCTTCGACTATCTCGTGCTGCTGATTAGCGGAAATCAGTGCCAATCGCATTGACGGATCCTGGGCACGAAAGTCCGCCGCCAAGGCAAGCCCATCGCGGCCGGGCATATTGTAATCCATCAACACGATATCAGCCGCGAACTCACTCGCCAGTTGAAGCGCCTCATCAGCGTTGCCGGCCTCTTTACGCACCCATGTCGGATAGTTCTTGGCGAGAATCTTGACCAAGGCCATTCTCGCAAGCTTGCTGTCGTCGACGATCAAAACGTTCATTACGACCTTCATTTCAGCTGGGGTTAGGGATATCGCATAAAATGCAATAATTGTGAACTAGCCGCCATGCACTGCCCGGAAGCCGCGATGAAAATAGCTTTCGAGAAATGGCGAGCCCGACGGCCCAATGACCCTCACGCGGGCCGCCATCAGGACTTGCAGAACGGCAGCATGGATCTTGGTGCACTTCCGCCAGTCAACTAAGATGTTGCCTGACTCAACCAGCATTGCCAGCAGGGTTTCGCTGTCTTCTAAAGTGCAGTCGCCCTCAAGCCGGATCGGTCCACCGCTTGGGTCGGAAATGACGGTCATTTCACCAAAGCCTCCACATCGAGAACAAGCATGACGCGGCCATCACCCAAAATTGTGACGCCTGCAACGCCTTCTACACCCGCGAGCACCCCCTCGATGGGTCTCATCAGTATATCCATTGTCTCCCCGACATCATCGACCTCTATCCCGCACATGTCGTTCCCGACCAGGACGACTACGACTTGGAAATCGTCGGCGATCGTTTCCGACGGCGTTTCGCCAAGCGTCGCCGCAAGACTAACGAGCGGGATGGTATGGCCGCGATGCCCGAACACGCGCGCGGCGCCAACCATCGAGACATCACCGCGCGAAAGTCGACGGGTTTCGATAACTTTCTCAAGCGGAACGCCAAAAACTTGTTTGACTACTTCCACGGTGACCAGGTGCGTCATCAGGATGGAGTAGGGCAGGGTGAATTTTGCGATCGTCCCGCTTCCGGGCTTCGTCTCAATGCCAACCGATCCGCCGAGCGCCTCGATCGCCGATCGCACCGCGTCCATCCCAACCCCACGACCGGAGACCGTGTTGACAGTTGCGGCTGTCGAGAACCCCGGATTGAACAGCAATTCCAATGCATCGTCATCGGAAAGCGAGGCGAACCCGGTCGTCAGGCCGCGTTCTGCCGCAACCCGTCGAACTCTCGCGAAATCCACACCTCGACCATCGTCTTCCACCTCAACGACAATGCTGTCGCCGACTTTCGCTGCACGCAGGCAGATCGTGGCATGCGGTGGCTTCCCTGTCCTGATGCGCTCGTCCGCCGGTTCGACACCATGGTCGATTGCATTGCGAAGAACATGCATAATCGGCTCTCCAAGAGCCTCGACGATGGTCTTGTCTGCTTCGGTGTTCTCCCCTTCTGTCACGAGAACCACTGACTTACCCGTTTCGGTCGCAAGGTCTCGCACCAAGCGCTGAAACCTTTGGAACACCTGTCGCATGGGCAAGACACGGATGCTCAAGACAGAACGCTGCAACTCATCGACCAACCTCTCCAGTCGGGATTGTTGTTCCTCCAACACGGCCGCCAAATCCGCCGATGGAGTTCCACTCCGGGCTAGCGTTGCGGCATGCGTTAGGGCATTCTTGGCAACCGACAGTTCGCCGGCCAAATTCACTAAGGCATCAATGCGTTCGACGCTCACCCGCAGTGATCGGGCAGCATTTGAGTTCGGGATGGCGAGGCGGGAATCCCGGTTCACGGAGAATTCGAGGACTTGGGCCTCGTCTCCCAAAACCCGGTCGATCAGGAGGATGAGTGCTTGTCGTCCCTCTGGATCGTCCGCGTCCGGCACACTACCATCGTAGCGTTCCAGCGTATCCTTGTGCCGGACGCTCCGAGCCAGGATATTCATCACCACGCGCCGCGCGGCGCCTACTCGGCCGGCCAGACCTGTGGTCGCGACCTGGGAAAGGAGTTGGGACTGCGCTTCGAGCACCAGCCGCGCCATCCGGCTAAGTCCTGCGCGCTGATCGGGGACGGCAGAAGAAAGCTCGCGGATCTCGAGGACGCTCGAAGAGTCCGAGCTTATCGCTTGGGTATAGCGCAACAAAGCGTCCTGCGGAGCAGAGGACAACGCTGTGAAGAGCAGGTTGCACTCGAATGGATCACCTTCCCTCAACGAAGGCCAGACATGAACCTGTTCCACATGAAGAGCTAACAGGCCAGGCAGGCCGGCGACCAACGCAAGGGGATCTTCGCCGCGAAAGAAGCACTGTGGGTCGGGCTGGAACAACAACCCGGTTGAGGCTCGGGCTGCGACATCATGGTTGGCCTTCAAAAGAGATGTCAACCACCCCGCCGCCAACAAGGCGGGCGGGCTCTTTCCCGGAGGTTCTTCCCATAGCGCCGCTTGCAAGCGGCGGACCATCTCATCCGCGGTCGACCCTGCATCCTCCGGGACAGTTCCCTTTACCTCAATGCTATCGAGCCAGCCGGTGACTTGATCCAATGCCCAGAGACAGTTGCCGATATCCGCAGTGCTTAACGTCCTCGTACCGGACCGGCCGGAATCGAGCAGTTCCTCAGCCGCGTGCAGACCCCTCGCCATATCTGGAAAATCGACGATACCGGCCCCGCCCTTGAGGGTGTGAAACGACCGAAAAGCACTGTCCAGCCTAGTGTGATCGCCTGAATCACCTTCGAGCGCCAGAAGATCCAGTGTTGCCTGCTGCACAGACTCGCGGCACTCCACCAGGAACTGCTCAAGAAGTTCAATCATGGGTTGATCCAGCAAGCAAGGCAACGAGCTCCAACAGGTCCTGCCCAGCGACGGGCTTGGCGGCGTAGAAGTTCGCTCCGGCAATTTGGGCAGCCCGCAGGTCATGGAGCCCGGCTTCCGTACTGGTGATGAGCACGGGGGTGGACGCAAACGGTTCGCCTCGTTGCCGAAGCATCCTTAAGAAGCTGAGGCCATCCATGACCGGCATGTTGATGTCCACGATCAGAAGGTCGACGATCTCGAACCCAAGCAGTTGCTCCAAGGCTTCCACCCCGTTCAAAGCCTCGAACACCTCATAGCCCGCTGGCTCCAGCACGCTTCGATAGTACAGGCGCACGAGAGCTGCGTCATCGACCACCAGGACGCGATGGAGCGTAGGTTTGCTCACCGCCCGACCTCTGGTTTCTGATAGACAATACCATCTTCGAACCGACGGATTTCGAACAGCGGAGAGATACGGCTCATCGACTCTGTGTGGCCAAGGCAAATGTAGCCGCCGGGTAAAAGGCTTTCATAGAGGTTGTCTGCAGCAATGCGACGCGAAGCGTCGTCGAAGTAGATGAGGACGTTTCGGCAAAAAATGACATCGAATTGGCCGTGGTGCCTGGTCTCGTTAGATTCTATTAGATTGACACTGGAAAATTGCACCGACTCCCTCAACTCTTCGACAAGCCGCCACCGATCGTCGGCTTCTTGGTGAAAGTAGCGGTCGATGACCTGGCCCGGCAAGCGCATCAGTGCGCGCTTGTCATAAAAGCCGCGCTTGGCCGCGGCAAGCGCTTCGGTATCGATATCTGAGCCGCAAATCTCGATGCTGTAGGCGTCGACCAGCGGCCACTTGTCCAAGAGCCACATCGCAATCGAATAGGGTTCTTCCCCAGTCGCGCAAGGTACCGACCACAAACGCAACTGGTCTTTCCCATAGCCGGCTGCGATTCTTTCACGCAGCAAATCCTTCGTGAGACACCGAAATTGATGATCTTCCCGGTTGAAATAAGTCTCATTGACGGTAAAGGCGTTGATGAACTTCTCGATCTCACCCTCGGCATCAATACGAAGTTTTGCGAAATACCTTTCGAAAGAAGGAGAGGCGGTTGCGTTTGCACGATCAGCGATCCGGCGCTCTATGTAATAGCGCTTGGATACCGAATAGACCATGCCGGTGCGTCGATAGAGGAAGTCTCCCAGTCGACGGATCTCTTCGTCCGTGATCTCGATCACTGAGGGGCGTTCCGCGCCCCGATCCGGAGGGCCGCGGTTTTGGCGGCGAAATCCAAAAAGGGATCCGAGGGAAAACGCGCGGCGCACTGGAGTAACAAGGCAACGTGGTCAGGCGCCGCCACCTCCGCCATGACGTCGATCGCGGCACCGCAAACGTTGCCATTGCAATCATTAGCCAGGAGGGGAACCAGCAAATCAATCACCGTTGAAGGCTGCTGCGCGCGAACGAGTTCGCAGGCGAGGATGCGAACGTCGGGCTCCGGGTCACTGAGCAGTCCAGTCAACCGCGGCAGGAGCTGATCTTGCAATGCGCGCAAGGCGTCTAGTGCCCCGGTGCGCAAGCGGGCATCGTCGGATCGTAGGTATTGCAGAGCAACGTCGACGCTTGCCGCATTGGCTGATCGCATAAGGGCTGTAAACAAAGCCTGCAGCACGCCATCAACCGCTTCACTCTGAATTGCGCTGGAGATCACACCGGCGTTGTCAGAGGTGACAATAAACTCGCGAGCCGCCGCTCGCCTTTCCTCACTGTTCCGACTCGTCAACGAAGAAAATGCATCCGTGGGCGATGCGTCGCGGATCCCGGCTTGGTTGGGAAGCTCTTTGCGGATCAGAGGCAAGGCACAACCTTCATCAATTGCCGGGCTATCTCGGGTAGCGGCAGAATCCAATCTGCACCACCGCCCTTGACCAATTCCCCGGGCATCCCCCAAACCACTGCGGTTTCTTCCGCTTCAGCGATCGTCGTTCCGCCTCGCTCGTGCAGGAGTTTCATAGCACTGGCGCCGTCATTGCCCATTCCGGTCATGAGAATACCGATAAGGTCGCTGGGAGGTATTTGTTCCATGGCACTTCGAACAAGCCGGTCGGCGCTTGGATGCCAGGGATAGTCGACCTGGGACGGGACATTCATGGCAAATACGACGCCTCCTCGGCGCGATAAAATCATGTCCGCCCCACCCCGCGCAATGTAAGCGACACCAGGCACGACTTCCGTAGGGCGGGTAACCTCCACGATCTCGATGGCGCTCAGGCTGTTCAAACGTTTGGCCAGTGCGCCCGTGAAGGATTCTGGCATGTGCTGAGCAATCAAAATTGGCCAGGAGAACGATGCTGGCAGCGCTCCGACAACAGCCTCCAGTGCTGGCGGCCCTCCTGTCGAAACGCCGATGAGCACCAGCCCATTTACCCCAGTTTTTACGATGGGTTTTTTTGACGCTATTGGGGCGGGATAAGGACTTGTCGGCAGCGTCTGCCCTATACGGTGGCGTATACGTTCCTGCAATCGCAGCGTGGGTTTGATGCCGGTGACGGCGGCGGTTCGAATCTTGTCGAGCAGATCGTCTTTCATCTGATCAACGCGTAAGGACAATGTTCCCGAAGGCTTCGCAACGAAATCGAATGCGCCGAGGCGAAGCGCTTGCAGGGTCTCATCGGCGCTCTGTGATGTCACTGACGATACCATGACGACCGGGGTCGGCCTTTCCAGCATGATACGATCAAGGCACATAAAGCCGTTCATCTGCGGCATGTGGACATCGAGCGTGACCACATTGGGGCGGAAGGCGTGCAGGCGCTCCAGTCCTTCGGCGCCATTTCGAGCGGTTTCAACTTGGAATTCGGATGCGTCCGACAGCATTCCGGCAAGCAGCTTTCGAACGAGGGCAGAGTCGTCGATGATCAGAACCTTGATCAAGTCTGCAGCTTGGTTTGAAAAGAGTCCAGAAAGGTGCGCTCGGCACGCGTGAGCAGTTCGGTTGGATCAAGCAGCATGAGGATGCGAACGCCTTCATCCAGGCTGACGATCGACTGGATCAGGCGCGTAGTTTCTCCCGCCAGATCCGGCGCCCGAGCGAGCGCTGATGCATCGACGCCCAGGACTTCCGAGACGCTGTCGACGATGATCCCGGCGCGGTGGGAACCGGATTTGACCACAATCAGACGCGTCCGGCCACGATTCTCAAACGGCGGCATGTCGAAGCGCTTCCGCTGATCGATGACAGGCAGCACCTCGCCGCGCAGATTGATGACCCCTTCAAGAAATTTGGGCGTCTTTGGAACCCGCGTCACACGCTCCGGCACCAGTGCAACTTCCTCGACGACCTCAATGGGCAAGGCGAATTCGCCGGCGCCAAGTTGGAAGGCGAGCAGCTTGATCTCGTCGCGCTTTGAACCTTCTGTCGGTGCGGAGCCGTCTCGGGCCGGAGCTTGCACATGACCCAGACCACGCATGGTTTCCTCGCTGAGCAACAAATCCGGGTGCAAGACCGACAGCAGCCGGCTATCCGCCTCGCTCCGATAGATTGCCTTGACCTTAGCCTCGCCGCCAATTCTGGCGGCCATAATTGGCGGCACGGGTTCCAGCCTCAGAGGATCGATGGCGATGCTCTGCTTGACAGCGTCGACAACGACGCCGACCGCGGTGCCGCGGACATACGCGACGATGACCTTCTCATTTCCCTGAAGCTCGTTAGCGAGGCCAAACAGTGCTCTTAGGGACAAAATTGGCAGCAGTCCGTCGCGGAACGATATCAAACCAGGGACCTGCGCATCCGCGCCCGGCAGAGAAGTCAGGCCTCGGGGGATATTGAAGACCTCCTGCACCTCGGCAAATGGAAATGCGTAATCCTGCCCATCGACTACGAACGTTGCGAGCATTTCTCGACCTACAGCGCCTATCGCGCTCATATCAGGAACCAACGTGCGGCTGCGGCCGGTCACACGATCCCGGGCTTGGGGGGTAAACGCCCCTTCGAGCAGGGTATCAACGTTGAGAATCCTCACCGCCTCGCCATCATTTGAGAAGACACTGTCATCGCCGCTGCTCACCGCGGCGCCCTTGAGTGAATGACGCTGCTCGATGCTGCTTGCCTGTACGTTGACGATCCCTTCGACAGTGTTGACAAGCAGCGCATACGGCGCGGGTGCGTCGATGACCACGGCTCGCGCCGAATCCGACAGAGCTTCAGAAGCAAGTCGCAGCAAGCGGCTCAAGTCCGCAATTGGCACAATTGACCCACGCAAGTTCGCTAATCCGCACAAAGCCGCTGGGGCTTGCGGCACCTTTGCCATTACGGGTACCCTGACGATCTCGGCCACCCGATCGACCGGAACCGCGTAAGTATGCTCGGAGCAGCGAACCGCCAAGAACCGTTTGGATAGCGCCGCTGGCGCGCCTTGCTCAGACATTTTGTGACTTGAGCTCTTCAGCGAGGGAGGCAATCTCCTCAATCGCCGCAGCCAGGTCCTCAGCTCCTCGCGCTTGCTCTTGGGAAGCGGTCGATGCCTCTCTAGACGCTGCACCGGCTTCCTCTGCGGCTGTTGCAATCTGCTTCGCGCCAGCTGAAGCCTGGCTCGCCGCAACGAGTATGTCGGTAGCGCCAGAATTGATCGCTTTGCTCGCCTCGACGAGCTGCGCCAGCTCTTCTTTGGTCTTCTCAAATACCGCTAAAGTGGCGCGACTATTCTGAATCTCGACTTCCGACAGGCCGCAGATCCGCTCGAGATCGCCACGCAGCGAAGATATCTGCTCGATCATTCCGCGAACCGTATCCTTCACTCTATCCAAGGATTGCGATGCTTCGCGCGCCAGCCCGCGAATGTCTTTGGACACCAAGGAGAAGCCGCTGCCATAGTCGCCCGCCCTGGCTGCTTCGACCGCTCCACTGACGGCAAGCATGCTGGTCTGAACCGCGACTAATGTGATCGCATCGACGATCTTCTCGATCTTGCGGCCAGTTACCTCCAAACTAAGCAACGCAGATACGCTCGCTGTCGTGTCCTGGAGGGAACCCGTCAATCCGTTAATAAGGCTTTCGACCGCCGCGTAAGTTTCCCTCAGCGACTGTTCCATCGCTGCAACACGCTCCTCGGCTGCAACTGCATTTTCTTTTGCAAGGGCAGCACTTTGCTCGATCTGGCTCAGTGAGGCCGAACTTTCGTGGGTGGCCGCCGCCTGCTGCTGGGCGCCACGGTTGATCTGCTCGACCGCAGCCAGAATCTGACCGGCGGCCCCCGAGAGCTCCTGAATATTCGCCGACAGCTGTTCGGCTGCCGAGGACGCCTGCTCGGCGGCTTTTCCTGCGTCTCCGCCGCGCAATAGATTAGCCAAGCGTGCCAGCGCGTGCGCTGCCGTTTGGCCTTCAACAAGCGCCTGCGTCTGCTGTTGGATCGCTGCCTGCGATTCCGCAGCTGCAGCCGACTGCTGCTCCGCGGCACTGGCAACTTGCTCGGCACCTTTTTGCGCCTCGGTGGCGGCTTTTTCGGCTTCAACCGAAGCCAGCGAGATGGCGCGGCTGCCGAGCGCGATCTCGCCCGCGGTTTCCCGCATGGCGCGAAGGTTTCGCAGCACGACGTTTGAGGCCTTTGCTTCGGATGCCGCAGCGTGAGCGGCAGCAGCGACTCCGGCTGCAACCGCGCTGACATCTTTTTGGATGCTGGTGGATAGCGCCTGAACTTCACGTGCGCTGGTGTCGGATATCTGCGCCAGCGACCTTACTTCTTCAGCGACTACGGCAAATCCGCGGCCATGATCGCCGGCGCGAGCGGCTTCGATGGCGGCGTTTAGGGCAAACAGATTCGTCTGGTCCGAGATGCGGCTGACCGTGCGGCCTATAGCTCCGACTTCTTCAGCGCGTTCTTCGATAACGGCAATCAATTGTGCCGAGCTTTCCTGGCGAGCGGCATTTCGTTCAATCGCACTGACCGCATTCATCACCTGATTCGTCACATCGGCAAGCAAGCCCTGCACCGATTCCGATCGCCTTTGCGAATCCTCGGCTAAGCGTCGTCCCACGGCCAGCGTTTGCGTGGAGTCGCTGATTGTGCGCAGTTGTTCTTCAGCCGCGCCTGATGCTTCCTCCGCACCCGCGGCGATCTGTTCCATCGATCGCCGTAATTCTTCACCGGCGGCCGATGCCTCGGTGATGCCGCTGGCCAGCTCCTCAGTGGCGGCGGCAAACCGTTCGGCTATTTGTCCGTGAGGTAGGTCTGATTTGATGCTTTGGCGTGATCTGGCCGGCAAATCTGCTTTTTCGGGATGCAAACCCTTGTCTGGTCCAGTGCGTTTCGCGATCCTTGACGTCTTAACGAGCGACATATTGGATGAAATCCTATTTCGCGGTAGCGGCGTTTGCCTGATTTCTATCTTATCGCCGGTAAGCGCGCCACCGCAGATAGCCTGGCCACGTGCAATCCTGCTGGATTGCGGTCGGCCACTATCGCAAGGCAGGTGCCACTGGCCGCATATAAGCGGTCCGCTGTTCGATGAACGATGCCATTGCGGTAGGTTCGCTTTCTTCCAAAATGAGAGATCATCGAGGGCCCACCGCGCAACTGAGATAAAAACCGCGACCAGTTTGTTTTGGCCGCAGATGCGGCAACTCGGGAATTTAATCGAAACGGAACCCATACCCATACCCGGACGCCACCCATTTTGGAACCGAAGGCGCCCGGCCTTGCAACCCTGGAAGCCGCTGAATATGAGGTTCAAGGGCGCCGCTTCTAGGCGAAATGTGGGTGGGTGGCCGTCACGGTCTCGCCGGCCATTTCCTCGACATGGGGCATTTCGCGCGCTCCTAGATGTTTGATCCCAGGCTTTGATGGCGCATACTTTTCGTCCGAATCAAAGGATGCGCTATGGGCCAGGTTCTTCATGGGAGCGCCACGACGACAGAGGCGATCCGTC
>NZ_AYVK01000073.1:0-13233 GCF_000503155.1 Mesorhizobium sp. LSJC285A00
GGCAGGTTGGGCAGGGTAGACCGTGACGGCAGCGAAATTCTGGAGGCGGTGTAGGCGTACATGGCTGTTTTCCCGGTTGATCCGTGACACAGCTATCGCGCGAATCGGCCGGCGCCGAAATTCGGTTATGTCCCTACGGGAAACTACCTAGAACCGCTGCTCCTACACGTCCAGCCATCGCTTTCGCAGGCCGCCGCAGTAGAAAACACCTATTCACTTGCTTCGCGGCCCGACACCTGGTCGATCAAGATACGGAAGAAAACGTGGGGCGCGCTGTCCGACACCGGAGGTGTGACCGGCTTGAGGGCGCCGGGCTCCCACCAGTCAGCGTGCTTGCTCAACACCGACCATGCGTGGTCGCGCTCGCGCTTGTGGCCAACCCGGTCCGGCAGTTCCTCATAGCGGCCATCGACGACAACGCTTCGCCATCCTCGCCCTTGGCCGCGCTCATCGACCTGGACGGATACCAGCGGATTGCCTCGCATCCATTCGATCTTCTTGCCCGGCATGGAAAATACATAGAGGTGATTGTCCGCATGTGCGTAGTACAGGGGCACGATGTAGGGCCGCCCATTCTTTGCGCATGCGAGCCGGCCAACGCGATTGGCCGTCAGCAATCTCGTACATTCCAAGGCAGAAAGTGTGCGGACCATCATCGGAGCCATCTCCTATTTCTCACAGCCAGCGCAAGGTGTTGTTTGCCTTGCCGCGTTGAACCATGACCATGCGGGTGCTTTCGCCTTGGCTCACGGCGGCAAAGCGCACATTCGCGCATTCGGCAATTGCGGAAAATGATTCAGATCAAGGCGCGAGCTGGCGCTTCTGCGGATCATGAGGAGATGTGGAAACCAATCCTCACCGCTCCGTTTGGGCGCAACCTCAAACTGGCCGTCTTCGACGAGGACGGTGAGCATGCGCTCGTGTTTCCCTGCAGGAAGGAGCGGGACGGCTGGAGGAACGTCGCCACCGGCGCATGGGTCGACATCCGTCCGACCCACTGGCGCGACTGGGAGCCTCACCGGGTGCCAACTCGCGACGGCAATCCCTTTGGAGACCATCCCTAGGGCTTGGATTCAACGATCAACGCCATGCGCACAAGATGTGACAGACTGCCGGCGCCCATCTTGCTCATGACATTGGCGCGATGGATCTCAACAGTGCGTGGGCTGATTCCAAGGTCATAGGCGATCGTCTTGTTCGGCAAACCCGACACAAGCCCGTCCAGCACCTGGCGCTCACGATCTGTCAACGTCGACAGACGCCCGCGAATATCCGCGGACTGAGGGTGGGATGCATTGACCTGGTTGCGGTTGGCCAACGCTGAGCGGATCGCCTCGATCAACATCTCATCGTCGAATGGCTTCTCGATGAAATCGCAAGCGCCTTCCTTCATTGCCTGAACGGCTAGCGCCACATCCGCATGGCCCGTCATGACGATGACCGGAATTCTATGCCCGCCTGCTCTGAGCTGGCGCAGAAACTCGATGCCGTCTATGCCCGGCATGCGCACATCGGTGACGATGCAGCCCTCGAGACTGCCAGACGCCGTCGACAGGAAGGCCGTGGCGGAATCATGCAGGCGGACCGCAAAGTCTGCCGTGCCCAACAGAAATCCAAGCGACTTGCGGACGTCCAGGTCATCGTCGACCACGTGCACCAGATCATTAGCGGCCATTGGTGACCTCATCCTTATCGACGATGCGCAATGTAAACCTGAAAGCGGTCCCGCCGGCCGGCATTGCCTCGGCCCATATGTGACCGCCATGCGATTCAATTATGGTGCGGCAAATAGACAGGCCGACGCCCATGCCCTGCTTTTTCGTGGTGACGAATGGCTGGAACAGTTGGGCCGAAACCTCCGGCGCGAGACCGGCGCCGGTGTCGATGACGCTCACCTCCGCCATCCCGTCGGCGCGCGCAATAGTCGTGACCAGCAGTTCGCGTCGCGGCGCGTCTTGCATGGCTTCGACAGCATTGCGCATCAGGTTCAGCATAACCTGCTGGATCTGGATGCGATCGGTTAACACCAGTTCGGCAGCAGGATCGAGCTTGTAGCGGACAAGGACATTTATCTCCCTTGCCCCGACTAGGGCCAGCGAGGAGGCCTCTTCGATGAGCGCCGGCAGCCGTTCGACCTGACGCTCGCTTTCGCCTCTTGCAACGAAGTCTCTGAGATGGCGAATGACGTTTCCAGCCCGCAGCGCCTGCTCAGCGGCCTTTTCGACGGCATCCCGCAGGATGGGCGCATTCTCTTCGGTGCTTTTCTCGAGCAGCCGACGACTGCCCCTCAAATAATTGGTGATGGCCGTCAGCGGCTGATTGATCTCGTGAGCAAGGGTCGAGGCCATTTCGCCAAGTGCTGTAAACCGCGCCATATGGAGAAGCTCCTGCTGCTGCTCCTGGATTCTAGCTTCTGCCCGATGGCGTTCGGTCAGGTCGCGGCAAAAGCCGGTAAAGAAGCGTCCGGTTCCCGGATGCATCTCGCCGACGGAAAGCTCCATCGGGAAGGTCGAACCATCCTTGCGCATCCCGGTGACGGTGCGCCCGAGCCCGATAATCCGGCGCTCTCCGGTGGTCAGGTAGCGAAGCAGATAGGCATCATGCTCGTCGCGGTAGGGCGGGGGCATCAGCATTTTCACGTTTTGGCCAATGACCTCACCTGACTGATAGCCAAACAATGTTTCGGCGGCTGTGCTGAAGGATTGGATCCCGCCTTGCTCATCGATGACGACCATTGCATCCGGCACTGTTGCCAGGATCGATCGCAAATGGTCCTCACGCAGCCGAAGAGCTGCGTTTGCAAAGGAGAGTTCGCTGACATCCGTGCCTTCGATGAAGATCGCGGTGATACGGCCATCGTCGGACTTGATGGGCTGATAGACGAAATCAAGGATGCGCTCTTCGAGCGGCCCGTCGGCCTTGTTGCGAAGGCCGACCTTTACGCCCTGGCCTCTGTATGGCTCGCCGGTCGTGTAGACCTGGTCCAGATGTCCGAAAAACTCATCTCCTTCGAACTCGGCAAAGGCTTCCCTGACTGACTTTCCAATCACCTGCCTGTTGCCGATCAACCGCTGGTAGGCGGCATTGGTCAGTTCGAAAACGTGACCCGGCTCGCGCATGAGCGCGATGAAGCCCGGAGCCTGATCGAACATCCGCGACAAGAGGGCTTTCAGTGTCGTCCCACCGGGCGACAAACTGAGCGCTTCCTCTTTGATCACCTGAAATTCCTGGGTTCGAGACGGTGCTACCAGGGCTACCTATCACTTCTCATCGCACAGGCAAAACAGATCGCGACGGCGGTTCCGCAAGAGATTCCGTTGGTAGGCGCAATTGGCGGGGTCTTTGACGCGCATCAAGGCACCGGACGCTGACGAATGCGACTCATCACGCATAGCGCCGCTCCAGTGAAAGGCACCCGCAATGGCCTACAAGTCAATCATCGTGAACCTCGCCATCGATGCGGCTCCTGCGCCCATTGTTCAGGTGGGTATCGAACTTGCCAAGCGATTTGGAGCGCATATTGTTGGCTTGGCGGCAGCCGATGTCCCACCTTTGGTCGCGACAGGCGAAGGGATGGTCTCCGAAGGTGAGATCATGCAGATCCAACGAACTGAGATCGAAAAGCGGCTCGCCGAATTGCGTGCAGTGTTCGAAAGAATGGTGCCGGTTTCCGTTACAAGCGAATGGGCACAGTCCGTCTGCAGTCCGACCCGGTTCCTCAGCGTTATGGCCAGGGCGGCCGACCTTATCGTCACCGGCTGCGGCGATGGAGACAATGTCTTTCGTGCTGTTGATATCGGCAGCCTCACGCTCGGTGCGGGCCGGCCAGTCTTGATCACTGCAGGTAATATGGAACATATCCGCGCAAAAACCGTGCTGGTTGCCTGGAAGGACACCAGGGAGGCACGGCGTGCGGTAGCCGATGCACTGCCTTTTCTGGAAAAGGCCAGCGACGTTGTCGTCGCCACGATAGACACCAGCCGCAACGAAACCAGTCGAGACAGCCTCGACGATGTCGCCGTTTTCCTTGACCACCATGGCATCAAGGCGCGAACCGAGCTGATCGCCGGCAAGGCTGATGGCGACCGGTTGCTGAGTTTCGCGCGCTCGATCCATGCGGACCTGATCGTCTCGGGCGCCTATGGCCATAGCCGCTTGCGGGAATGGGCATTTGGCGGCGTCACTCGCACGCTCATCGAAGAGAGCGGCATCAGCCGTTTCATGTCGCATTGAAGGAGAAGTTGACCAGCAACCTGTCTCGGCCGGAGCGGGTTACGTCCTGCGGCGCGCCTGGAGACCCTCAGCCTCGGGACACCGCGACGGTGCTAGCAACATGTTCGAGGTGGGGGTGCCCACGACGCAGCGGCTGCGTTCATTTGTTTTCCGAAGCGAACAACGGCCAGATCTAGACCTGGCCCGAGCAATCGGCCTGCCGGTCAGCGGACGTCTTCGACCACCTGCCATTCCGTTTGGTTTCATGCTCCCCGTCACGGCCCAGGGTTGGCAATGATGCCGCCTGTTGATCGAGATCAACGCCACCCGCCACCATCGGCGGCAAGGTTGGCCGGTAGGCAGGAGTGATCAACATGACCTTTCTCGATTACCTGATTTCGGTCGACGCCAGAACGGCGCTAATGGGTCGAATGATGCGGACGCTCGGGGTCGACAGACATCTGAAAGTCGTGGCAGACCATGAGGCAGTCACCAATCGGGCGGTGGACCGCTGCCGTTCCTGCGGGCACCAGGATGAATGCTCAACCTGGCTTGACGAACACCAGCAATCCGAGAACCCGCCAGACTATTGCCGCAACAGCGACTTGATCGCTCGACTGCAGCATGCGGCCGGGCAACGTTAGGCATCGAGCAGGCAGCCCGACGAGGTCGTACGGTCCGCGTTTTGGCGAGGGCCAACGCAAACCAAGTTTTTGCACTGATAAGTCTGCTTCCACGGGACCATGCACATTGGACAATCTACTGTTTCTGGTAGCATTTGTGCTCTTTGTCGCACCAGGGCCTACCAACGCTCTTTTGATGGCGGGGGCGGTCAAGCAAGAGAAAGCGGTCAAGCTTTTGGCCGCACAAGCATGCGGATACGGGATCGCATCCGCATGCTGGTTTTCGCTGCGTCCCGTTGTATCGCCGGATGCGATTCAAGTACTTAGACTAATTGCAGCAGCATGGCTCGTGTGTCTTGGCCTGCGTCTGACGGCGAGTGGTCGGATGAACGTGTCCCGAAACGGCGACGCTATTTCTGTTGCGGTGACCAGTGCCCTGAACCCGAAGGCCTTTATTTATTGCCTGGCTATCGTGCCGATTGATATCGAACCGCGCGCGCTGGGGATCTTCTGGATCACGCTCCTGGTGATGACGGCTGCCACCGGATCGGTGTGGCTTTTGCTAGGTCGGCGCTTCAGCGGAAGCAAAAGAATGGCAGAGCGAGTTGCGGGCGCGGCGCTTGTTGCATTCGCGCTGTTGCTCCTTCGGCCATTGATACCTCTGGTCGCGATCTGAGAGCGGCGAAGCCCTGCGCGAAAACCGAGTCTGTCGTGGATGCGGCGTTGAAACCCCGCTGGCACGGCGGCCCGTGATACTAACTCGGTGGTGGCCGGGCCACCGCTAGGAAACAAGGAGGACGGACACTGGATCGGCGCAGAAGAGACCATCCTCGACCGCTTTGACGCCGACGACGTTTTCGGCCGCAACAATGGTTGCCTGGCGCGCGCGTTCGTCGAAGATGCCGCCGCTCAGTTTCACCATGCCATTGTTCACCGTCACGTTGATCGTGTCCTTGCCGGCCCATTTTTGTGTCGCTAGCTCGGCCATGATGTTCTGCCGGATCTGTTCGTCATCGATGGCTGCAGCGGCTGCATCCGGAAGGACGCTTATCAATGCCTGCAGAAGATCGGAGCGGGTGATGATGCCGACGACTTTTCCAGCGTCGACGACAGGGATGCGTTTGACATGGTAACGCGTCATGAGCTCGACGACCTCGTCGAGCGATGCGGTGGGGGATGCCGTGACGACATCTTGTGACATCACCTCCTCAACCCGACGCCCATTGGCGTGGACATATTCATCGGCGGCCTTTCCGGGGCTGACCAGAAACTCCAGCCAGCGTGAGCGCTGGCGCTGCGTGCCCAGTTCCCCGCGATGCAGGAAATCGCCCTCGCTGACGATCCCGACCAGGGTGCCGTCGCGGCCAATGACCGGAAAGCCGCTGATCTTTTTGGCGAGCATCCACCCGGCAGCCTCGGCGATCGATGCGGACGGGTCTATGCCGACGACCGGCTTGCTCATAATGGCTTCGGCTTGCATGCCAACCTCCTCAAATGGTTACTATTCATATCGAGGCCAGGCGCGCTGTGCCTTGATCTGAATCATTTTTAGATTGCGTAAGCGCAACGAAGGCAGTCCGAGCCGGATTTATGAAGAGGGCTTCGCAAATCGCGGAGGGTCATCATGAAACAGTGCAGCTCGATCAACCCCGATATGGTCGTCGACGAAATCATGAGGAAATGGCCGGCAACGGTCGCTGTGGTATTGAGACACAAGATGCTCTGCGTCGGCTGTCCGATAGGCACTTTCCATACGGTGACCGAGGCGTGCCTGGAACATCAAGTCGATGAGGGCGACTTTCTGGTCGAACTCGAATTGGCCATTCGAGGTGAACGATGACGGTCAGTCCTTTTCCCGGTTCTCGGCCAGAACCACAAGGCGATGCGCATCTTTGACCGTGACCCTCTGGCGCCCGCTGACAATTATTCCGTTCTCTTCCCATTTGCTGAGCAGCCGGCTGACGGTGTGCAGCGTCGTTCCCGTCATCTCGGCAATGTCCTGCCTCGAAATCGGGAAATCGATTTCGATGCCGCTGTCCGTTTTTCGGCCGGTCTGGTTCACCAGTCGCAGAAGCGCATGCGCAACCCGCTGCTCCACCTGTTCCGTGGACATCTCCACCACCCGCGTCTGCGTCTCCTGCAGCCTGCTTCCAACCGTCCTGTAAGTGGCTGCCCCAAACACGGGGAAGCGTCGGGACAGATCAGGCCACAGGGCGTTGGCCCAGGCCAGCACCACGCAGTCGACAGCCGCGACGGCACTTGCGGGATAGGTCGTCCGGCCAAGGGCTGCGGCGACGCCAAAGATCTCGCCTTCGCTGATGTATCTGGCGATGACCTGCTGTCCGTCCGGCGTGGTGCGGACCACCCGTATGTGCCCGGCGATCAGCACGAAGAAGGAATGGGCTTCGGCTTCCTGCGCGAAGATCGCTGCCTCCTTGGCATAGCGAGACGATCGTGCATTTCGCAGGATCTCGCTCTGCTCGTCCGGCGTAAGCCCCTGGAAGAGCGGCAGCTGCGAAATCAGCGATCGGTCCAGCGCAGCCAAGCGGATCCCTCACGGCTCTACGGTTCCGCATCAGTCGTGCGGGAGACCTTTCTTATCCCGAGTTTGCGCCAGCGCAAATTGTCGCCGGCCGCGTCAGGCTAAATGGCATGGAACGGCGCAATGCCGCGAAGACGAAACAAAGGACAAATCGATGAAACTCACCATCCTCGCTGCCGCAATCTCGATCCTGGCGCTCGCAAGCGGCGCAAGCGCTGAAGAGCATGTGGTGCAAATGCTCAACAAGGGCGAAAAAGGCGCCATGGTTTTCCAGCCAGCTTTCGTCAAGGCGGCGCCCGGCGACACCGTCAAGTTCGTGCCGACCGACAAGACCCACGACGCCGAGTCGATCAAGGGCATGCTTCCGGATGGCGCTGAGCCTTTCAAGGGAAAGCCCAGCGAGGAAATCACCGTCACGCTGACAAAGGAGGGTGTCTACGGCGTCAAATGCGCGCCTCACTACGGCATGGGGATGGTCGCGCTGATCGTTGTCGGCAAGCCGGTCAATCTCGATACCGCCAAGGCGGTAAAGCATCCCGGGAAGGCAAAAACGGTGTTCGCCGACCTGTTCACCCAGGTTCCTGCCAACTGAGAGCAATCGATACAGGCATGCCTGCCGCATAAAGGGCGGGCACGGGCCGGACGGACCGAGGGCGGCGGTTCATCCGGCGCTGTTCATTTGGAGATACAAATCATGGGAATTCCACGCCTGCGGGCCTACGCCGGGCCTGCACTTCTTTCCTATGGGTTCAGGCCCTTCTTTTTGCTCGGGTCGCTGTATGCTGCGCTGTCCGTTCTGCTTTGGCTGCCGATCTATGCCGGCGAACTCGATGCCCACAGTGCGTTTCTCCCGGTCGACTGGCACATCCATGAAATGTTGTTCGGCTATCTGCCGGCGATCGTTACCGGGTTCTTGCTGACCGCCATCCCGAACTGGACCGGCCGGGTGCCGGTGCAAGGCCTGCCGCTGCTGGCGCTGGTTGTCCTGTGGCTCGCCGGTCGTGCCGCTGTCTTCTTCTCGGCCGATATTGGCTGGCAAGCAGCCGCGTTGATCGACGGTTCTTTTCTGCTTGCGGTCAGTGCTGCGGCGGCACGCGAAATCGTCGCGGGGCGGAACTGGCGCAATCTCAAGGTGCTGCTGCCGCTTGCCGTCCTGGCCGGCGCCAACGGCGCCTTCCACATCGAGGCGCACCTTCACGGCACATCGGACGTCAGCCGAAGGTCCGCGGCGATCATGCTCATTTCACTGATCGGGGGGCGCATCATTCCAAGCTTCACCCGCAACTGGCTCGTCCGCGAAAATCCTGGGCGGCTGCCTGCGCCGTTCGACCGTTTTGACGTCGCCTCGATAGCCATCTCGGCGATCGCCCTCGGAGCATGGACGTTCGCCCCCGGCAACAGCGCCTCAGGGATGCTCATGGCCGTCGCCGCAATCTGCCAGGCGTGGCGTGTGTCGCGGTGGGCAGGCGACCGCACATTCCGGGACCCGCTCGTGCTCATCCTTCACGTGGCTTATGCCTTCGTACCGCTCGGTCTTGCCCTGCTTTCGGCGTCGTTCTTTTTTCCTGGCATCGTGCCGGTCGCAGCTGGGCTCCACGCGTTGGGCGCCGGCGCGATCGGGTCGATGACGCTCGCCGTAATGGCCCGAGCGACGCTCGGACATACCGGCCGGCAATTGCGGGCTGGACGACTAACAACTTTTGTCTTTGCAGCTATTCTGGTCGCAGCCTTGTCGCGCGTCCTTGGCGTTTTTGTCCCCGATGAGGCCATCATTAATCTCGCCGGTGCTGCATGGGTACTGGCATACGCCGGCTTCCTTCTGACTTACGGCGTCGCATTGACGACGCCGAAGGCTCATGCCGTTTGACGGCTACTCCATGCCAAGCGAAGGCGGGATAGCGCCGCCATTCCCTTACGGCTGCGCATCGCCTGGCGCCTTACAAATCTGTAAGCTTTCGGCCGCAATTCCGGGAGCATTTGAGCCGAATAACGCCAAGGTTCCCTCGTTATTCAGTATCGCGACTGCGAGGCTGTTCGAATTGCAAGAGGAATCAAAATGGCAGAAACCAGATTTGGATATTCAGCTTATCAAATTGCGCTTCATTGGATCATAGCAGTGCTGGTGTTATTCCAGCTGTTCTTTGGCGAGAGCATGACGAACGTGGTTGACGCGGCCGAAGATGGAACCCTCGTCTCCCCAGTCGACCAGACATTGGGCTCTACCCACTACTGGGTTGGGGTTTCGATCCTGGCCCTCGTCACGGTCCGGCTGATAATGCGCTTGGTAACGGGTGCTCCCATGCGTGCGGAAGGCGGCACTGGCTGGATGCAGGTCGCCGCGCGGATCTCGCACGGCCTTTTCTATCTGCTCTTGCTCGCAACGCCCATTGTGGGACTTCTCGCCTTCTACGTTGGTGACCCATGGGGCGACATCCATTCGCTCAACAAGCCAGTATTTATGGTCCTGATTTCCGTCCATGCCTTCGCGGCACTGTTCCATCAGTACTGGCTTCGCGATGGCACACTTAGGCGGATGCTGTCGCCCCGCCGATAGGTCTGGCCTGTCAAACAAATCGCCGCCAACGCAGGCACATCGGGTTGCCAGAATCTGACGGGAGTTTCCCGTCAGATTACGCCCAAATGGGTGAGAACATCGTTCGCCCAGCCCGACGAGTCCCGGACCAGCCTGAACCCCAGGTTGTCGGGAGGGGTTCCGACGGCACAGCCGCCGCTTTTTCCGTCGCTGACGAAGTTCGACATGTAGGCTCGGTGAAGCCCTTCAAGGACGTGGACGCCGCAATTGTCGACCGAACTCGCAACGCCGCGCCCATCCGCAGCCAGCGTGGTGCGGACATAACAGGTCGAAGTCCACTCCCAGACGTTGCCGGAAAAGTCGGCGAGGCCCAGGGAATTGAAGCCAAAAGAGCCACGGCTCTTGGGCAGCGGGTCCGGTTTGCGATTGAGGTCCACCTCGGCCTTGTAGCTGGTGAGCCAACGTCTGGCGGGGTTTTTGGCGTCGTTTTCGACACCCTCGAACTCGCCTGCGAACCGTTCCGCCGCGGCAAATGCCCATTCCTCATCGGATGGCAGCCGCCATTGGTCGCCGGTCGCTGTCGAATACCACCGGGCGTATGCGTTGGCATCGAGATAGCTGACGCCGGTCACAGGAGCGCTGGCGGAGATCGTGCGCGCCTCCTGTGCCGGCTGGCAGTTGCCCGCAGCAACGCAGTCAGCATAGTCTTCCGCGCTGACCTGATAGGTCATGATTTCGAGCGGTTGGTCGAGCTGGTGTTTATGACGGGGATTGGCCTGCGGGTGGCCGTCCTTCAGGAACTCGCCGGGTATCGGATAGGTGATGGAGGCGGACAGCAAGGTCCTCGTGGCAGCTACGGCGTGAGGCTGCCGGTCCCAACTGGCCGCCTTTATCGACAGGCCCACCGGCACAGAAGTGGCCGCCATGGAGACCGCGAAAACTTTCAGGATGTAAGGAGACATGTCTGTTGTCCGTGCCCGGACAGCGACGCTGTCCGGGCAATTTGGAGTGCCGTCAGTTGGTGGCGATGGGTTTAGGCGCCTCGACCTGCGTCATCAAATCATCATTCCACTCGCCCTCGACCATGAAGTGAGCGGTCGCCCCGAGTTCCACGGCTTCGATCAGATTGTGGTTGACGTACGCGTAGACACCGGGCTGCAGGAACGTATAGAGCGCTGACCCCGCGGAGCCGCCGCGGATGAACCAGGTTTCCAGATCCTTGGCCGGCGGATTGGCGAATTTGCCCTGTTCCCAGACATAGTCGCCGTGACCACCGATCAGATGCGGCCGCGTATCGCGGTTGGCCTGCGAATGGACGATCAACACGGTCTCGCCGACCTTCGCCTTCATGGCGTTGTCGCCGGTCAGCGAACCGACCTTGCCGTTGAACACCACGTGCGTCGGGATCAGCCCGCGCATGACCTTGACGATATCGTCATACCCATCACCGGCCGATTCGTAGCTCTTGAAGTTTCCCTTCTCATCGCGCGGAATATAGAAGTCGCTCTCGCCGATATAGAAGATCTTGTCGTATTTGACCGGCTCGCCCTTGTCGTTCCTGAGCCCGTCGCGCGGCAGCACCATGATGGCGCCATTCATGCCGGAGACGACATGCCACGGGATCATCGGTCCGCCGGGAGCACAGTGATAGACGAAAGTTCCCGTTCGGGTTGCCTTGAAGCGCAGCGTCACCTGTTCGCCGGGATTGATCAAGGTGAGGGCGCCGCCGCCCAGCGCACCCGTCGCTGCGTGAAAATCGATGTTGTGGGCTAGCGAGTTGGTGTCGGGATTGATGAGCGTCAGCTCGACATAATCGTCCTGGTGGACGACCATCAGCGGGCCCGGGATCGAGCCGTTATAAGTCATTGCATTGAGCTGCGTCCCGTCGGCGTCGATGACCATCGGTTTCTCCTCGATCATCATGGTGAGTTCGACGACCTTCGGACCGCCTTTGGCGATCTGGTCGTGCGGATGCACAAAAGGCGGTGCCACGAGCTTGACCTTGTCGCGGGGAAGTCCTCGAATGTCGGCTTTCGTCACCGTTGCCGACAGTGCGGGCAGTGCCGCCACGGCGGCAGCGCCAATCGCTGCTCCGAAGAGGGCTTCGCGTCGCGTGATCATATCAATCTCCTATCTCAACCGTTGCGGATGAGCAGAAGCTAACTGACCTGACGCAGCGTTTCTTTGCGCTGGCGCAAATTGGTGAGTGTTAATTGGAGCAACAAACAGCCTCGACTGCGGCAATCTTGTGCGTCAAGAATGGTCGAGCAAGTCCCGCTCGGTTTCGAGCTTGGCGATGGACGGGCGTCTTCGCTGCCGACAGCGTGCTCGCCAACCATGACGGGCGCTATACGCTGGAGGAACTCGCCGACAGCCTCATGTCTAAGTGATGTGGGAAGGGAGCAGAACCCAAAGGGACGCTGCTTGGCGTCCCCGCTTTTTTCCGCAGCTATGAAACCATCACCGAGAGCGGATCTGTACGGAGGAAGAGGCTGTCCTTGACTTGTCCGACGCCGGCAACGTTCTCCGCCGCAACGATCGCGGCTTTCCGTTGACGCTCGTCGACAATCGCCCCGGTCAGTTCGACGACGCCGTCGCTGACCCTTACATCAATCAAGTCACCGCCGCCCCACGATTGTCCCTGCAGCTCGGCAAGTACGGCCTTGCGGATCAGGTCGTCATCGGGTGGCGTGGTGCCCTGTTTCGGCATGGCGCGGATCAGGACAGGCAGCAAATCAGTTCGCGTGATGATGCCGACGACCCTGGCCCGATCGACAATCGGCACATTGTTGATGCGGTGTTGCATCATCAAGTTGACAATCTGTGCAATTGAGGCGCCTGGAGACGCCGAAATGACGGCTGTGGTCATCACCTCATGGATGATCCGTCCGTTCGAGCGCGCATAGTCTTCGGCGACTGTGCCCGGGCCAAGATCAAACTCCAGCCAGCGCGGACGCACACGCTGGGTCCCAAGTTCTTCTCGGCGCAAGAAGTCGCTTTTGCTTACAATACCAATCAGGGTGCCGTCGCTGTCTGCTACCGGCAGGCAGCTGACCTTGTTTGAAAGCATGAGCTCGATCGCTTGCGCGATCGTCGCGTTCGCATCCGTCGTGATGACTGGCTTTGTCATTATGGATTCGGCTTGCATCCTCACCCTCCTGATCTTTCGTCGGACGACGATAGGACATCCCGACCCGCGGCGCGTTGATCTGAGTCACTTGGAACAAGGAGGATTCTCCGCGCCGTCGTCGCGGTCGATTAGAATGCGCTCCGCAGCGCCATCGAGATCATCGTACTGGCCGCTTCTCAACGCCCACAGGAAC
>NZ_AYVK01000074.1:0-13156 GCF_000503155.1 Mesorhizobium sp. LSJC285A00
ACGCATAGGGGGAGAGAAGTGTCACCTATGTATCCGGTTCAAAGTGTTACCCATCTATCGGCTGGACACCGGCAGGGCAATGAGGGGCGGTGCCAACATTTAGAGACTGGCCGTATGGCGCGACCTCGCACTTGATTAATCGCGGGCCAGCGCGCCGCGAAAGGCGACGGCGGCGAGGATGAAGCTGGCGATGGCGTTCCAGCCGGCCAGCGACAGGCCGAGGATACGAAGGGCTGCCTTGTCGCAGGATGGCGGCACGAATTTGTCGAGCGCGTCGAGCACGCCCTTGCCGCCGGTGTCGACCGGGCCGGCGCCGGCCGTGCAATCGGCCGGGCCCTGCCACCAGGCCCATTCGACGCCCGAATGATAGACGCCGAGATAGAGGCCATAGAGCATCAGCAGGCCGCCGACGGCAAGCAGGCCGCGCGTCAGCCATGCGGGCGCGCTAAGCATCGAGGCGATCACCGCCAGCAGCATCAGCGGGGCGCCGATATAATAGGGCGTGCGCTGCTCCAGGCACAGATGGCAGGGGATGTAGCCGCCTATGTGCTGGAAGGCGAGCGCGGAGCCGACCGTGGCGGCCATGGCGACGGCGAGAAACAAAGCGGTGCGCGTCCGCTGGCGTCCGGTATCGGCTGTCATCGTGGCTGTCATGTTTCGTCCGTTGAATTCGCCGTCCGCCGGCATAGTCCTGACCCACCGCCCGCCTTGGGCGGTCAGAAGGCGTATTTGACGACGATATAGAGCAAAATCAGGGCAGCGGCGCCGGCGCCGACGATCAATCCCAAACGCTTCTCGATGAATTCCTTGATCTCTTCGCCATAGCGGCGCAGCAGCCAGGCAAGAAGCAGGAAACGAGCGCCACGCGCCAGGATGGCGGAGACGATGAAGACGAAAAGATTGACGTGGAGGGCGCCTGCCAGAATGGTGACCACCTTGATCGGCGGCAGGTGGGCGGCACCCGATGTGACGAGCAGCACCAGCATCAGCCCGGTGCCGGCCGACTGCCACCTCTCGAACGCGTCAAGGCCGCCAAAGTGCTCCAGCATCGGCCGTGCTATCGTGTCGTAGGCATAGTAACCGATCAGCCAGCCGGCAATGCCGCCCAGCACCGACGCGACAGTAGCGGTCAGCGCGTAGCGATAGGCGCGTTCGGGCCGCGCCAACGCCATGGGCAGGTACAAGACGTCGGCAGGTATGAAAAACACCGAGCTTTCGACGAAAGCGATGAAGGCCAGCCACCATTCGGCGGATTTGCGGGCCGCCAGCGACAAGGTCCAGTCGTAAAGTCCGCGAAGCATCGGCTCTCCTGGATGCAGGTTGCCCAGACGCAACGCGCTTTGATGCGCGTCTGTCTAGAAAGATTTTCCGCGCCGCACAATGGCAGGAGCGTCATGAAACAGAAAGGCGGGCTTTTGCCGCAAGCAGGGCACGGCGGCGCATTTGGCCAGTTGACGAACAGGCCTCCGACCGTATAGTCCGCGCCCATCCAGGCCTCCTGGCCTGAGCCCCTATGGCGGAATTGGTAGACGCGCTCGACTCAAAATCGAGTTCCGCAAGGAGTGCTGGTTCGATTCCGGCTAGGGGCACCATTTTTGATCTCACGCCAGTTCGCTTCGCTCATGGGCTCCGATGGGGCGGCCTGACCGGCCGACGGGCGGTCGCCCTTGCGAACCCTCCGGGTTCGAACAGTGCCTCGAACACAGAGCCAACCGCGGCTGCTGAGGATGACAGCGATAGCGCCAATCAGCGGCGGCCGGTAGCCCCGCTCTACGTGCTCTCAGGCCGCCGCACGGTGTTCTTCACGGGCAGCTTCCCACACTTCGCGGGCCGCGTCGGCGTTCATGACCGCGATCCCCAATCCCACGGCCAAATCGGGCCACGCGGAATGCCAGAGCAAGGCCGTGACCAACCCTGCGGCAATAATGGCGATGTTGGCCAAGGCGTCGTTGCGGGCCGACAGGAAGGCCGCCTTTGTGAGGCTGCCGCCACGATGCCGGTGCGCGGCCAGCATGTAGGCGCAGGACAGGTTGACGGCGAGAGCGCCAAGTCCCGCCAAGGTCAAGGCGATGGGCTGCGGCGGCACCGGCACGTTGAACTTCTCCCAAGCCGTCCAGAGCGTTGCCAGACCCGGCATGAGAAGGATGAGCGCCAATGCCATCCCCACCCGCGCACGGGAGCGCACAGACCACCCAAGTGCGAGCAGGATAAGGAGGTTCACGGAAGCATCTTCAAGAAAGTCGATGCTGTCGGCGAACAGGGACACTGATCCAATGGCGAGCGCCACAGCGAACTCGATCCCGAAATAGGCAAGATTGAGAAGCGCGACGATGAGGACGATGCGGCGAAGGTTCATCTTCTGGCAGTATCCGAAACCAGTGTGTGGAGCTACAGCTTCGCGGTTTCCAAGGAAAGCCCCTGCTCGTTCCGGGTCCCGGCCGATGGGCGGTTGCCCTTGCGACCTTTTGCGTGCGAGCCGCGCCTCGAACACGGACTTAGCGCATATTCCCCGTATGCCCTTGCGAATACCGCCCCGGCTGTGGCCACACCGTCAGGCCGTGCGGCTCTGAGCCAACCCGAAACTTGGTCACCGCGCCTGATGTCGTGTCGATCATGTAGGCGGCACTGTCGAAGCGGCCGGACAGCCATAGTTGTTTGCCGTCGGCGCTGACGTTGCCCATGTCGGGGCTGCCGCCGCCGGGGATCGGCCATTGCGTGACGACCGCGCGGGTAGCGAAGTCGATCACGCTCACGCTGCCTGGGCCCTTTGCCTTGCCCTGCTCCATCTTGTGCGAGCCGCGGTTCGAGACGTAAAGCCGCTTGCCGTCGCGGCTGACGACGAAGCCATGGGCGCCGATGCCGGTCGGAATGAAGCCGATCTCCTTGAAACTGTCGCCATCGACGAGGAACACGCCGTCATTCATCATGTCGGCGACGTAGAAGACCTTGCCGTCGGGCGAGAGGCGGATGTCTTGCGGCATGCCCATTTTCGAAAAGTCGAGATGGCCAAGCACCTTCTGGTTCTTCAGGTCGATCTTGGCCAGTCCGCCATTGCCGTATTCGCAGGTGAAAATCGCGTAGGCGCCGTCGGCCGAGAAATCGGCGTGGTTGATGCCGGGGCAAGTGGGTGTGGGCAGGCTCGACTTCAGCGCCATGGTGTCGGGATCGCGGAAATCGAGCCGCTCCAGGGCTTCGTCGACGACGATGGCCGCGCCCGGCATGAAATACAAATTGTAGGGATCGTCCACGGCGATCTGCGGGCCGGGCTTGCCGGTCATCGGGTCGATCGGCGTCAGGCTGCCGTTCTTGCCGGTGCCATTGTTGGCGACCCAGAGCGTCTTCAGATCCCAGGACGGCACGACGTGCTGCGGTTTGCTGCCGACCGGGAACCTGTCGACTTCCTTGAGTGTCATGGTGTCGATCACCGTGACGCTGTTGGAGGAGCGGTTCGGCACATAGACGCGCGGCAGTGCACCCAGCGTGGCCGGGCTGAGATGGCCGGCGGCGGTGTGGCTGTAGATGTTGATGGACGGCGCGGGCTCGCTGCAATCCTCGGGACAGCTATCGGCCCAGGCGCGGACAGGCAGCAGCGCAAGCAGCAAAAAGGCCGCACGGGGACCGGCGTGACGCAAAAAGGTTCTGATCATCAGGATGGCTTGTCGAGAAGGCCGGCCGAAATTGCCGCCGGAGCCATAGCTGGTGTCTTGCCGTTGATCCAGTGGCTATCGCCGTCCCAGCAAACTCTTCACGCGATTGCGCAGCAGGCGGGCCATGTTGCGGGTTTCGCGGTAGAGGTGCAACTGCGAAGCCGCCTGGCGGGCCAGCCGATCGGCATCCGGCGTCAGCCCGATCACCAGCGAGCCCATCGGCTTGCGCTCGCTCCACAGCCGGCTCATCACCGGGTGGTCGGGCACGGCGCAGGAATCCGTCATCATGATGTTGGGGTCGTCGAGATGCTGCCTGGTCACCTCGATCATCAGCAGCGTGCCCGGCGAATAGGTCGCCAGCGTCTCGTCATAGGCGGTCTTCCAGGTGTAGGCGACGCCGGCTTCGACGAAGACGACCAGGCAGGCGATCGTGCGGCCGTCCAGCGTCAGCGAATGGATGCGGCACATGTCGTGCTCGGCCAGCCGGTGCACGGCTTCGCGGGCAAAGGCGGCGCGGTAGCGGTCGATGGCCATGGCGGTGCGCTCGCGGCCCTTCCAGCCGGCCGCCTCCAGCGTCAGGAAACTTTCGATGGCGTGGCGGATTTCGTCCGGTCCCCGCGCCACGATATGTTCCAGCCTGCCGAGATCCCCCAGGCGCCGTTTCAGGCGGCGGAATTCGCGGTAGTGGTGCGCGCGCAGCGATGCTTTCAAATAGGCCTCGCCGTCGAGGGTGCTTTCGAGCACCGGCCGGTCCGCCTTGCCGGTGGTGACCATTGTCAGGCCGCGCGTCTCGGCAACGGTGGCCAGCACGCTGGCCAACGGGCCGTCGAGGCGCATGTCGGGCAGCACGAAGACCTTCGGCAGCTTCAGATGCGGCCGCGACAGCATGCCGAAGAAATCCTCGACGACGCCGATCGGGTCGTCATGGTCGACCAGCGGCGTGCCGATCGGGCCGAACGGGCTCGACCAGGTGCGCATCACCGGAACGCCGAGCGGCACGGCCGGCCGTTCGACCGAGAACGGCACCAGCAGGCGCAGCCGGTTGCGGTATTCGTCGCCGTCGCGGATCACCGCCAGCTTGACCTCGCGATCTTCCAGCCTGGGCATGGCCGGCGCCAGAAAGCGCGGGTTGAAGAAAACGTTGGGCTCGATCGTGCGGGTGCACAGATAGTCGAGTTCCTCGACCAGTTCGAAGCCGGCCGAAGCCGGATAGATCGCCAGCTTGCGCAGCGGCCGGTTGTTGGCGAGGATCTCAAGGTGCGCCGGATCGGCGTCGCGCGCCAGGCCGGCAAGGCCCGACACCATGGCGCCGGCCGGACCGCCGCTGGTTTCCTCGATCAGCGGGATGGCGGCCATCAGGCGGCTCCCTCGGCAGCGGGCACGAAGATCAGCATGACGATGCCGAGCTTGCGCCAGACGGTGAAGGACAGGGCGCTGGCCTCGAAGACCATGGCGAGGCTGGTGGCGATCGCCGCCCCCCACAGGCCAAAGAGCGGGATCAGCACCACGTTGAGGCCGATGTTGAAGGCCAGCGTCATGGCATAGACGGCGGCGCAGATGTTCTGGTTGCCGCTCATCGTCAACAGGCTTTCGCACGGGCCGACGGCGGCGCGCGCCACGACGCCGAACACCAGCAGGAACAACAGCGGATAGCCGGCGGTGAATTCCGGGCCGAACAGAACCAGCATCGGTTCGCCGAGCGCCAGCACCAGCAGCGCCATCAGCAGCGACGGCCAGAACGTCCACGACACGGTCTCGCGGGCGAAGGCGGCGAGCTTTTCCGGTTCGCCATGGGTGAACTGCGCATAGCGCTGGGCAACGCCGGCCTTGACGGAGAAATAGACGAAATGCACCAGCGCCAGCGTCTTGACGGTGGCGAAATAGACGGCGACGTCGTTGGGCTGAAGATAGGCGCCGACCATCAGCACGTCGGCGTTGGTGAGCAGGAAGAAGAAGCTCTCGACCAGGAAGATCGGCAGCGAGACGATGAACCACTCGGCGAAATGCACCTTCATCGGCCCGGACGGGATATTCCTGCCCATGCGCGTGGTCACGCCGATGAGCTGGCCGAGCGTGGTGGCGTAGGTGGCGGCGATTGAGGCGAAGATCGCTGTCCTGGCGTCGGGCGCATAGCCCATTGCCAGCATCAGCGCCATCAGCGCCAGGATCAGCACCGGCCGCACCAGATAGGTCGGCGACAACGCAAACAACGCCCAGGAATTGGCGCGTGACTGGCCTTGCAGCAGATCGCCCATGGCAATCATCGGCAGGCAGAACAGGCCGAGGATGAAGGGCATTACATAGTAGCTCTCGATCCAGTTCGCGCACAGCCAGACGCCCAGTGCGCCAAGCCCGGCGATCGCGGTCGAGGCAATCAGCACGAACAGGCGGCTGGCGACCACGATGCCGCGCAGTTCGGCCAGCATGTTGCGTTCGCGGTATTCGGGGATGAAGCGGATGACCGAGGTGTGGAAGCCGAGGCAAGCAAGGTTGCCGACGATGACCATCGTCACCCAGACGAGGACGAAGATGCCGTATTCGAACGAGCCCATCCAGCGCGCCATCAGCACCTGGCTGATGAAGGCGATGACGGCGCTGACGATGCGGATGGCAAAGGCGATCAGCGACATGCGGCCGGCTTCGCCGCGTTCGTCGGCGGTGAACAGCACCGCATCGATGCGGCCAAGCAACGGCCTCATGCGCAGCGCCAAGCGCTGCGGCAAGAACCGCCCGGCCGTCGTCGCCGCGGAAAAGCGCACCCCGATGTCTCTCCGTTTTCCGCCTCTTTTCAAGGTTTCGATGTAGCGGAGACACATTAAGAAACGGTTGGGTGGGGAGCGGGTAGCCGAGCGGACAAGGACGGCCGCGTGTGCAAGGTGCGTCAATCGCATGCCGGCGGCAAAACGAACGGCGAGCGAACGCCGGGGAGTTGCCGAAGGCAATCGGTCCCCGGACGGGAGTGGACGAAAGCTTCTCCGAGCAGTTGGAGCTAGCTTTGGCCTGGCGCAAAGCGCCTACTGTTCATCGAACAGAGGGGCCACACCGTACGACGTGGCCCCTCCTTTTAGGTTCGGCGAACTGCTCAGCCTTTCGGCGGATACGGATCATTACCAAAGCTGTCTCGCTCGCGGATCTGTCCGTTGCGTCCGTGAACGAGGAGTTCCGCCGCTTGGTTCTGCGCAATAGACCGCGCATGGCTAATGGCCTCTCGCTGGGTTTCGTGAACGGCTGTGACGCGACTATTTCCCGCGCCCCGTACCGCCCAGCCATCCGCGTGAGGAACGACGTGCTGGTTCTTTCCTGACATATCAATCACCTCCTTTCCGGCCCGGCTTTCACAACTACGGGCTATCACCGATGTGACGCCATAGGTTTACATCATAAAGTTTTGAGTTGTCAATTGATAGGATTAGGTTTACAAATGTCAATTATCAATTGACGTGGTGATCATGGCTATCTCAAAAAACGACGTACTTGAACTCCTCGATGCGGCGCTTGCTGCAGATTACACACGGGTGCGCCGCATCGGAGGCAAAATCGCTCAATCGCTGAGCAAGGAGGATGCAGATGCGGCAAAGGAAATACGTGCGCTAATTCGCAAGAAGGGTGTGCCGCTTCGAGCCTCGGGCTACGTCGAAACGCTGCCGGTGGATGTAAAATCTAGGCTGCCCTTGGTCGAAGAGCAGGTTCTGCCAAGCACCCCTATATTCCTTGATGGCGCCAATAGAAGTACGTTTCAAGCATTCTTGGACGACGTCAAAAACGTAGACATACTTATCAATGAAGGGCTGTCGACACGCCTATCAATGCTTATCTCTGGGCCGCCGGGAACCGGAAAAACACTCCTCGCCGGACATATCGCTTCTCATCTCGATATGCCACTTTATGTGGTTCGCTTGGACTCGGTTATTTCGTCATTGCTAGGGGATACCTCAAAAAATATCCGTAATGTTTTCGAGTTCGTACCAAATCAGCGTGGTGTTTTATTCCTGGATGAAATGGACGCTGTAGCAAAGCTGCGCGATGACCATCACGAATTGGGCGAACTCAAGCGCGTCGTCAATACCGTCATTCAGGGATTGGATTCTTTAGACGACCACGCGGTTGTGATAGGTGCAACAAATCATGCGCAACTGCTTGACGCAGCGATTTGGCGCCGATTTCCCTATAAGATTGAGCTTTCAGCACCTAACGAAGCAATACGTGAAGACCTTTGGCGGTATTTTTTACCGCAAGACGACGCATCGATACCTGCCATTTTAGCACGAATTTCTAATGGGCTAAATGGCGCGGACATTCAAAATCTAGCGTTGGCAACGCGCAGGCAAGCACTGTTGGACAATCATGATTTAGATTTAGCCGCAGCCGCATGGTCGATCATTCAGACCAAGAATGGACGTGTAGTTCTCCCGGAGCGCAATGGCCTTTCAACGGAACAGAAGAAATCTCTTTCGGCAACGTTGACCCGTGAAGGTCGCGCGAGTGGTGCGGATGTTGCGCGGATTCTTGGAGTAAGTCGGCAAGCGGTGTCCGCCTACCTGAAGGAGGAGCGAGATGCCAATTGACAAGCGTCCTTCCCAACCGCTGCTCAATCCGGTTTTGGCTCTTACAAAAGAACCAGTTCCTGAGAGCCCTGCAGTTGGAGGGCAGGGGGAGGCCGGTGTCGTCGCCGAGAGATTGGATGGACAGCGCACTGCCTTGGCAAGGGATATTGAAGCGCTCACAAGGGACGTGGAAAGCTACCCGAAACACGGGGGCAAAATACAAATAGTAGCTTCCATGTTCCGAGACTCCTTCGCTCCCACTTGGACGCCGAAGGCATTGTTTGACCTCAGATTTGGATGCACGCTTACCGGCCCTGTGTCGGGTGGCTATCTTGTTGAGGCTGACGTCAAAAAAATAGGTGCCTTCGCCTCGTTTGTCAGAAGTGCAAGCAGTATTGAGGCGCGTACCGCCATTTCGCGCGTGAGATCCATAAAGCCATTTGGCGAAAAGGATATTCTGCGCGGCAACACGATCGAATCCCTTTGGAAGGAAGCAGACGACGTGGATGGTGGGAAGGCATTTATTATCTGGCTTGCTCCATTTCGAGACGAGAATGCCCGCGCGTCAGTCATTGAGACGCTAAGTAGGATAGAGAACCAGAGCCTGATTCTGCCTACATATTCTCGGGTAGATTTGCCGTCGCCCGACGGAGATGCTGATGCGGAAGGCATTGCAGTAGTAATGAGCAATGATCAAACCGCGATTCGCAGAGCGGCTAGGCGTTATCGAAACGATGGCGCGGCCCGCGCTTACGTCAGGGTTCCAAATCGCAGTTCTTTGCGGGAGTTGGTGGCCTCCGGGGCATCATATCGAATTGATCCCGTAAGAAGAGTCGAGGTTACGGCGCCGAACGTTGGCTCGGAACCCGGGCCGCCGCTCCCAACTCCGGCTACACAGCCAGTCGTTGCTGTTGTTGATGGTGGTTTGACCGCTAGAAGCTACCTCGCTCTTGAGGCTTGGCGCGCTCCGCCACTTGTCGTCAATCGTGTCGCCGACCATGTCCATGGGAATAGAATCTCTTCTCTGGTCGTCCAAGCGTTCGCTTGGAACAATCAGCTAAATCTTCCAGAGATTGAATGCCGGATTGGAACGGTACAAGCGATTCCAAGGGCGGGGGGGAATTCTTCCACAAATACTGAGATGCTTATCGACTATCTTCGGCAGGTTGCCAGAAGGTTTCCGGACGCCAAGGTCTGGAACATGTCCTTCAATCAGACAATTCCGGAGGATGATCTTGAAGTCGTCAGCTACCTAGGACACGAAATCCGCCAGATTGCGCGCGAGTTCAACATCTTGCCCGTGATTTCAATAGGAAATCAACATCCGGACAACCCGAAAAAACAACTATGCCCTCCCGCTGATTGTGAAGCTGCCCTCACTGTCGCGGGTCGCAAGTTTGACGGCCGTGGAATGCCTTCTGGCCCCTGCCAAGTATCACTGGTTGGCCCTGGGCCAGATGGAATGCTAAAGCCAGACCTTTCTTGGTATTCAACTCTGAACATGGTTGGGGGTGGCCCACCGCAATCGGGTAGCAGCTATGCGGTTCCGCTAGTTTCTTCTCTTGCAGCTCACACATATGCAAATCTGAAGGAGCCATCCCCTGACCTAGTTCGAGCTCTCTTGATTAACAAGGCAGAGTTGGAGGCTCACGAGACCACGCGTGGTTGGGGCACCCCGTTCCACGGAAACATGCCTTGGATATGTGAACCTGGTAGCGTCACAATGGCATGGCGGGCGGCATTGATCCCAGGTTACGCCTACTATTGGAACGATATTCCAATACCTCCCGAATTGATTAGCGCGGGCAATCTCTTTGGTCGGGCTCGCTTAACAGCAATACTAAATCCGGTTGTGTCTCAGCTAGGCGGACCAAATTATTTTGCCACCAGGCTGCAAGTTGCGTTGCAGTATAAGAAGGCGTCTGGTGGTGTTGGGAATCTACTAGGCAGCATGCGAGAGGATAAGGACCCAGAGGAGACTGCTCGCTCTGAATTGGCGAAGTGGCACCCTGTAAGGCGTCATTCCCGAGATTTCAGCCGCCGCGGCGGACTTACATACTCGGGAAATGTCATGCGGCTTCATGCGCGGGTTTTTGCTCGGGATCTTTTCCAGTTTGGATTGTCAAATCATCGCGAGCTTGGGGAGCAGGAAGTTGCGTTCGTGTTGACCCTCTCTGGTCGGTCGCCCAATTCCGCGATTTATAATTCTACAGCTCAACGCCTCAGAAATTTTGTGGAAAGCGCCGTTATAGGTCAGGAGATCGATGTAGGCGTAGGCAACTAATTGCAGAGATGCCAAAAATAGCACTCTTACCAGCCGCGTTTCCAAACGTTAGGACTTGGTCGTCCTGGGCGCTGAACTTTGCTTAAACGTCCACGATGCCTGCATCCCCCTTCGTCGCCTCGCACGACACGTTCGGGTTCATGTTGGCAAAGGTGCCGGTCGGGTTCCGTTTCCAGGCCCAGGCATGCAGTTCGTAGAGCCGGCCGAGGCCGTAGCGGTTGGGGGCGCTCTTGAATTTGAACAACTGGCCTTCGAGCGAGGCCGCCCTTCGAGGTAATATATTCGACCGTGCTTTCAGGCTGCCGTAGGCCATCGGCTCGTACATCACCGCCTCCGGTTTGGCGACGGCGACGGCGTCGTCCTTGAGATAGGCGGGATTGTCGGAATTGATGCTCTTGGAGCTACCGGTGATGTCGCTGGCGCATGGGATCGACACGTCTAGTTTAGAAGCGCGGCTGTTGAGGTGCGTCATTTTTCATTTAGCCGGGGTAAAACGAAAAGGCGAGCGAACGCCGGGGAAGACTGGGGAGCCGGTCGGCGTTTCGCTCGCCCCTCCCCCGCCAAGGGGGATGGCCAGGCACCGGGTGTGTCCGGTGCCGGAGGTGTCGGGGCGTTACATCCCCTTCATCGCGTCGCAGGACACGTTCGGGTTCATGTCGGCGAAGGCGCCGGTCGGGTTCTGTTTCCAAGCCCAGACATGCAGTTCGTAGAACGGGCCGAGGCCGTAGCGGTTGGGGGCGCTGTTGAAGTTGAACAGCTGGCCTTCGAGCGAGGCCGGGCCTTTCGAGGTGATGTATTCGACCGCTATCAGCTTCAGGCTGCCGTCGGCCGTCGGCTCGTACATCACCGCTTCGGGCTTGGCGACATCGACGGCATCGTCCTTGAGATAGGCGCCGTTCACATAGTGGATGCCCATGGCGCCGCCGGTGATGCCGCTGGCGCATGGGATTGGCGCGTAGCCTTCGGCAGTGGCGGCTGCCACATTTTCGAAGCGGCTGTTGGCGGCGCGCACCTTTTCGGCCAGCGGGTTGGCGTCGTGCGCCTGGGCGGCCGCACCCGCCGTGATCGAGATGGCGGCGAAAGCCGCGAAGCGTGTCGTCCAAAGAGTTATGGTCATGGTCTTCCGTCCGTTTGTTGACGCTCGAGGCGACGGCGGCCGATCAGGCTGCCCGAAACGCTGCGGCGTTGGTTTAGGATTTGGTTTGTCCGTCCCGGTTCATGCGATGCGGCTTCCGTTGCCGGGCTTTGGCCGCAGCCCTTAAAAACCGTGAAAAATCAACGATCCCAAAAGTAATATTGCCAATATTCCTGCGGGACGTCCCGCTCCGATAGCCCGATGTCGCGCCTCAGATAGTCGCCTTCCGGGGGCAAGCGCCGCCTTTCAGACAGATACGCAGGCAGCTTCGACGCGAACCGCCATAGACGGTCGAGCACGGAGGTTGGCCGGCCGGTCTTTCCCAGGACAGGCCCGATTCCACCGAGCGGCAGGCCATCAGGCAGTTCGCCATGGCCGCGAAGGACAGTTTGATGCTCATCATCGTGGCGACCGAACGCAGGATCAGAGGTAAAAGTAAGGGTCAAGAACCCGCACCTCCGTGATCTTGTCGACCGGCAGCGAGTTTTTCTGAGCGGTGCTGCGGATAGCTTCGGGCGTCGGCGCGTCGTAGATGCAGAAGCTGTGCTTCTTGTCGGGCGTGACGAAGGACTGGATCCAGGTGACGCCCTTTTCGGCATTGCGCATGACGACGCCGCCCACCGCGCTGGCGCCGATGTCGGTCATCGGTATGTTGAGGCCGTCCGGAAATGTGCGTTCAATCAGGTAGCGAGGCATGGAAGGTTTCCTTTTCCATTGGTTCACGCTCGATCGGAGCGCGGCTGGACGTTGACCACGCCGGCCCGGCCCGCGCATCGGAACGATTCCCCATATTTGGCGGGACGATTCCCTATATTGGCGTCGTTATTTGTGGAAAGAGGCACGGCAATGTGTGCAAAGTCACATTGCGGCGCTTTCTTCACGGGCTAATCGTGAGCGGCCCGCCATGGTGGGAAAACACCGATCCTGTGAGACGATGACAATGATGCTTCTGGAACGGCAGACGCAGCTGCAGCAGCTGGAGACACTGCTTGGCGATGCAATAGGCGGCCATGGCCGAGTCGCGGTGCTGGCGGGGGAGGCCGGCGCCGGCAAGACGGCGATTGTCGAGGCGTTCGCGGCCCGTGTCGGGCAGAGCGCGGCAATGTTGCGCAGCGCTTGCGAGGATCTGTCGATCCCCGATCCGCTGGGGCCGCTTTACGATCTGGCCCGTGAGGCGCAATGGGCGCTGCCGCGCGCAATCGACGCCCGGCATGGGCAGAGACTGCCGCTGTTTTCCGATGCGCTCGACGCCTTTGCGGCCAAGGGGCCGTGCCTGCTGATCATCGAAGACCTGCACTGGGCCGACGATGCGACGCTCGATTTCGTGCGCTTCCTCGGCCGGCGTATCGTCAACACCCACATCCTGCTGTTGCTGACGGCGCGCACCGACCGCAGCGAGGGACAGATGCGGGTGCGCCGCGCCCTGGGCGAAATCCCGGCCGGCAGCGTGGCGCGCATCGACGTGCCGCTGCTCAGCCAGGCGGCCGTGCTGTCGCTCGCCGATGCGGCCGGACGCGATGGCGACGCCATCTACCGGGCGACCGCC
>NZ_AYVK01000075.1:0-12907 GCF_000503155.1 Mesorhizobium sp. LSJC285A00
AAGCCGATGCAGAACGGTTATGTCGAATCTCTCAACGGTCGCATGCGCGACGAGCTCTTGAACGAGAGCCTGTTCTTCGGCCTCGACCACGCTCGCAGCGCCATCGCCGAATGGCGGGAGGACAATCCCTACGACAATGCCAAGGCCGAGCGCTTCATGCGAACGCTGAAGGAGGAGGAAGCCGACGCCAGAGCCTATCGCGACATCGACGATGCAAGGAACAGGATCGGCGAATTCATCGACGCCGTGTACAACACGCAGCGCCTACATTCGGCGATCGATTATCAATCGCCGGATGAATATGAAGCCGGCCTAATACGATCGCGGCGGGAAGCCCCTGCGGCGATCTCAGAAACAGAGAACTGTTACTGATCTCTGTCTCACCCGAGGGGTGCACTACACTACCTATCCGGTTCGGACAGGTGACATTCTCCCTGGGTTGCATTCGCAAGAGCATGGAGAGTTCTCTTTTCGCTAAATGTCTGGTTTCTTCCAGATACTGCTTTCCAGTTTGTGTCAGTCGAGGAGCGCTTCGAAGCAGTATTCTCTCATACAGCTGTGTCCCCGAGTGAAGGCGTCTATGTTAGAAAGCCGACACATGACGCGCACGATACTCGCCGGGCGCGGCGCGAAACACATGGTTCCCCATCTTGTTCATACAAGTTCTTCGGTGGCATGCCGATTGCATGGGACGCGGTGAAGACGGAGTCCGGACAAGCTGATTCCCACGATCTACAGATCCGAGCGACGTAATAGCGAGCAAACATCCAGGGAGTAGCTCATGCGAGTAGCCATCGTGTGGAACCACGATCATACGGGCGTGATCAATCGGTTCGGTCACGTTTGTCAGGAGGAATACCACCGCGAGACGGCCGAAAGCGTGGTGGCGGCACTGCAAGAGGGCGGCCACGAGACGCTGCTGTGCGAAGGCGATAAAGGACTGCTCGCCACGCTCGAGAGGTTCATGCCGCCCGATCCCCAGGCCCGCCCCTCTGGAATGGTCTTCAACATGGCCGCCGGAATTCAGGGCGAGTGCCGTCAAACCCACGTTCCGGCCATGCTCGAGATGGCCGGCGTCCCGTATACCGGATCGGGCCCGCTCGGGCATGGGCTGGCGCTCGACAAGGTGGTCACCAAAAGGCTCATCCGCGATCGCGGTGTGCCGACCCCGAACTTCCGCGTGATGCGTCGCGGCACTGAAAATACTGGCGACCTGCAATTCCCAGTAGTAGTGAAGCCGCGTCACGAATCCTCCAGTTTCGGATTGCAGCTTGTACATGAGCCTGCGAAGCTGAGGCACGCTGTAGAAGTGATCGTCGACCAGTATTCACAAGATGCGCTTGTGGAAGAATACATCGAAGGACGAGAAATCTTCGTTGCGCTGCTGGGAAATGGAAAGCACCTCGAGGTGCTACCTCTTGTGGAGCGGGACTTCGGAGGTCGCGAAACGCACTTTGCCACCTGGGCAGAGACACCGCAGACGATTTGCCCGGCGGAAATCGAGAGCAAGCTTGCGACGATGCTACGGGACATTTCAGTCGCGACCTTTCGTGCCTGTCAATGCCGGGACTACGCGCGCGTTGACCTCCGGATCGACCGCTCCGGCCGGCCCTTTGTCCTGGAGATCAACTCCGTTCCGGCGCTCGGTCCCACCAGCCTCTATCCCCTCGGTACGACCAGCCTTTATCCCTTGGCCGCGATGACCGCCGGATACAGCTTCTTGAGCTTGGTCAACGGCATGCTCGATGTCGCCCACACGCGGTATTTCGGAGCTGGCATCGTCTAGGAGGCTTCTCTGATTGGGGTCGCTGAGGTGTCAAGCTCCTCCTGGTATTTCTTCAGACCATGTCGCCCGCGAGTCCTCGCTTCTCTTCGCGGTCAACGTTGGCCGCCGCACGATGGACCAGTCGAGCGAGACGTCTCAATCCGTTGAACGCCTAGGGAGAGTTCATCTGCGTGACGGTTAACGCGCCACGTCGCGAAGCTGCAGTTTAAGAAGGCGGACCCCAAGCGCTGAGGGAGAGCAGAAGATGTTGTCTCTAGCACGGTCTGCCGATGTAGTATTTGAAGTCAATTTGGGGGCGATTCAGGAGAACTTCCAGACCATCTCGGCCCTCGTGGAGCCACACGTAAGGGTGGCCGCTGTCGTCAAAAGCGACGCTTACGGGCTTGGTCTTGTAGAGATTGCACGGGCGCTCATTGATGCCGGTTGCGATCTGCTCTTTGTCGCGAACCTGCACGAAGCGCTGCTTCTAAGGTCCTCCCATATATACCAGGCAGTTGCGGTTTTTTGCGATGAGTTTACGAGATTTGGTCGATGCTATCGATCAAAGGGCCTCATCCCGGTTATAAACAATTGCGCTGAATTGGAGGCACTTAATGCAACAGGAAGGCAAACATACTTTCTCAACGTGGAAACGGGATTATCCCGCCTTGGGCTCGCCTTTGTCGACGTGCGGCGCGCTTATCTTTCTGGTACCTTCGACAGGTATTCCCCTTTAGTCGTACTCAGCCACCTCGCATGCGCCGAATGCGTTGCGGACGCGACCAATGTATTGCAAAGGAACCGCTTCCAGGCGATCTACGATCTGCTTAGGCCCGCCCGTGGTAGTCTCGCTGCCTCCGCTGGTGTCTGGCTAGGCAAATCCTATCATTTCGACATGGTGCGGGTGGGCTCAGCACTGTACGGGCTCAATAGCGCTGGAATTCAGCCAAATCCGCTGCAGCCCGTTGTAAGGCTCCGAGCTAAAATACTGGACGTGCGCAATGTGGCTAGGGGGGAGGCTGTTGGATACGGCGCGACGTTTCGTGCCGTCCGAGCCAGCCGCGTAGCGATCGTCGGGATCGGTTACAAGCATGGTCTTCCATGGGCCTGCGCGAACAAGATATCCGTTCGGTTTGCCGGACATTCGGCTCCTCTGATCGGAAGAATATCAATGGAATACACAACGATAGATATAACAGACGTTCCTGAGGCGCTTTGTGTTCCAGGTAGCTTTGTGGAATTGCTGGGTAAAGATTTCACCGTCGAGGATCTTGCTTCGGCTGCTGGCGTTAAGCCACAGGAGGTGCTGACTCGTCTAGGTGCTGGTTGCACAAGGCGGTATCTGACTTCACCCGAGATAGGGAGATAGGGGTTGGCCGGAGCTGAAAGGAGGGCGGCGCTCCTGTACGGATGTGAGAACGTAATCGATGTAGATCGTCACAACACCCGGAAGGAGCAGCAATGAAGAGCTTACGCTCGATGATAGTTGGGTTCCGGGTCTCGGTCCATCACCAGCACGTCTCGCGCCTCTATACGCTTTTTCAAGTATTTGAGGATCAACATGGCAAATAACGTGCTCCCGGTCATAGGTATCGTCAGCGAATTCGATGTAGAGGCGGAAAACTACATCTGTGACAAACAATATGTTTGCGCAATCGAGAAAGCGGGTGCGATTGCAATCATTTTGCCGTATGCTGAAGCAGAGGACATGAGCGAATTGCTAAACTTCATTTCCGGTCTGGTGCTTACCGGCGGCAAAGATTTTCCGACAGAATTTTACGGCGCCGCTCCGCATCCGACTGTTCAAGGAATTATCCCTGAGCGCGATAACTTTGAATTCGCACTTGCGCGCTCAGCGCTCAATCGTTCTATGCCTATTCTTGGCATCTGTCGGGGGATGCAGCTTCTAAACGTCGTAGCGGGAGGCACGATTTATCCCCATACCCTTGATGAATTTGCAAATGCGCTCGATCATCGCGACGGCACACCTTTAGACCAAACGGTTCACGAGGTCCAAATAGAGCGGAATTCGCTCCTGTGGCGGGCCTGTGGCGAGCAGCGATCGTCATTCCCGGTCAACAGCATGCATCACCAGGCCATCAAACAACTGGCCCCTGAGTTTGTGGTTTCCGCACGTGCTAACGATGGAGTCGTCGAGGCGATTGAGGCACCCGGTCGATCTTTTGTCATCGGCGTACAGTGGCACCCAGAATGGATGTACGTCAGTGAACCGGCCTGCCGCCATCTGTTTAAAAACTTCGCAAGAGCTTGCAGCCTGAATTAAAAGAAAGGTCGCGTGACGCCCACGACCCGAGCGTGTGAAGACACAAACGCAGGTTGGCGAAGAGCGACGAACAAGCGCTTTGGGCAACATCGAGCATACCACGCCGGCGGCATTTCATTTGCTGAAAGAAAATTGGAGCGCCCAAGTGCGAGCCAAAATTCTGGGTCATGGCAAAAGCCATAGACCCAATTGATCCGTCTTGGTGCTCCGTCCCGCCGCGATACCCGGGAACCATTTTCCGTCTTCGCCGAACTCCGCGGGAACGCGGGCGATCGTGGTTGACGCGGCAGACTTTATTGATCTGCATATCAGGTGGCCGTGGTGTCGAGGGCCTCCCGGCGCCAGTCCCAAGGGAGCCGTCGTCGATCCGGCTGGGCGGATACGATGTGCGCCAGGATATCGGCGAGAAGGCTTTTGGGTCGACGTCGTTCAGGCGCCGTTGGTGATGAATGTCGGCATGACAGCAGCCAGATCGGCGCCGCGCATCGTCGTTGCCAACGATGACGGCAAGGTTGCGTCGCAGCTGCGAGATGTCACGAGCAATGACAATCCCATGCTCGGAAAGGAGGCCACAAAACTGATTGACGAGTCTGACCCCGTCGGCGACCAGACGCTGACGAATGCGATGACGGCCTGGATTGCCAGCTGATCAGTCGACTTCGGCGGCACGTAGCGCATTGATGGCCGGCCGACCGCCTCGCAGATGACTTCCGCATCGTTTACGGTCGTTCTTTTCGGACGTATGGTGTCACGACTGAGGGCTGATTCAGCCGAACCTCATGGCGGAGATCGGAAAAGCACCCTTGCCCAATAATGCGCTCCGTTCGAGGCTTATGCAAGACCAGACATCGCGGCAGATTAGGGAAGAAGCGGTCTACCGGCTGTCAATGACCTTAAATCGTGTCGCGATTAATTAGCCTCGTATCCTGCAGCCTTAAGAAGTTTCTGCATTCAACTGGCTCGAACAGGTGGCAGATATCGCCGAGAGCTTGGCAGAGTGCGTCGAAGGTTCTGGCCGCTTTGTTTCGCAGCCGCGCCTTGAGTTTTGAGTAGGCCATCTCGATCGGATTGAGATCGGGTGAGCTGGCGGCAGGAACAGGAGCCAAGCGCCCCTTTGGCGAACCAGTTGTGCGGCGCGCTCGTTCTTGTGGAAGCCGACATTGTCGAGAATGACGATATCGCCGGGCGACAGTTGGGGAGCAAGCTGTGTTTCGATGTTCGAAGATGGCGCCATTCATCGGCGCGTTGACGATCCACGGCGCGACAAGGCCGTGGCATCGTAGCCCGGCGATGAAGGTCTGCGTCTGCCATTTGCCGAAGGGCGCATGGGTCCTGAAGCGCTCGCCCTTCGGCGCCCAGCCGGTGCGTTTGGTCAGTTTGGTGTTGGTCGACGTCTCATCGATGAAGATCAGCCGCGCCAAAGCCTTGTTGAAGAAGCGCTTTCGCCGCCCGGTCCACAGCTCACGCGCCTGGCGCACGTCGGCCCGCTGCTGCTCGCCGGCCAGTAGAGTTTTTTTATGACTGAGCCCAAGGCGATGGAGCAGGCGCCCGACATTGGAGCGGTGCACGCTCACACCACGCACCTCCAGTTCGACGCAAAGCTCATCCAGCGTCAGTTCGCCGGTCTCGGCCAATCGCAAACGCACAAACTCGGCATGCGGCTCAAGCTTGCCGCCGCCCACATGGCCCTGCCGGCGCGCTTCAAGCGAACCGGTCTGCCGCCGCAAGTTGATCAGATTGTTCACAAAGCGAGGCGAAACGCGGAAATGGCGCGCTGCCTCGCGGTGACCATGCCCCTCATCGACATACGCAACAACACGCTGACGCAACTCAAGCGGTAGCGGCTTGCCCATCGCGGTCTCCTTTCAACCGCAATGAATCACGAACTCAAACCAAAGGGAATCCTGAATCCCTTAAATCGCGACAGGCTCTAGAATCCGGACCCCGCATTTTCGCGTAAAAGGGGCAGACTCAATCTCGCTGCAGTGACGGCTGATATCGCGATTTTTCCGAGGGGGGAATCAGCGCGATGGAACGGAGATTTGGGTCGACGAAACGCCGGCGGGCTTCGTCTCGAGCATGCTGAGATCGGCACGGATTGTGTATTTCTTGACGTGCGCGCTACGGCGCTTTCGGCAACGTGCCCATGCTGTGGGACCAGTTCGCTCCGGACCCAGAGCCGATATCTGCGGGAAGCCGCCGATTTTCCGATCGCCGGTCGGCGGGTTTTCCTGCGGGTGACGGTTCGCCGTTTCTGGTGCGACGCCGTTCTTTGCCGCCGGCGCATTTTTGCCGAGCAGTTTGGCGCCGATATTTTGGCTCTGTTATCGCGAAGGACCGGACGTCTTGAGACTTGGGGCTCGCGCTTGGCGGCAGGCTGCGGCCTTTGCCGATCGCCTCATGATGCCGGTGAGCAGCGACACCTTGTTGCGTCTCGTGCGCCGCAGGACTGAACAGCCGTGATGAGCTCGCCATCATCGGCATTGACGACTTTGCAGTCCGGCGCGGTCAGCGATACGGGGCGATTGTCTGCGATCTTGAGCGCCGCAGGCCAGTGACATTGCTGCCTGATCGCGAACAGGCGACATCGCAGGCTTGGCTGGCGAACCACCCTTCCATTGTGACTGTCGCTCGCGATCGGGGTGGTGGATATGGCGAGGCGATCGCCAAGGCCTCCAAATTGGGCGCTGTACTGATCGCGGCAATCGAGAGCAATGTTCCTGACCTCGTCATCGCGCGAACCGCAATCGACGACCTTTCAGCAGATGATCCGATCAAAGGGGGGCGCAGAACTGGACGCTGGCTCAAGGGCCCAAAGGCAAGCCTTGTCGGGTCATTTGCAAACGGGGTCGAAAAGGACATCGCCGCAGTCCGCAACGCCGTTATCTCTTCGTGGTCGAATGGCCAGACTGAAGGCCAGATCACCAAGCTCAAACTCATCAAGCGGCAAATGTACGGCCGCGCTAAGATTGATCTGCTCCAGGCGCGCCTCGTCGGTGCAACTTAGGCTGTCGCCGCAGCGAGAGTGCGTCAGAGCCTAAAAGGGAACCCCAGTTTGGGGTGATGAAGGGCACGCCGGTGAGCGCCCGATCAGGCGCAGCTGGGCGGGGTTGCACACCTGATCGGGCGCGGCTGATTGGCTTTCGATTTGAGTTTTGAGATCGGCTTTTGAAGCGCCAGGAGGTCGTTTCCGGTCTCGACAGTATCGCAATGATGCGTAACGATCGAGCAGCGCGGTGGTCATCTTGGCATCGCCGAAGACGGTGGGCCATTCGCAGAATGCAGATTAGTGGTGATGATGACGGTGGTGCCTCGTAGAGCTTCGAGACGAGGGGAAGAGCAACTGCCCGCCAGCCTGGGCGAAGGCGAGATAGCCGAGTTCATCGAGCGACGAAGTCGAGCCGGGTAGGATGATCGTCGATCGGATCGATCCACCATGGAGCGACAGGGCTGTCCATTAGTACAGTCACGGCTGATGCCGGCGCTACGCAAAGAGTGTACCGGGGCTTTCGAGTGTCGCGCGATGGATGCCTTGATCCCGGCAAAGGCGGGGCCGATCCGCAGTCCCGTCCCGATGCGCCGTTTCGGCTGGAGGCCAACCGCTAAAGCACCATGGACGACCTACGCGAGCACAAGAAGCAGGCTCTACGCCAAGCCGCATGACCAGCATCATGGCCGCCCAATTTTGCAGAACTTGACGCACACCACCGAAATCCGGCGCATGGGTGGCCGCTCGAACTTCGACGCAAGCATGGATGTGACGCGGGTTACCATCGGGAAGAGCCGGGTCCGAGAGATCCGCACGCCGGATCCATGAGGGCGATGGCTCAGCTACTCGACCGCGACCCAACTCACTGGCAAAACGCCGGTCTTTTGAGGTATCCGATTGGCTTGTCGATTGTCGGGAGCGATACAGAATGTCCCATTGCAAACAGAGAGATTGGACGCGAACAGCCAAGGTCTTGAGCTAAAATGGGTTTCAAATTGGCATAGCGCTTGCCGCTCAGTCCACACTGCCCTGAGACCCGACCGCAACGTCGTCTTGGACCAATTTGCTGGAGACAAACGGGGTTTGGAATCACGGGATTGGTGTCAAGAGTGCAACTATTCGGTATGTGCGCTTGCGAGAGCAATGGCCGCCGCATAGTTTCACTAAAGTAAACTGTAGAAAGCTAAGTCGTATCTACCACATAGAAAGGAATTATGAATGTTGTCTGGTGAGTTAACCTATAATACATTTGCGTCGGTTTATGAACAATATACCATTATAGTAGGTAAGGTCGCCGAGGCAGACGAAACCGCTGCCTTTCTTGAGCGATTTTGCAGGGGCAGGAGTGCTCTTGAACTTGGTATTGGCAACGGGCGCGTGGCGGTACCTTTGACCGAGCGCGGCGTCACGGTCGAAGGTATCGACAATTCGGACAATATGTTGAAAATTCTCGCCAATCGTACCGATCGGATCAAGGCTTGGAAGGGGAACATTGCCGATTTCAACTCAGTGCAACGCTACCGCCTAGTTTATTGTGTTTACAACACGTTCATGGTGCTCGTCACGCGCGAAGAGCAAATAGCTTGCCTTCGATCTGCCGCGGAGGCGTTAGACGAGGAGGGGGTCTTGGTGATAGAAGTGCGTGTGCCAGCCTTCGATGGTTTCGTCAGCGGCCAGAAAACTACTACAATGTTCGTGGATCACGAGAATACATTCGTCCATGCGGAAATACACGACCCAACAACCCAGAACTTGATCCAAACCTTCCTCTGGTTCTCTGGTACATCGGTCCGACGTATTCCAGAACGCCTTCGTTACGTTTATCACCAGGAGCTCGATACCATGGCCGAATGCGTGGGGCTGGAGCTGTTAGAGCGGTGGGGAGATTGGAAGAGAGGTGCATTCACCGATTCGTCCAAACGTCATGTCTCAGTTTACCGTCGAACCAGACTGAAGTGTTGATCCATGGTTGTCTAACCGCGGACTGGGGTCAAGCATCTTTGCCTCTAAAAAATCGTGGGACGGAAGGCCTGCGGTGACCGGCCCTACGCCTGGAACGCTCATGAGTCGCCGGAGACTTGCTCCTGGCGGGTGGTCTTAAGGACTGGCTTGTCACGCCCGAACTCACGCAACATCGTGGCCACGATCGCCAGAAGCGGCTCGATAAGCCCATGATGATTGTATCTGCGGCAATTAGCTCGCGCACGCGATCGTCGAAGGCTGCACGGCTTGGAGTGCCGAGCTTCATGCCGGCCACCTCAATATCACCGTGACGACGTTCTCGACGGTTTGCATTGTATTGAGGACCGTGAGGCGCTCGCCCCCCCCGGACCACCGAAGAGGTAGCATCCGACCATCGGCATCGGGCCTGTGACGGGCTGATTCTCGTCATCAACGACATGCTGGGTCTCTTTGCGACTTCCGGGCACAAATTCGTCAAGTGCTATACTGAACGGGGGAGGCTGCTGCGGCGGCGATCGCGGCCTATTAACGAGAAGTGATGAGCACGAAGAGAACCCAGGCCACCCGAAAGCGTCGAGAACGCTCACAACCGAGCGGCCGGCCTTGACTCATTAGAGAACATCACAATCGACCAGATTAAGACGATGGGCAGACCCTCCTGCTCTGCGACTAGTATTGGCACATATGTTTGGCCTACGGCGAAGATTTCGTCTGGCCCGAAATCGACACTCGATCCAAGCACGCCGCAGATTATTCGAACCGACGTGGGGCTGCCGTGCGAACCTTGTGTTCTGGAAAGCCCATGGGTGATCGCGCCTGCTCATCGGCTAACAGCTTCGCCATGAGATCACCTTGGAGGACGAGAAAAGATTGTTGAGACACGAGTACGAGCTGCCTCGGTCGTTCGCTCGATTGAAAGCACTGTGTATGGAGGAAACTCTCCATCATGCAGCGCGAGAAGATGTTCGTCTGCTTCTTTATCCGCGGCCGTGAGCCGATGATTCAGGCGCAGGAAGTCCATCCAGGTTGGCGTGCGGAATGTCTCTGTCCAAAGTGAAGGCGTTTGAAGGTTTCGTTGAAGCGTCCAGTTTCGCGCACCGGCGCGGCTAAAAGCGTGCCGCTTTGCCCGCATGCAGCCGAGAAAGGCGTCGATATTCGTCTCGGATATGGAATAGTCGACCTTGGCAACGATCGGGCCACTTCTGGGCTTCAGATCGAGTGCCAAGTCCGGTGCGCGAAAATCTGAACTTTCTTGATCCAGGTCTTCCCAAGGCCGTATCGGCAAAACTATCCCTACTGCCGCAATCAGCAACAGAGCCCCCGCGGCACCTATCAACGCCAAGGTCAACGAGTAGTTCTGGGCGATGGCACCCCAGATCCAGCTGCCGGCTGCCAGGCCGCCGTAAGTCAAGGCGTAGTAGATCGAGAGCGTGCGGCCAACGACCCATCTTGGGCTCGCCAGTTGCACCGAAACGCCAGTCCCGGTCCACGTGATTAGCCAACCCGCACCCCCGATCGCCATGAAAATTGCTGCCAAGGCTACGGACGATGCAAGGGCCAATGAAATACAACATGCCGCACAAGCCATGGAAGCGAACGCCATCAGCGAGTTCTGGGAGACAGTCCGCCTCAAGAAACCGTTGCTCATCCCTGCGATGAATGCACCCGTGCCGAAACCGGCCAACACAACGCCGTACACAATCGGTCCGCTCACGAGCTTGTCCCGCACGACAAGAGGCAGCAGCGCGAGAATGGAAATGCTGGCCATGCCGAATAGCGTTGCGCGAGCGATTGCTGCTCTGATTTCCGAGGACAACGCCGTAAAGCGCACTCCGTCATGAATCGCCATCGTCATTCGCTCACGCGGGAGAGGAGAAGAGCGAACGTGCCATTTGGTGCGCCAAAGTGCGATTGGAGGCGCGAGATCACTCAAGGATGCGAGGGCGAAAGCGGCCAACGGTCCAAAGAAAGCCAGGATCACGCCACCCAAAGCCGGGCCTATGCTCCGGATAATGTTGTATCCGACCGACATAAGCGTCACTGCAGCGGGAATATCGCGCTTGGCTAGGATGTCGCCAACGGAAGCATGCCAGGCTGGATCATTCAAGGCGAAGCCGCAGCCAGCCAGGAAAGCCAGGCCGAGTATTAGCCAAGGATGGACAAACCCCAAGCCTACAGAAATCGTCAGCGTTATGGATGCCAAGGCGATCAGGCATTGGCCGGCAAACATCACCCCCCGGCGGCTGAAATTGTCAGCAATGGCTCCGGCAAGAATTGAGACGAAAAACGCCGGCAGTGTAGAGGCGGCCTGCACAAGCGCGACCATGAGATCCGAAGCTGAAATGGTGACCATGAGCCAACTGATCGCGACTGTTTGCACGAGCCATCCCAGGCTGGATATCTGTGTAGATATCCAGATCGAACGAAACACCTGGTTGCGAAGCGGGGCGAGAGTCGTTGGAACGGAACCGATGAGAAGTTTCATGCTGCATGACCTGTTTTACCTTCAACGACGCGCGGCGTTCTCGTCGTCTCCATCACCCGTCCTAAGACCATGCTTGGCAATTTCCGCGTGCGGGTTGATCCCGATGAAGAGCGCTGCAATTGCACATTTGCCAGCATCTGGTTCTACCGATCGACGGCCGCCGCATTCCGATCGTCGCTTCGGCGAACGCACGGCGGCAAGCCTGGAGACACCGCCGCTCACCTTTGATCGTCGCGAACTTTCCATGACTCCTCACCGCCCGGTCGACGTCTTTGGTCTCGCAGGCGGCAACATATGCAAGTTGCTCGCCAACAGCGATCAACGGAAAGAATGATGGCGGAAAGAATTGCCATAACGATACTTGTATTCAACGCCGCAGGGACAGCTTATAGCGGCAGGGCGTCTCAGCAATTCGGCGTTTTTTCCCAAACGCGCGCAGAATTCGAGCGCGCATAGCTGGCACCTACCGCAAATGCCGGGCCTCCAGGCTGCACCACGCATTTCGAGGCGCTACAGATGCACCGAAACGGTTGCACCGGCCGCTGGCGGGGAGCGCTCATGCGCGCCCGTGTATGGCCGCTTTCTGTATAGTTCAGCACGAGACGCGGATCTTCTGCGCGGACAGCCGAAGATCGCCTAAATGGGACCAAGTAGATGCGATACAGTCTCAGAGTCCGTTTTGAAATTCACGGATGAGCGTTTCGGCGGATGAGATTGCCGCCCATAGCGACAAGGATCATGGCTTGCGAGACGTCGATGCGCTGCTCGTAGTCGCGCACGAGGCGTCGCCATCTTGTCATCCAGCCGAAGGTCCGCTCGACGACCCAGCGGCGGGGCAGGATCTGGAAGCCCTTCTGGTCGTCGGATCGACGGATGATCTCGACCACGAAGTCGAGATAGGTGGCTTTGTCCATGAGCTTCAGCCGGTCATAGGCGCCGTCGGCGAACAGATGCTTCACCCAGGGCCAGCGCCTGCGGATACCATCCAGGATCGCCTGAGCGCCNGGCGCCGTCGGCGAACAGATGCTTCACCCAGGGCCAGCGCCTGCGGATACCATCCAGGATCGCCTGAGCGCCGGCACTGTCGGAGATGTCGGCGGTGGTGAGATTGACCATCAACAGCCGCCCATCCGTATCCACGGCAATGTGTCGCTTGCGGCCGACAATCTTCTTGCCGGCGTCATAACCCCTTGTTTCAGCTTGCGGAGCCTTGACCGACTGGCTGTCGATCACACCAGCCGTGGGACTGGCCTCGCGCCCGGCTCGTTCGCGATCCAGCATCAGCGCCACGTCGTGGATGGTCTGGAACAGAAAGCGCCGAGCCAACTCGCGGAACCAGCCGTAGACCGTTTGCCAGGGTCCGAAATGGATCGGCAGCATCCGCCAACCGCAACCCGAGCGGACCAGGTAGCGCACGGCGTT
>NZ_AYVK01000076.1:0-12491 GCF_000503155.1 Mesorhizobium sp. LSJC285A00
TGCAGCGCTGGCGGACGTCGCGCGCGACCTTGGCGTCCGCTTCGTTGTCGAGGGGAGCGTCCGCCGCACCGGCGACCAGATCCGCCTCAATGCCCAGCTCATCGATACGGCAACGGGCGACAATCTGTGGGCCAACCGGTTCGACCGTGGCATGGCCGGCGTGTTTGCCGTCCAACACGAGATGAGCGGCGAGATCGCCAAGGCGCTTGGCATGCAACCTTCGGCAGCGGAAAGCGAGCGCATGGCGCGGCCGCCGACGAGCAATCTCGAGGCCTATGATTACTATCTACAAGCCGAGACGGCGTCACGCAGCGTCCTGCAGGCCGGGCTGCGGGAGGCGCTTGCGCTCTACGACAAGGCGGAGGAGCTTGACCCCGCCTTTGCCGAAGCCTTCGCGGCCGACGCGCGCACCACAATCTATATCTGGCGGGAGGCCTTCAACGACGTCATCCAGAGCGCGCCAGCACGAAAGAGAGCATATGAGAAGGCGAGCCGAGCTTTGGAACTCGACCCTGACCTTTCGTCGCCCTATGCTATTCTTGGGATCATGCAGGTCGTGAATCGCCGCTACGAAGATGCGATTGCCTCTGCCAAGAAGGCTGTTTCAATCGGTCCGGGCGATGCAGAGGCGCAAGCAGCCCTTGGATATGTTCAGTTCTACGCCGGCAATCATGCCGAGGCAGCCACTGCGGTCGAGACGGCGCTCAGGCTCGACCCCGACCTCTCAGCGATCAACCGGGAAACTGCTGGGCTGGTTTTTCTGCTCCAGGGCAATGTCGAGAAAGCGATCGAGACTCTCGAGCACACACGCGACGATGCGTCCACGGTTGGCAACTTTCGGTTTACGCTCGCTGCGGCGTATGTCCGCGGCGGCCGCCTACCGGATGCGAAAGCCGCAATCGCCGAGGGGCTCCGCCTCGTAGCAGGGTCCAGCTACGTGGACTCTTTGGCTGGGTGGGAGATGACTCATGCACATTTTCGGAATCCGCAGGATCTGGCGATACTCGTCGCCGCACTGCGCCAGGCGGGCCTCCCCCAATGGCGCTTCGGCTTTACCCCGGCCGAACAGGACCAGTTAAAGGGTGCCGAGATCGCGTCCCTCGTCATTGGCCATACACTGCAAGGCCAGATCGAACCCGGTCTCCAACCAGCCTTCCTTCAGATCGGAAGCGACGGCAAGGCGGCCTTCCGCTCTACGACGCGGCTAGTCACCGAGACCGTCTACGTCGATGGCGATCTGTTGTGCGAGCAGAGCGAGAACCTGTTCGGTCGCCCCGACTGTGGTCCCGTCTACAGACGCAACGACGCAGCCGGCAAAAGCTACTCCTATGCCAATACAAGCAAGGTGTTTCACTTCACCGTGGTTCGGTAGACGCACACGCGCGTCTCAATGATAGTGATCGAGTTCCAAATTGGCCGCGACCTTCGGCCAGTTGGCATCGGCTTTCGGGATATTTTCAGCTGCATGCGCGGCGAAATCATCCGCATTGTCGACGTCGTAGATCAGGTAGAGCTTGCCGTCGATAATCTTGAATGCCTCAGGATCGACATTGACCGTGACCCCCCCGCCCACGACTTCGCCGGCGCAGTACCCGCCATATTGAGGAGCGTACTTGACCGGTTCGCTCATGAACATTTCCTGGTGTTTCTTGCTGGCGAAATGCCAAGGTGTCCCCAGCCATTCATAAGTGAACTCTTCGGAGCCCTTCACGGCCTTGCCGTCAGTGAAGTAAGCGACCGTGTCGTAGCCCATGATCGCCACACCACCAAAATAGCCGGTGTTTACCGAATCGTCGGCACATGCCGATCCCGCGCCGGCGACCACAGCTGCCGCGACCAGGGCAGCCGTCCCCAAACTCCGAACCAGTCGTGGCTTGATCATCGTGCTCATCTGTATCCTCCGTTAATCGTGGATCTCGGCGCACTTCGCCGCGTTCGCCTTGCCAAGAATTTTGGCTTGGCAGGTAGCACCATGGCGTTTGAAAAGTCGTATGATATCCGTGTTGCCCTTCCAGAATGCGCGCGTTATCGGCATGTAGCCATGCCCCTCGGCATGGTTCACATTGGCACCTTTCGCAATGAGGAACTCGGCCAGTTCAATGTGGTTTTCCTCGCCGGCCACCAGCAACGGCGTAGCACCCGCCTTGTTGGCGGCATCGTCGAGCACCGCGCCTTTTTCCAGCAGCAGCTTGGCGATCGGCAGGCTGCCCGAGAAGGCCGCCGCATGAAGCGGGGTAAAGCCGCCCGAGTTACGCGCCATGATGTCGGCACCCTTGGCCAGCAAGAAGTCGGCGATTTCCGGCTGGTTATCGAGCGCTGCAGCGATGAGCAGCGTTGCCTGGTCGCGCGCCCGGCTGTCGACGTCGGCACCGCCTGCCAGGGCTTGCTCCACGGCACCCTTGTCGCCGGCGGCGATGGAGTCGAACAACTGCTCACCTGCGGCTGCTGTTGTAGCCGCCAAAACCAGCATTCCAAGTGCCAGCAATCCGCGCATTGTGCAAGGTAGCATATTAGCTTGTGGTCATACAAGCTGTCCTGGGCACATCAGGTGGATCCAAGGCGGACGGCGCGGCCAGACATAGCGAACGCGGCCCAGGGCGGGAAGGCGTTAGTGCTACTGGCTTCGTCAGTACGGCACCAATCCAGGCTGAATTTTGAAGAGCGTCGATTACCGAGGCGCCGAGCGGCGTCGAGCGTAACCGCCTGTTGCTCCGTTGGGATAGCCGGTAAGCGCAAAGGTGGCCGTTGGCGGAAGTGTCCGCTTTCGGATGCAACTATGGCTTGCTCAATGACCGACATGGGGCGCAAAGCTGCCATTCGTAACCGGCGTACAAATAGGAAGTGCATAGGACCTTTCAGGAAAAAGCCCATTCCTCATCGGTCGGCGCAATCAGCCCGTTCCGCAACCGGCTGTGAAGTTCATGCCACGACGGATCAGTCACGAAGCCTCTCATGGTTCCACATGCCTCGGCGAAGGAAATGTCGCCCAGGCGGTCGATAAGACCAATCAACCCACGGTTCCTGCCATTTAGGAATAGTTCGAGCGGATCATCGTCACACTCAATTACCCGATGTCCCCAGGCACCCGGTATGTCCTCGTTTGCGAGAGCCTGCCGAAGATCTTCATCCACACCTGCGGCCTTGAGCGCCCGGCAGACGACATAGCGCATCAGGGGGTAGTAGATCGGCTGATAGCTGCCTCCAAGCGCGCGCACGCCGGGCAGGATCGACAAAACCAGAAACATCAGCAGGAGATTCGGGACAAGGCTGCGGTTTGCCAGCCGCTCGAGAATGTCGGGGGCTGTGAAGCACGCCACCTTCATACCGGTCGCAGGATCGATGAGTTCGCCGGCGATCAGACGCAGCGGACGGCGTTTGCCATTTTCATAGAACCAGAAGAAATCAGTACCCCGAGCGAGCCAGCCACTCCACGGGCCAGACGCGAGTCCGTCGAGGCCGGCAAGGATGTTGGAAGCGAACTTCGGGTCTTCCAGCAGTCTCATGCGTAGCCAGGAATTTTCCTCCGACAGATGGTTGGCCACCAGGTCGGCAACATCCTCGTCGTCGATCTGCAGGAAGGCGAAGCGGCCTCCGAACATTTTTGGCCAAAGGATGAGATTGGCTGCCTTGATGGCGTGCGCGGGCCGCTCGAATTGCGTCTTCGGCAGAAGGCTACGAAGCAGCGTGAGCGCGTCTCCGCCAGTGCTTGGCTCCGTCGGTAACAACTCGAACCTGTAAGGTCCCGGCCCGGCTAGCAGGCTGTATCCGATCATCCGGCTTCGGCTCAGGCCAAAGACGTTGACCGGCTTGCCGTCAACGGTGATCCAGCCTGGTCCCTTGCGTGGCTTTTCGACGAGATTCACCGTCGAAACGGCGTAGGAAACGTAGGTCGAACAGCCATGCGCCGAGAGACCAAGGAGGCTGAAGATATGCGTATAATAGGCTTCCGGCTCCAGGAGGAGAAACAAATGAGGGCCTGTCTGCAACACGCGGCGCCTTTGGAAATCCCTGCAGATTTCCAAGGCGGTATCGGCAGACAACCCGTTTCGTGTCGCTGCCTTCCTGATGATGTCGAGTAGTTTGGTGAAGGCTCGGAGCCGGATTTCTGGCATGGGAACCGAAGCCGGCGCCGTAAACAGGCGAAACGCATAATCACGGATCGGCCGGGAATGGTATGGGCTCATCCAGGGGTAGAGTGCCGTCAGCGACCCCAGGACTGCCTGTTTCGCATCTACGCCTGCTGTTAGCTCTTCCACCTCACGTTTCACCTTTTTCTCGTGTCTGAATTACACCCACGCTCAAACACAAAATACTGACGAGGAGCGCCACGCCAAAGCTCAAGAAAATCGTCGAAGGAAATGCTCGATCTCCGACAGCGGCGGCGATGCCGAAGATGAGTAAACCGAGCACCACGGCCACACTATGCATAATGCCTTTGGCCCGGCCCAAAAGATAAATGGATACATGCGACTGCAATGTGACTTCAACGCTGACGCGTCCAAGATTGTATAGAAATCCGAGCGCGACAAAAAGGATCACTGTCCAGGGCGTGGGCAGAGATGCCAGCGCCATGAGTACCAGCGCCGTTAAGCCCAAAAGCATGAGATGCCGCACGTGGGTACTCATCGCTCTTTCAATCCGGAATAGAGAGACCGCACCGATCAGTGAGCCCGCCGACCATGCAGCCTCAAGGTAGCCGAAATCCGCGGCAGTACCCTTCTGCTCCTGGAAGACGAAGCTAGATCCCATGACGCTGACAAGCACCGCGCTTGTGTAGAGAAGCGCGTAGACGCCGATGAGACGACGCAGGCTTGGATCTAATTGTGCTGCCGAGATTTTGGCGAAGCGGACATCACGCGAAACCGGTTGCAGCCGCATCAAGGCTAGGCAGCCCGATGAAAACAAAAAGAAGGCAGCAATAACGGTGAATGGCAGGACTGGGGAGCGATCATGCAGCAAAGGCCCTGCAAGCAAAGCTGCGCCGAGATTGCCGACCTGCATGACGAAGAAGACGGCGGAATTCGAGGCTACAAGATCGCGGCCGTCAGCTATCACGGGGATCATTGATTGAGAGCTTGTAAGCGCGACACGGTCGCAAAACGAAAAGAGGGCCGCTGACAGACAGATAATCACAAACACGTCCATGTCGAGAAGCGCGCAAGCGGTAGCCAGCATAACGACGAAGCGGCTGAGGTCTGCCGCAACGTTCAAGCATCGCCTGTCAAATCGATCCGCCGCTACACCGGCCAGAGGGCTCGCGATGAATTCGACAACGCTGACGATCGCAAGGAACGTCGCCACGCCGGCGGTTCCGTACCCTCGCTCGACGAGAATCCAGGCGGATGCGATGTAGTAGCCGTTTCGGGCAACGGCCGCCGATAGCGTGCTGGCCAGGAATCCGAGGCAGGGACTGGACCGGCCGGCCCGTCCTTTGCCATGATGAACTCGAACCAGGTTTGACATGAGCGGCGTATCCGGCTGACCGCCGACGGATACCGTCTTCCGCCAAGCCTGCTTTACTGTGATGTTGGGGTTTTCCGATACTTGCTGAGAACCGACAAGCGGCGGGCTAGATTCTGCAGTTACGACGAAACTCCGTCGGGACCGCGCCGAATGCCCGCTTAAAGGCGGTCGTGAAATGGCTCGAGCTGCCGAAACCACATTCCATCGCGATTTCCGTCGCCGACAGACTGGTCGATCGCAGCATGTCCGCGGCCTGCTCCAGCCGTCGCTGCGCAATGAATGCGTGCGGCGTCATGCCTGTCGACTGCTTGAAGGCCCTCCAGAAATGGAACCGGCTAACCCCAATCTCTTTCGCCAGATCGGCGAGCGTAGGTCTGCCGTCCGACAACGTCTCGATCATGTCCACCGCCCGCTTGAGATCGAACGATGACAAACCGCCTTTTGCCGGCTCCTGATGGAAGCCGTTCAACCTCAACATTTGGCCGAGCAATTGCGTGGCGTGGCACTCCACCATCGTTGCGCTGATGGGGTCAGGCTGCTTGAGCTCCAAGGCAATCCTCTGCAACGCCAACTCTACAGTGCCGTCCCGAAACCCGATCGACGGCGGCAGCACTGCCGGGCGATGGCGAGCCGTTCCCGCAAACACATCGTCGGCGAACTCTTTTGCAATCGAGACTAGGAGGTAGGAAGCGGTCGCGTCCCCCTCGTCCCACCCATTCCAATCACTGCCGGCGGGCATGAAGATTATCGAACCGGCCCGGCGCGGCAAAAAGGCAATCCGGCGCCCATCCACGATGTCTTCTCCGCGGCACGCCGTGCCCTTCAGGTTCATCAGGAACAAATGGTTTGGCTGCAGGATTCTTGTTTCCTGGCGCTCAAGCCCGGTTCTTTTGACCACGTCCGCCCGTACGCTGCCCCAATTCTCATACTTGTGGGCAAGCGATTGGTGGCGTGACCGGCGGTTCTCGGTCGGGTCGAGGGCAAGAGTATCCACGTATCCGCAGCCTCCTTACTGGCGAGCGGCCAGTCGTCGCATGATGTGGCGAACCATGGGTTGCTGAACAACACGCAAATAACTCTGGATTGGTAGAAGATGTGACTTTAGCGAAAAAATGGCAAACGAGTGAAAGCCGCCTGTATCCGGCAGGCCTACCAGTTGGCTCAGCCAATACTTGAGCCCGGTGAAATATTAGACCCCACTTATCTTGGTGGAATTTCCCCCATCGACGTATCGGCATCTCACCAATGGAACGGTGTTGGAGGCATACTGCGATGCGTGGACTCGACGACTTTCTGGCTGAGTGCGACCACGGCCCACGGATCAACGGACTGGCAGGCTTTTTCGCGGCGACCGCCGCTGGCAAGAGCGGGATGCCAATCCGCAAGCCCGTCGCCGACGCCCGCCTTCTTCCGAGCGATGAACTGCTGCGCGGCCTGGTCAGCCTGCATGCGGCACGACAAGGCTTTTTTGACCAGCATTATCACGGCAGCATTCCCTACAGATTGGAGGAGGAGTGCCGGACGGCCTACGCAATGCTGAAATACGCACGGGATCGTGGTGGTCCGCATTCGCTATACAGCCTTGGAACAGCGGAAGGCACGATGGCGAGGACACTGTCCGAACTGTCGGAGGGACAGATACGCACACTGTCGTGCAGCCCGAACGCGGAGAATTACAATTGCTTCATGGCTTATGGCGAACCGCCGCACGCTGACTTCTTCGTCGGCCCCTTTCATCATTTGACAAAGGACGTCCTGCGTTCAGATCCGCGACTGGCAAATTTTGCCCACGGGTTCGACATCATTCTCGAAGATACCACCTTTCAGATGTACTCGCCGAACAGAGTGGGACAGATCGAATTCGTGACCCAGCACCTCAAGCAGGACGGAATCTTCGTCTTCGTCGAAAAGCTCCGGGCAACCGAGGAGCCGGACTACAGGCGTCGCGAATACCAGAAGGATTTTGGGTTCAAGGCGCGCTATTTTCCCCCAGACGAAATCGAGAAGAAGCAAACCCTCGTTCTGGATACGATGTTCGGCAATGAGGTGACCTTGGCACAGATGGCCGACGCCATACGCCAGCATTTCAGCTACTGCTCACTGACGTGGAACAGCGGAAATTTCTGTAGCCTGGCGGCGAGCAATAGCGAGGAAAACCTAAACCGGTACCTCTCCCAGATGGCCACTCCGGCCATTCCGCACGAGTACGTCTACGAAACGAGCTTGTGTCCGCCCCTGCCCGTTAGCGTCCCTGCCGCGCAGGAATAGGCTCCTCAGCCTTGGGACAGGTCGACAACACGCTCCGCCGTTTGGACCATGTCTTCGCAGCTGTCGACCATGGCAGCCTCAGGCAGGCTGCAAGAGTTCTCAGAGTGAGGGAATCCTGTGTCAGCCGCAACGTCGTAGCTCTCGAGCAGTTGCTCGACATGCAGTTGTTTGACCGCGACGTCCATGGCGTTCGGCTGACCGAGGCAGGCCGGGCCTGGGTCGATCTTGTCCGGGCCCATTATGAAGGCTTGCAGCATGCACTGGCTGGAGGTAGTCGCGGTCAACAGGATGTCAAAACGCTCAGGATAGGATTATGCGCCCAGATGGGGCGCACGTTCGTGACACGTCTCATCGATCGTTTTGGCCGTTTACATCCAGACGTGTGCGTCGAGATCGAAGACGTTCCACTCGAACAGTGCCTGGCGGCTATACGCCGCCGGCGCCTCGACATCGTCTTCACGCACGGGCTTGAGAACGCCGCCCTGTGCCGTAGCGAGATATTTGCGCACGAGCGCTTGTTCGTTCTCCTGCCCTGCTACCATCCGCTTGCAGAAAAGCCTGCGGTCAGATGGGCAGATCTTGCAGATACCTGTCTGCTGGTTTCAGGCGAATCCTCCCGGGATCCGCAATTGCTGGAGCATATCGCTGCGAATGGTGGCCCCGCTATCCAGATATGTCGCGCCAGCGAAGCAACTGTCATCCTCAAGGTGCAACTCGGTCAAGGCGTCACTCTGGCGGGCGAGGGTTTTGCCAGGACAGTCGCCATCGACGCCACAGTGTGGAAACCGATCCGTGGGCAGAGCAGCATCAGTTGGATCAAGGCAGTGTGGCTTGAATCGAACCCAAAGCGCGCGCTCTTGCGGCTGGTTGGGACCGCAAGAAACCTGGTGGCCGCAACGCGACCCGGGCCTACCCCTGTCAATGGAGGAAGTTCGGGACGCCGCGGCGCGATTTCTGAAGTCACGCCATGACTGGGAGGTGCGACTGACCCGGTTTGACTTCAGTCGTCCAGCCTCTAACCACCCTCCGAACGCTTTGCCCTGGCAAAGCCTCGATCCGTCGCAATGAACCGCTCCAGCATCGCAACGATGAGGCGCGGCGCATCGGCGGGCCGTTGCCCCGCTTCGCGGCCGAGGATCTCGGCATAAGCCGTCAGATCACGGTGCAGTGCCGCAGGGAGTTCCACCATGACCTTGACAGGCTTGTCGTCAGCGATTGGCCCCAGTTTCAGCTTGGCCATTTCAGCCCCCCATAAGGTTCGAGCACGAGATCGCGTGTGACGATCACCCGCACCGGGAATCCCGGTCGGATGGTGAGCGTCGGCGCTATGTTGAGCTGCCGCTGGACGATCTGCTGGCCTGTCTGGCTGATGCTGTCGGAAGCACCCTGGCGAAGAGCGCGCATGATGTCGCTCTCCTGGCCCGATGAGCCTGCTTGCGCGCCGATGCTCAGAACCGTGGAAAGTGCTGCAGCCTTGAACAACTCGCCCCAGTGATAGTCGACGCCGTCCTCGAGACCGGCATAGCCCTCAGCGTCCGCGCCAGGCTCACGTTCCAGAACGATGGAGCGGCCGTCAGGAAAAATCAGCCTGGTCCATACCAGCAACACGCGACGCTGGCCGAAGCCGACCCCATTGTCATACTGGCCGATGAGGCGCGTCCCCTGCGGAATGAGACGGATATGTCCGGTGGGGCTGTCATAGACATTCTCCGTCACCTGCGCGGTAATCTGACCGGGCAGGTCTGAGCGAATGCCAGTGATGAGGGCAGCTGCGATGACGGCGCCCGCCTGCAGGACGTTTTTCGACGCCGGCGCCGCAACACGATCCGACGAGACGGTGCGCTTGTCAGGCGGCTGGTCGAGGAACGCAAGTTGGCGGTCTTGCGCCGAGGGCGTCGCTGACTGCGGCGCGAGGCCAAGGTTGGCGAGATCGGTTTGTGGCATGGTGTCTGTCGTGGCTCGAGCGACAGTCGCGTCACTAGCGGGCCGCGTTTGCGTGGACGCGAACAGACGCGCGGTCCTCGCCGCCTCCAGTTCCTGCTCCCGGCGCTGTTCCTCTGGATCCGGTCCGACCGAGCCCGACGACGGCGCTCCGTTCGCCGGGCCGCCATTCTGCGCGTTGAGGATCGGGCGGCCGAGATCGCCGGGAAGCGGTGGGCCAAGCTTTGGAACGCCCGTATAGTCCTTTGGCAGACCGGCGAGCCCATCGGGCGTCGAACGATTATCGGTTGAATAGAGCTCCTGACCCTGGCCTTGCTGACGGTTCTGAAGCGCGTAAATCAGCGCACCGCCGACAGCGAGGCTAGCGGCGAGCCCCAATCCGGCCAACGCCTTGCGGGACAGACGCGTCACGCGCGACGGCTCGGCGCGCAGCCGCATGGCCGCGGCCGGCTCACCTGTCAACGGCCGGGCGTCATCCTCGACCGGTGCCTCCGGCCGGGCGTCATTCGCCGGCCCCCGGCCTTCTTTCTTCCCGGGATCCATTTTGTCGCTCATGATGACGACCCTCCCCTGCCTGTTCGGAGGTTCGTCGCTGGCGGGGTCTCACCAGGGCCATGCATCCATGAAAATCGACTGCTCCTTACCCCATCGGTGCGGGAGACGCGGACGCGCCTCTGGTTCTTGCCGGCGCCGAGGCGCAACTCGGCGGCGGCAAACATCCGGTCGACGATCATGTAGTTGCCGCGCACGCGATAGTTGACCAGCTCGGACGTGTCGCCTTCCGGCCCTACCACGAAGAGTGGCGGCATCTCACCCTGGCCGATGCCCCGCGGGAACTCGATGAACACCTGCTTGCCATCGTCGAAGGCGCGCAGCGGCCGCCACGGTGCGCGATCGCCCGTCACCTCGTAGCGGAAATTGACGCGAGAAAGATCGATGCCTGTCGAGACCGGCTGTGCAGCCTCAGCTTGCTGGTTCTGCCTGCGCAAGGCGATGAGTTGGTCCTGCGGGTATTGCCAGGAAACCGACGCCATATAGGTCGACGGCGTCGAGCGCAGTTCCATGTGATAGGTACGCCGATCGGTATTGATGACGAGATTGGTGAGAAGGTCGGCGCGCGTCGGCTTGACGAGTATGTGGACCTGCTTGGCCGCGCCCGTACCGCTCTCGGTATCGCCGATGATCCAGCGCACGGTGTCGCCGGCGGCGACGGGACCGGAACCGACGAGCTGCTCGCCGGGCTGGAGCGCGATGTCGGTGATCTGCCCCGGCGAGGCATAGACCTGATAGAGCGCGCCATCGACGAATGGATAGACCTGCATCGAGTTGATGAAGCCGTTGCGGACAGGCTGGACGCGCGCGGCCGCATTGGCCAAGTTCACGCGCGCGGTCGGATCGGTCGGTTCCGGGTCGGGCTTTGCGGCCTTGCCGACCGGCTTCAACTGGCCTGGAAGCGGCAGCGGCTTCGACAGCTCCACCACCTTGACGGGCGGTGGCGGATCGACGGCATGCACGGCCGGGACCGGATCGTCATAGGAAATCTCCGGCGGCTTCTGCCTGGTGGCGCAGCCCGCAAGCGCCGAAGTGCAAAGCAAAAGCGCTGGAAGGGCCATTTTGCGGAAGGCCGGCATTGCGTGGATGAGGAAAACCGGACGCCCCCAGGGGGCGGCTTTGCAGAGTACGGGCATCATTGTCCAAGCTCCTTCGACCAGTTGATGGCGTTGATGTAGATTCCAAGCGGGTTCTTCCTCAGCGCATCAGCGTCGCGCGGGGGCTGGACGACAATGGTGAGGATGGCGGACCAGCGCTCCGTGGAAGCCAGTGAGCCGTCCTGATAGCGGCGTTCGACCCAGGCGATTCGGAAGCTCACCGGCGATGCGCGGATGACCGACGACACATCGACGGCGACCTGCTGCTTGCCGACCTTGGTGAACGGGTCATTGGCGCGCGCATAGTCGTTGAGAGCCAGCGCCCCGCCCTGCGTCGCGAAGTCGTAGGCGCGCAGCCAGTTCTGCCGCACGATGACCGGATCGGCGGGGATCGACCTCACCTGTTCGATGAAGTGCGCCAGGTAGAAGGCAATCTGCGGATCGTTTGGCTGATAGTCGCCGACCGCAGGTCCCACAGCCTGCGCCTGGCCGAGACGATCGACCTGCACCACCCAAGGCATGATCGAGCCTTTGGCGGATTGCCAGATGAGCGCGGCCGAGAACCCCGCGGCGAGCGCCAGGCAACCGAAGGCCATGGTGCGCCAGTTGCGCGCCTGCACGCGAGCCGAACCGATGCGCTCGTCCCAGAGCTGGGCAGCGCGTTGGTAGGGGGTCTCGGGTTGTGGGGACTTGCCGTAGTGCGTGGACGGTCGTTTGAACATGCTCAGTCACTTTCAGAGAGGTTGATCGAGGAGCCGCTGCCATGGCTGTCGCCACTGCGAACGGCGTGGGCGGCGGCCTGGACGCCATGGGTCATCTGTTGCGAGCGCTTCATGCGCTTCGCCCAGGCTGGCTGACTTTCGGTTGCGGAGGACGCGACGGGTGCGGAGCCGGCTTCGGGCGCGTTCGCGCCGATTGTGCCAGCCGTGGATGACCCGCCCGTCGTCTCGAAGGCAGCGCGAGCGCCCGACTGGTAGCTGTGCTTCATGCTGCCTGCCGCATTATTGGCCGCACGCTTGAGCGGTGAGATGGCACCTTGGGCGCCGGCTCTGATGACACCGCCGAGCCCGGATGCGACGCCAGAAAAGCCAGACTCTCCGGCCGCGCTGAGGCCGTAGGCTGTGGACGCCCTGCCCGCCATGGCGGCACCGCCACGGGCCGCCGCTGCAG
>NZ_AYVK01000077.1:0-17989 GCF_000503155.1 Mesorhizobium sp. LSJC285A00
ACGCTTCATTCGTCCGTCTCCTTGAGTGGGACAGACTCTACCAAAAACTGGAGGAGCTTCAGGGTCTCAGGTCAAGATCACTGCTCGGTAGATGAAACACTGATCGGGCCTTGTCCTGATCAGAAAATTCCGCCGCTAATTATCAAGAGAGATTGGGCGCAACACCGAGGACCGCTTTGACGAGGCTGTCCGACGACACATTACGAGCGACCATGTTCGACCCAGCAGGAGGCGATCACGTAGCGGTCAAGCTCTGCTGCATAAGGCTCTGGTGACGCGGAAACCCGGTGGTCTGGTCCCAAATGGTGAGGTCGTCATGCCACGAGCCCATCGAGCGCAGCGCTCGCCATGCCTGGGTCGTATCCGTTACAGCCGCCCTACAGGGGCGGCGGCCCCGGGAAACCGCTGTCCGCGCCAAGTCACGCAACTGTGCCGGCGCGAGGTCACCCGGCACTTCGCGTGCAGCAAAGCCCCCAGCTACCTGGTCTCACGACATCCGCGCGTGAGACCAATATCCTGTTTTCGCCAGACACAAACTTTCTCGCCCGCTCGGCACAAGCTACAAACCTATCGGCCAAGCCTTTCTCCATTTGGATCGAAGAACGCCCGGAGCGACGCGTCGGCTTCGTAGAGTTTGCCAGCAATTTCGATTTCCCACCGACTGCTTTCAATCAGCTCCTTCGTGACCCCTGTGGGGTGGTTCACATACCCCATTCCCACTGACGGGCCCAGAGTGAAGCTCTTTGCTCCAGAGGAAATATACCCAACAATCTCGCCGTTGCGTCGAATAGGTTCTTCGTGGAAAAGAACGGGATTTGGATCGCGAAGCTTGAACGACACTAACCGCTTTTCTAGCGGACCTGAATTTTTCTGGGAAAGTACCGCCGCTTTCCCGATAAAACCTCCGCCCTTGTTCCAATCGATCGTAAATCCTAGGCCCGCCTCAAGCAACGTATCAAGTGGCGTAAGATCGAGCTGGTATTCTCGATAAGCGCGCTCGCATCGCAAATATTCTAACGCATGGTATCCAGCAGGCTTTAGTCCGTAGGCTTGCCCCGCCTCCCAAATGACATCGAAGACGTGCTGGGCCATCTCGGTTGGAATATGAAGTTCCCAGCCAAGCTCTCCGATGAACGTCAGCCTGTTGGCTATAACGCGAGCATAGCCGATATCGATTTCCTGACTGGTAGCAAATGGAAATGCAGCATTTCCAAGATCTGCGTCGGTCACTTGGGACAGGACCTTGCGAGATTTCGGGCCTTGCAATGACAAAACTGCATAGGCCGAGGTGACGTCAGTTAGTGTGACATTCCATTCCTCTGTAATGTGCCGCGTAATCCAGGCTCTATCTCGCGGATGGACAGTAGACGATGAAATGATGAGGAACTCTGTTTTCGACAAGCGGTTTACCGTGATGTCTGTTTCGATCCCGCCTTTTTCGTTGAGCATGTGGGTATAGACCAGCTTCCCTACCGGTACATCTACATTGCCGGCGCAAAGCCATTGCAGGAAGCGACATGCATCGCGGCCCTGCACCAGATGCTTGCCGAATGAGCTTTGGTCTACCAGGATGGCTGCGTTACGGGCGGCCTTGCACTCCTCACTGGTATATTTGAACCAGTTCGGCTCGTCATAGGAATAGACGTTTTCCGTCGACTCTCCTTCGCCTGCGAACCAATTGGGACGTTCCCAGCCCATGCCTTCGCCAAAGCTGGCACCGAGCCTCGCCCAGCGATCGTGAAGCGGGCTTTTGCGAACACCTCGGGACGTCACGGGCTGGTAGGCCGGCCAGTGTATCTTGTAATGGAGGCCCATCACTTCGGCTGTGCGATCGTGCAAATATCGCTTGTTGATCTGGAAGGGATGAAACCGCGCGACATCGACGGAAGTGACATCCATCTGGGGCTGGCCAGCGATGATCCATTCCGCCAGGGCTCGCCCTGTTCCAGCGGCGGCCTCAATGCCCCCAGAATTGTACCCGGCTGAGATGAACAGGTTTTTCATCCCAGGGACTTCCCCAATCATAAACATAAGGTCGGGCGTGAAACTCTCCGGACCATTGAAGAACTTGGCAATACCGGTATTCGCGAGCTCAGGAACAATCTCTATGGCCTTGGTCATTGGCAACTCGAACTGGTTCCAGTCTTCCGGAAGCTCTATGAAAGGGGTGTCTTTCGGGAGCTTTTCCATCGGAAGCGGTTTCCCCCAAGGCTCGAGCGCACCAACGAGCAACTTCCCCGCGTCTTCCTTCAGGTAAACATAGCCATCGGTATCGCGCAGCACAGGCAAGGTCGGCGTCACAAAATCCATGGGTTCGGTGAAAATATAGAAATGCTCTGCCGCATACAGGGGAATGCGCGCACTCAACTTGAACGCAAGATCGCGAGTCCACAGCCCGCACGCAAGCACGAGAACTTCAGCTTCTATGACACCTTCGCCGGTTCGGACCTGATAATAGCCATCTGGAGTTCGCCAGAGGTCTTGGACTTCGGAATTCTCGAAGATCTTCACACCCTTTTGCTTGGCTCCCATCGCCAAAGCCATGCATGTGTCGACCGGATTGGTTTGGCCATCGCCAGGAATAAACACTGCACCTTCAATGATGGACTCGTTGAGTGCTGGATAGAGTCTCTTCGCCTCGCTCGGCGAAATCATATGGGCCTCAAGTCCGCAACTCTTGGCAATTGATGCAGTGCGCACAGTTTCACAAAGCCGCTCTTTGGTTCTGGCCACCCCAAGCGTGCCGTTCCGCTTGAAGCCCGTCGCTTGCCCCGTCTCCGCCTCGAGCGAGGAGTAAAGCTCCGCAGTGTATTTCGCCATCTCGGTCATCGTATGCGTGCTGCGCGTCTGCGTGATCAGACCGGCGGCGTGCCACGTTGTGCCGGAGGTGAGAGTGTGGCGCTCCAATACCGCAACATCTTTCTTGCCGTTTTTTGCAAGGTGAAAGGCGAGACTGGACCCAGCAATCCCTCCACCAATGATGAGGACCTCATGATGGCGAATGGATAGTTCACGAGGGCGAATGGGCGAGGTGGTGATCATATGCGTCCTTGTTATATTGAGGCGGTCGCGCCAAGGTATTTCGATCGTTCAGGCAGATTGGGGCTCCGTGGGTTGCTGCCGCACCGGTGGCCCCACAATTCTTTTGGCCCCACAATTCTTTTGTGCGACAGCTTACCGGACGAAGCCCGCCTAGATCGTGCTACTTGGGACGGCAGGCGAGGTTATTCTGCATAATTAACCGCATCGTCGCCGAAGCTGTGCACTCCATTACTGCACGTGGCTAGTTGCAAATTGTGCGACGATCAAGAAGGCGGCTGGCGGGTATTTCACCGTTTGCCCTGCCTCCTGTGGCGTGACCCTGAACCGCCCGAAGCCCAGGCGCGCGCACCTCGAATACCACATCGGTTGCGTTTAGGGGGAAAGGCGTCAGCTCGCTTGTTGGGTGGCCATCCCATATCGATCGAGGCGTGGGCCAGCGCGCATCGCTTGGCCGGGCGTCATCATTTTGGCAGCGACATCAGGGGAATCGAGATGCTATGGGGCGAGCGGCAAGGGTGTGACATCCTTCGGCACTTCAAAAACACCATCCATGAAGGAGGCGCCCCCATGTCGCAATCTTTTGACGCGAGCCGGTCCCTTGCCGCTCTCGAACAGGATAACACGATCATCGCCGTCATCGAAATGAGCAAGGCCAAGTGGCTGGTCGCCGCGCTTGTTCCAGGCCTCAAGCGCCAGCCCCTCAAGAAGCTCGATGTCGATGCGCCGGCGCTGTTGAAGCTGTTGCAGCGCTGGCGCGACGAAGCCGGCCGGGCCGGGCACCCGATCAAGCGCATCGCCGTCGCCTATGAGGCAGCCGGCGACGGCTTCTGGTTGGTGCGCTGGCTGCGGGCGCACGATATCGAGGCTTACGCCATCCATCCCGCCAGCGTTGCAGTGTAGCGCGAGCACCGCCGCGCCAAGACCGATCGGCTCGACACCGAGCTGTTGATGCGCGCCTTTCTCGGCTGGCTGCGCGGCGAGAAGCGCCATTGCACCATGGCGGCGATCCCGACGAATGAGGAGGAGGACGCGCGGCGGCCGAGGCGCGAGCGGGAGATCCTGGTCGGTGAGAAGACGCGGCTCGTCAATCGCATCAAGGCGATCCTCACCCGCTTCGGCATCCGCAGCTTGCGGCTGACCTGCGCCAGGCGGCGGACAGGCTCCAGGCCATCCGCACGGCGGAGGGGACGCCACCGGCGAGGTGCCGCAAGGCGTCAATCTGGGTGCGGCGTAATGAGCGCACGTGGGCAGAGGAGAACAAGGCACTACCCAATTGGCGGGCCCGCAGCAGGGTCTGCCGATGACGATCCGAGGTGGCGGCAACCCGAGAACTCACATGGTCTTTGAGCCGCAATCGAGAATGGGCCCGCCGCCCCGGAGCTTCGCCACCGATGCGCATGGCTGCATCATGGTCAGATCCACTGGAGATCTACCGCATACAAGTCTGCCGCGCGACCCTTCGCGCCTGGCTCAGGGCGAGCTCGCCTCGGACATCTGTCGTCGGCTTTTGACCCCCCGCCGGAAACGGAGAGCTCACCCGACCCGGCAAAGCCTGCCGCCGTGCTCGTGACCGTCAAGGACAAGTCGCTTCGCGATGGGGCCGGATGGGCCCCTCCCATCCTTGACCGTCACTGCGCGCGGCGGCCAGCGCGAAACCTCAGGTCGGGACGAGGAGATGGTCGCCAACCGGCCGAACAAGGAGGGATAGGGAATGAAGCAGGATCAAGCTTGACAATCATCGCCCCATACAGGTGAGTTAATTATCGTAAGCTTGCGAGGAATTAATCGTCCCATGCAGCAACTTTCGTTTCAATCGCAAGGAATCCTTTCCAGGCGCTCCTCGTATGAGATTGAGAGCCATATGTTTTATGGTGGTGAAGTTTGCTGGAGCATGGTCGGTTCGCAGGCGGCACTCGTCATCGCGGAAGACCATATCCAGCACCCAATGGAGGCTGTTCTCGACGGCCCAATGGTCGCGGATGAGTGGTCCGGTCAGGCTAGCAATGAGAACCAGCGAAGTAATGTAGAAGCGCGTCTCGCGTTCGATCTTGCCGCCAGCCTCACGGGTACGCGCCCGTCAGTGACGCTACCCACGCCACAAAACAGCGCTGGAAGTGTTCGGCATCGAGGCTGGCGAGGATATCGCCCTGATGATCATGCGCTGGCACGCCTTCACGAAAGGGACGAAACCGGCGCAAGAGATCAAGCTTCTTGTCAGCAAAGCGGGCGATGTCGGTGATGGCTTCCGCCCCGGCGATCACCGCCACAAGACATAGCAGCAGCACCTCCTCCAGCGGATACCTTACCTTCGCACTCTGCCGACCATCTTGGCAGATCCTCGAAATGACTCAGAAAAACAACCGTTCCGATAATGCACCGGCATCGCAAGCCACATCGTCCATCGAGATCATCCCTCGCAGAATCAAATGATCTCGACAGATTCAGCTCTCAACCGCCTTGTCACGCGTTAACTCATCACCCGATGCCTTGGCAGCGGCATTCAGGGTTGCCATTGCCGAGCAATCGGAGGTATTACTCCCGTGATCTACTCTTTACCTGTTGGAAAGGGAATTCTACGGTGGCGTGTGTTCAGAGGCATGAGGCGGCACGCTCCGCGACCTGGTGATGTGTGGCGAACCAAACGTCGCCCTTTGCTTTAGCGCATCGGATGAGTTCTTCTACGATCCAAATCCTTGAGCGATATCCCACCACGTGTGGATGCAGGGTTAGCTGGAATAACTCGGCGTCTTGGTACGCCCCTTCAAACTCCTGTACGAATACAGACAGTACGTCATCGAGCGATAAATCTGGCCGCAACGACCCATCCGGACTCATCCAGAGATAAGTCGCATCGTCGCGGATCCATTCTACAGGTATCTCAATGATTCCTGTTGGCTCCCCGTCCTCCAGCAGCTCATAGCAACTATCATCTGCCATAAGGGATGTGTCGTAGGTCATTCGCATTTCGCGTATGATCTGGAGCGTCGCGTCCGAATAGTCCCATGATGGAGTTCGGATGCCGGTCGGGCGTTTTGAAGTGATTTTTTCAAGAACGTCGGCGCTCCTCATCATCAAAGAACGCTCGCTCTCAACGCTGAGTTCGGAGTTCAGCTCATGTATCCAGCCGTGCATTCCGATTTCATGGCCGTCGCTGACAATGGCGCGTTGCTCGTCTGGATAAAGTTGAGCAATTACCGCGGGAACGAAGAAGCTCGCGGGAACGTCGAATCGTCTGAGGACCTCCAAAATCCGAGGCATCCCCCGTCGGTTCCCATACTGGCCCCATGACAATCTACCCAAGGACCGCCCTCCCCTGCGCAATTCGTTCGACTCGTGATCGACGTCGAACGAGATGGCGAAGGCGCAACGATTGCCGTCGGGCCACTTTGGCGTCAGTGCCTTGCCCGCTCTGACTTTGTTGACGCGCCCGCGCCAATGGCTTTCAGGCCACTCCCAGGGGCTCAGTTCAGTGGAATCGGGCACTTTTAGCTGCTCCTGAGTAGTATTTACACCGACTCCCGCGAAAGAAGTCGAGATTGGTGAACCAACGGCGAGTGGCGCGGGTTAGCCCAAGGTCGATGGCCCCAACAGATGAGATGGCAGTACTCACAGTGCCAGCGTAACTCGCTTTCGCTGATGTCCGTGTTTGCTGACCAACCCCGGCGATCACGGAGGGAAGGCGGCGCTACCTATCTCGCCTCCAGCACGGCACTGAGGAACTGACGAGTCCGCTCGTTCTGCGGGTTGCCCAAGAGCTGGTCGGGCGGGCCTTGCTCGACGATCTTGCCGCCGTAGAAGAAACAGACGCGGTCGGAAAACTCCTTGGCGAAGCCCATCTGGTGCGTGACCATCAGCATGGTGAGGTCATACTCGGCGCCGAGCTTGCGGATGACGTTGAGCACCTCCCCGATCAGCTCTGGGTCGAGCGCCGAAGTCACCTCGTCAAACAGCATCACCTTGGGCCGCATGGCAAGCGCACGGGCGATCGCCACGCGCTGCTTCTGTCCGCCGGAAAGTTGGATTGGAAAGTGATTCCTTTTGTCGCCGAGCCCCACCATGTCGAGCAGTTCGGCGGCCCGCGCCTCCGCTTCCTTCTTCGGCAGACCGAGCACAGAAACCGGAGCCTCCATGCAGTTTTGCAGCGCCGTCATGTGGGGAAAGAGATTGAAGTGCTGAAAGACCATGCCGATCTTGCTGCGTACACGCCTGAGATGCCGGTCACTCGCAGGGACCACCTGGCCATTCTTCTGCATATGCGTCAGCGGCTCTCCATCGACCCAAATCACTCCACCTTGGATTTTTTCCAGCGTCATGAGCATGCGCAGGACTGTGGTCTTTCCAGAGCCCGAAGGCCCGATGATGCAAACCTTCTCGTTACGGGCAATGTCGAGATTGAGCTCGTCGAGCACGGTTAGCGAGCCATAGCGTTTTGTAACGTTTTCGAAGCGGACCATGGGTTCGTTCATGACTTTCTCGTTGCACGCGATGTCTGCTTTGTCCAGCACGGTCAGTCCCCCATGATTTTTTGCGGCGTTCTCAATGCGGATCCTGGGTTCGTGCATGACGTACCTCCTATTGCAGCCGATAGCGGCGGTTGAGCCAGATGCTCACCGACTGGACAATTGCGGAAGCGACTAGGCTGAACACGAGAAAGAAGAAGCCGACCATGACGATGGCCTCGGTGTAGCGGTAGTTATTGGCGCCGAAAATCTTTGCCTGCTGCAACATCTCCAGGATCGCGATGGCCGCCAGGATAGGCGTTTCCTTGAACATGCCGACAAAGTAGTTGCCCAAGGCAGGCACGATGGGAGGAATCGCCTGCGGCAGAATGATGGTGCGCCAGGTTCGCGTTCGCGCCAGATTGAGCGCCGTGCAGGCCTCCCACTGGCCTTCTTCAACCGCCAGGATGCCGGCCCGAAACACCTCTGAGCAATAGGCGGCGTAGTGGATGCCGAGCATGCCGATGCCGGCCGTCCAGGCTGAGATGAGGATCCCGAATTGCGGTCCGACGAAATAGACGAAGAACACCTGCAGCAGCAGAGGCGTGGAGCGGATGAACTCCACGAGCTCCGTCATAGCGGTGGAAACATAGCGGTTCGGCGACTGACGGATCAGTGCGACGATGAGGCCCAGCACCACCGCGATCGCGAAGCTGAGCACCGTGGCCTGAATCGTAACGATCGCGCCGCGATAAAGGTACGGCCACGCTTCCCAGACGTAAGACCAATCCCAAATGCTCATGCCAGCGCCTCCCGCACGAAGCCACTTGAGAGCCGGCGCTCCAACCCTCGCACCAGAGGAGTGATCAAGGCACGCGCGAGGAAGTAGTAGCCAAACAGCGCCACCGCGAAGAACAGCAGATAGTTGCCGGTGGCGTCTGCTGCCAGCTTCGACGCGGTGGTGAACTCGGTGATGGTGATGAAAAATACAAGCGAGGTCGACTTAAGCAGCTCGATCAGCAGGTTGCCCGACGGCGGCAGCATGCTTCGGATCGCCTGCGGTACCACGATGCGGCGCATCATGGTGAGCCGCGGGAAGTTGAGGGCGATACTCGCTTCATACTGGCCGCGGTCGACAGCCTGGATTGCGGCGCGCACCACCTCGGCGAGATAGGCGGAATAGTTCATCCCAATGCCGAAGATAGCAACTGCCCACGGGGACAGGGCGACGCCAAAGAATGGAAGCACAAAGAACAACAAGTAGACCTGAACAAGCAGCGAAGTCCCGCGAAAGAACTCGATATAGGCAACGGCTAACCATCGCATCGGCCAAAGGGAGGAGACCCGAATTAAACCTGCGATAACTCCGAGCGCTACTGCTACCAGAGAAGCCCCTATGGTAACAATAATGGTAATCAGGAGGCCGTAGGCGAGCGCCAACACGCTGAAGGTGAGAGGGAATTCGTTCATGTTTCTATCCTATTTGACATTCCCCGGCCGAGGCCGGGGAAACGCATCAGGAGCGGGGAAGAACCGTGATACTGAGCCTTACGATTTGCAGAGATCGGCGGTCTTGCTCCCGTCCGGCAAAAGCGACTTGTCGTATCCATACTTGCCAACCAATGACATCATCTCAGCAGAGCCGATATAATCTTTCAACAGCGCGTTGACTGCGTCGACCGTATCCTCCTCGCCTTTTGGAAATGCGAAGGCGGGATAGCCAGGTTTGTAGTTTGGTTTGAACGGGTTAGCGAGCTCGAGTGAATCGTCGTTGCGGATTGCGCCCTTAATGCCCAGATATTCACCACCCCCGGCATCGGCTCGACCAGATTTGACTGCCTGGGCTATTTCGACATAGCCGGCAACCTGCATGATCTTATCGTCTGGGATGCCGGTCTGTTGCGCCCGTTTCACGTCGGCATATCCGGCACCAGTAACGAATGTCAGCCCCTTGTCACGAATGTCTGGCAAGGAATGCACCCCTTTGGGGTTGCCTTTGGGCACCACAAGACCGCCGTACACCGTCCCGAACGGATCCGTGAATGCCACGTTGCGGCAGCGCTGAGGCAGCACGAACATCGCACTGGTGATCACATCGATGCGGCCTCCTTGCATGGCAGGGATAAGTGATCCCCACTCCATGTCCACAGGTTCGAACTTTGTTGCTCCCAGCTTCTTCAAGAGCTCCATCACCAAGACGTTGCCGATGCCTAGCATCTCGTTGCTATCTCCCTTGAACGACCAGGCCGTGTCAGTGGAGAAGCCGATACGGACCGGTCCGCCATTCTTAATCCTGTCGAGCAACGAGCCCGCGGAGGCGGAGCCAACCAGCGAGGCCATTGCTACCGCCGTGATGCCGAGTGCGGCCATTCCCCTTAGAACTCTACGTCTCAGGGGATCGGTTCGGCTTGTAAGGTGTTGGCGCTTGTTCATAAGTTCCTCCTTGTGTTTCGGGCTGTTCCGCCAAATCAGGTGACACACCCTTCAAACATTCTTTTACGTCAATTACGATGTGTGGTTTCCTGTTTTATGGCGATACAATACCAGTTAAGGCGCAGCATTTCGGGCGAATTTGGTCCGCAGGCGCAGGAATCCGGCGATTCCGAGCTAACCACGCCCACTGTGCCATTCCGTTGGAAGCTCCCAACCATACTCTCCCCTTAAGTCGGTCAATGGGGTGTCACGTATCGGAGGCCCGCAGGCCGTATTCCAGTCGTGGCAGCCTGATAGGCTCGCCGCATGGCGTGGGCTGTCCTGCCTCGTTCCAGCAGCGCTCGCCTCCTGCCAGCAAGCCGCTGGGATAAAGGTGCGCAGCGGACGAGCGTTCAGGGAGACTGCGCCGTTAGATCCGACCAAGGAGAAGGCAACGGCTATCAGGGAGGCCGCCGTTTGGGTTGTCGGGCAGTCATTGCCCAGCTCGAGACCGACCTCGCCGCCGGCAACAGCTCATGCTTTACCCTGGGCTGAAGGCGCTTGTGTGAAGGAAGAGGCTCGGCCAGATCCGCACGCTGATCTATCACCACGTCTGCCAACGTCGTCAGGTCGTCACGTCGGGTCAAGGCATCAATTGGCAGGCTGCGTGTGCGGCGGGTGGCAAGCGGCTACCGCCAGACAGCATCATGTCACGCTACATCAACGTCGCGCTGCCCGCAGGATCGCACCCGGCTTCGGAAATGAGGGGCTACTTTGCGAAGAAGCATCTCGGATGGTGGTCGCGGCACGCAGGTTGCGATCTCTAAGCGGGGCCGGCTCGACACTAGAAGGCAATTGATCGGAATACAGGCCCGCTTCGTAAAAATGCCGGCGTGAAGCCGAGCAGGACGCATCGTTGATGTGCACGAACTGCCAGAATTCTGCGTCTCCCTCGACCCCTCTGGGCGCGCGCCGCCCGAGCATCAAGAGCGCTTTGCGAACTCCACTTCTTTAGATCCCGCGACAGCCGCAATCAACGGGCTGTCAAATGCACGCTTCCGCGACAGCCAGCAGATTACGAAACAAGCCGGCCACTTCCCCCGTCCATTGTTATTGTAGTTCCGTTCAGGTATCTCGCGCGATCGCCCACAATGAATGCGACCAGTTCCGCAAGCTCATTGGCCGTTCCAATTCGTCCCAGCGGATTAGGCGTCGCAACCCGTTTAGTTGCGGACTGTCGGTCAAGTCCCTCCTCGACCATCAGGTCCTCAATTCTCTTGCGCACCCTGCCGGTGTCAAAATAGCCTGGCGCTACAACATTCACGCGAACGCCACTGTCCGCAAGAGTATCAGCAAGGTGCTTGGCCACTACTGCTATCCCTGCGCGCATGACGTTTGACGCAACCCGGTGGTCGGTTGCTTCGTGAATACCCGCCGACGTGACATAGATGATATCCCCACCACGATCCGACGCTTTCATCACTTTGGCTGCGGCTCGCGACAACCGCACTGCACTCAGTAGCAACATCTCGTATGACTCGTCCCATTCTTTGTCACTAAAAGTCTCGATAGTTCCGTATGGCGCGTGGCCAGAATTCACGACAAGGCAATCAACACTTCCCAAGAGGTCGAGTGTACGATTAAACAATATGTCAACGTCGGATCGTTTTGCTAGATCGGCCACGACACCATGAGCAACTTCGCATGTTGACGTTTCCCGCAGGGCATCAACAGCTTCATCCAATTCACGTCGATTTCGGCCACAAATAACCACATGTGCCCCGTCTTCTGCTAGTCTTCTTGCAATTGCGAAACCCAAACCTTTGCTGGCAGCAGTAACAAGAACCTTTCGGATAACTCTAGGCATTTGATGCCCCTCTCCCGTTGGCGGTTGTTATTCGCGGAATGCGAGATGCTCCTTAAACGAGCGGGCCGCTGATCACCACGGGTTGTTGTCATATTTTGCGCGAACTAGCAGCGCAATCCGGCCATCTTTGCCCGACAACCGACACTTCTATTGCTGCTCCCGGTCATGCATTAAGGCATCAGACATCTTCTCGGCCACCATAATCGTAGGGATGTTCGTATTTGCTCGCGGGCAGAATGGCATCACCGACGCATCGGCTACTCTTAAACCCGAAATTCCATGAACCCGGCCTGACGGATCCGTCACGCTGGTGGGATCCTGAGCAGATCCCATTCTGCACGTTGACGTTGGATGAAAGTTCCCGAAAACATTTTGTCTTACAAAGCGATCGAGGAGCTCGTCATTGGTTAGAAGGTCTGAGATGCTGCGGCCATCTGTGATTGCGAATCTGATAAGGCCTCGACGAAGNGCTCGTCATTGGTTAGAAGGTCTGAGATGCTGCGGCCATCTGTGATTGCGAATCTGATAAGGCCTCGACGAAGTGACGCGGAACTGTCCATAAGCGCTGCGAGAAAGGAAGTCAGACCGTAGTTCAAACGATTGTACTTACCTATTCGCTTTGCTCGTCCCGTCCACGTAGAGGGAAAAGGGTCGAGCGCAGTGTTCACAAGAGCCTTATGATTGATCAGCCTCGCAATGAATCGAAACGCGCTTTTCAACCGCTCCGCGTCGCGTTCGTCGCTCAACATGTCAAAGTTAACCTCTGGCTCAGCGAGATGAGAGGGACTTACGAGCGAAACAAGTCCTGTCGAGTAGACGCGATTAACCCAAAAATTGAGCGTCCCTAGACGTTTGCCAACGGGATGCCAAGCAGANGATCAGCCTCGCAATGAATCGAAACGCGCTTTTCAACCGCTCCGCGTCGCGTTCGTCGCTCAACATGTCAAAGTTCACCTCTGGCTCAGCCAGATGAGAAGGACTTACGAGCGAGACAGTTCCTGTCGAGTAGACGCGATTAACCCAAAAATTGAGCGTCCCTAGACGTTTGCCAACGGGATGCCAAGCAGACTTTGCCAGAACCGAGACGGCCATATCGGTGGGAGGGCAACCGTCGTGACCGGAAGAATATCGAGCATGCATCTGGATATATCCTGTCGCGGTCGGCAGCATCCTATCCTTCGGTTTCAAGTATGCCGATATGGCGACCCCGGCGTGCTCCTGAAGATTTTTTCCGACCCCTTCAAGGTCTACGACAACTTGAATTCCGAGCTCTGATAAAGCTTTACCCGAGCCGATCCCAGACCGCAGCAGAATCGCTGGGGAATGTATCGCGCCGGCACATAGGATCACCGTTTTAGCGCTGTAGGATGTTTGTCCAGTTTTGCTACCCGTATCAACGCCCGTCACCTGGCGACCCGAGCAGATTAGCTTCAGGACCGTCGTCCCAGACAATATTTTTAGGTTGGGTCGACCCCGTACACTCTCTGGCAAATAGGCCATCGCAGCCGATACGCGGCGACGGTTGAGGTTTGTGAGGGGAACAACTGAGTGGCCGTCGCGGAACTCACCGTTGAAGTCTGGCCGGAAGGGTATATTTTCATCTTCGAAAGCCGACGACACCGCGTTGACGAATCCTGACCACTCTCCCTTATCGGCACGGCTAATCGGCAGCGGCCCGCTATTGCCGTGGAAGCGATCGCGAAAATCCATATCGCATTCAAGCCGGCGGAAATATGGGAGGACGCCTTCCCAACCCCAACCCGTTGCCCCGGTGGACGCCCACTCATCATAATCGGCAGCGGCCCGCTATTGCCGTGGAAGCGATCGCGAAAATCCATATCGCATTCAAGCCGGCGGAAATGTGGGAGGACGCCTTCCCAACCCCAACCCGTTGCCCCGGTGGACGCCCACTCATCATAATCGGCAGGGCCGCCCCGGTTGGCGACCTGAGCATTGATGCTGGAGCCTCCTCCGATGACACGTGCTTGCTCATAGTGAACACGTTGCTCGCTATCTCGCGCAACGGCTGCGGTAAGCGACGGCCACTGGTACCGTTGATTATAGTAAGCACGCGTGGGGTTCCCATGGAGTATATCATCAGGAATAGCGTGCGGGGGAAAGTCAGGACCAGCCTCTATGAGCAGGACGTGACTGCCATTGGCCGATAACCTGTTCGCCATGACGCATCCAGATGAGCCACCACCTATAACGATGTAGCTGAATAACAAAGACAATCCTCGCTTCCATCTGTATGCCCCGACAGGGGTAGCAGGTGTAATAGGTTACTTCAGGAGAGTGCCTCCTCGTAACGCAGGAATCCACACCGCACGTCAGTAGTTGGCGAGCGGTCGAGAATCAGCAAGAATAACAGGTTGATCGCAAAGGGGCACGCCTCCCAGCGTCGCCGCTGCAGCCGGTGCGCCGTCCCGGTTCTGGATATCGGCGGCGTGGACGACGAGACCGACCATCAGGCCGATGGTGTCGACAACGATGTGATTTTTGCGCCCGTTGATCTTCTTTCCCGCGTCCAGCCGGATTCCACCGCTTTCCGTGGTCTTGACCGATTGGCTATCGATCACGCCGCCCGTCGGACTTGCTTCCCGACCTCAGCCTCGCGCGCCGCCATAACGAGGCTGTTGCTTATGCTCGCATAGGCCCTCCTCACGCAAGCGACAGAATTACTTCTGCACCAAAAAAAGGGGTAAGAAGTCTTTTCGGCAGCCATCGCGACGCGCCCCGACGAGGCCAGATAAAGACGCGCCTTCACGGCTTCGCGCGGGCCGCAAACAGGGACTGCGAGCCGAGTTGCAGGCGATCCGCGATCAGGCCGCCGACCGCAGGTCATTCCTGCGATAGACATTGACTGATTTCCTCCTGCGACTGGGCCAATCGGCAGAGACTTTGGAAATCAGCGACCGCCAGAGAATCGTCCGCTTGCTGGTCAAAGATGGATGACGACCAGGGACGGAGGAAAACCCCTTGCGCCAGCCTGGCGGCTCATGCACACGCCAAGGGCTGCGTAGCAAGGTGGTTCGCCGCCGTCCTGGCGAGGACACCATGGCTACTACTCCAGGCCATGCAATCGACCCCACCCACGCATCGTCGGAGGACCCGAATGGGCAGTTCAAAAAAATTCACAGAATGTTCGCAACCGCAAATCCCGGAAGATGCTACGTTCAACCCGAGGTCGGAGGTCAGGCACCTGAAAGCGGCTGATGCCGATTTACGCGAAGCGCAAGCGGAGGTCACTATGCAAAGAGAGCGCTCATCCTGGGTGAAGGCATAAGTACTGATGCCGCTATCAAGCGGCCCAGCGTCTTGGGCTTCATCCAATTGTCCTGTCGCCTGATCCAACTCAGTACGAGTATCTTGCCGCGGCGGGAATTGAGGCAACCCGCGTCGGTACAGACAATCTCTATGCGCTGATCCGCAATGTATCCGGCTGCGTGCGACGTATGATATTGCTGGCATCACGACCGCCCATGAGTACAGAAGGTACGCCCGCCAAGTGTTCGTCGATCCCACATCAGATCGGTACCGCCGTTTTGTAAACGGCTTGCAAAATAGGTACTGGCCCTTTGGGCCGTGAAATGGCCAACCGTCGAGAGCCCGTTGCGCGTTGCTCCTGGGGCAGGCGACTTTGAAGATGAGGGTGGGAGCGAAGAGAATGCTGAACGATCGACGGTCGCATGGACTTTGGGAGCGCACAGCTCCGCCGCCGCCTGAAACGGAGAAGCTGGCAGGCGACCTCGTGGCCGACGTCGCGATCGTCGGTGCCGGCTACACCGGGTTGTCCACTGCGCTGCACCTTGCCGAACGGGGCCTGAACGCTGTCGTGATCGAGGCAGCCGAGATTGGTTTTGGCGCTGCCGGGCGGAGCACCGGGTTGGTGAATGCGGGCCTCTGGGTGATGCCCTCGGCGCTCAAGGAGACGCTTGGTCCTATCTATGGCGGTCGGTTGCTTGATTTGCTGCGCAATTCCCCACGCACCGTCTTCGAGATCGTCGACAACCACAACTTGCCGTGCGAGTTGAAGCGGGTCGGCACGATCCACTGCGGAGCCGATAAGAAGGGCGTCGCCGAAATCACAGAGCGAGGCCGGCAGTGGCAGGCGCTCGACGCTCCGGTGCACATCCTCGATGCCGGCGAGACACGTGCCAAGACAGGCACCTCGGCCTTCGCCGCAGGTCTCCTCGACCTTCGTGCAGGGACAATCCAGCCGCTCGCCTATGTGCGCGGCCTCGCTGGCGCGGCTATTTCCGCTGGGGCGACCGTCTGCACGGCGAGCCCGGTCGAGCACATCGCAGGCGAGGACGGCATCTGGCGGCTCGCCACGCAAGGAGGAAGCGTCCGGGCCAAGTGGGCGGTTCTTTCGACCGACACCTACACGTCGCGCATCCTTCCAGAGCTGCGCGGCGAGCAAGTGGTGCTGCCCGTCTTCCATGTCGCGACTGCGCCGCTGAGCCCCAGCATTCGCCGCACGATCCTGCCCGAGGGGCACGGCGCGTGGGACACCCGCGCCGTGCTGACCGCATTTCGCACAGACAATGCCGGCCGCCTCATCCTCGGCAGCGTCGGCGCGCTCCGCGGTACCGGAACCGCCATCCATCGCAACTGGGCGCGGCGCCGTATCCGGGCGCTCTTTCCGCAGATCGGTGAGGTCGAGCTGGAGCATGAGTGGTACGGTTGGATAGGCATGACCAACGACCATCTGCCCCGCCTTCATATCCCAGCGGAAAACATGGTCGCGCTGACGGGCTTCAACGGACGAGGTGTCGCGCCGGGTACGGTGTTCGGTCGCGAGCTCGCCCGCCATATCAGCGGGGAGCTGCCGCTCGATGGGATGTTCCTGCCCGTATCCCCGGCGCAGAACGCCCCCTTCAGGGCCATCAGAGAGGGCTACTATGAGCTCGGCGCGCAGATCGCGCATCTGCCGCCGACGCGCTGATGCCGGTGGCGGGCGCGCACAAGCCTCGCTATCTCGGCAGTCGCCATTTACGGCACAGACACACCATTGGGCAGCGGCCATCGCATCATCTGAATCATTTTGGGTGCCCGCCAGCTTGGCGCTTGCCGCTGCGGAGGCCTTCCAACCCCGGGAATAGCGAGATTGCAATTCCCGCCGTCGCAATGCGCCAAGTCCTCGGGCAACTGATCGAAGCAGAAGCTTTCCGGGATTCCGTCGATGCCCACGGGTTCGCCTAGCGACGATCCGAAGGCGCTGGTCCAACGCTGAATGCTCAGGTCGATGATCCCTGTCTTTGGCTTGAAGATGTAGAACCAGAACGGGTACTTGGGCGCCAGCCAGTCGGCCAGGACTCTGGAAGTATCGCTGAGGGCGCGCTCGAGTGCCTCAATGCTCTTAGTCTGGGTCGCCGGAAAAACGCGGCTCCCGTCTGACCTTCGTTTCGTGCCCTCGACCGATCGCTCGCCCGAGCACTCGCCGGAGCGCCACATCGCGAGCTCGCTGAAGCTCTCTGGCCGGCAAACGGCGCGTCCGTACGCCTCCGCCAAAGCTTTCGATTACCCACATCGTCGGCTTTGGTTGTGTGCGTCAAGTTCTGCAAAATGGGGCAGCCATGATGCTGGTCATGCGGCTTGGCGCAGAGCGAGCTTCTTGTGCTCGCGCAGGTCGTCCATGTTGATGTATCGGTTGGCCTCCATCCAGTTTTCATTGGTCTCGACGGCCAACGCCCTGACCAGGCGCAGGCAGCTTTCGGTATTGGGGAAGATGCGCACGACATAGGTGCGCCGGCGGATTTCCTCGTTGAGCCGCTCCAGCATGTTGGTGGATTTGAGATGCTTGTGGTGCTGTCTCGGCAGCCTGAAGAAGGTCAGGGTTTGTTCGATGGCATCCTCGGCCCAGCCTGTCAGGCGCGGATAGCGTGCCGACCATTTGGCAAGCCATGCGGCAAGATCAGCCCTGGCCTCTGCGAGATCGCGCCGGTCGTAGAGCCAGCGCAATTCCTGCAGGCAGTCGTCGCCGTGCTTCCTCGGCAGATGATCGAGCGCGTTCCTGAGGAAGTGCACGTAGCAGCGTTGCCAGGCGGCTTCGGGGATCACCTCGCCGGTCGCTGCCACCAGGCCGGCGTGATCGTCGGACACAACCAACTCGACGCCCTTGAGGCCGCGCGCCTTGAGGCCGACGAGCTCTCGCGATTGGCCATCTCCACGGCCAGGATCTGGCGCCTTCCGTCCCAGTCGATACCGACCGCGATCAGCACCGCCT
>NZ_AYVK01000078.1:0-9686 GCF_000503155.1 Mesorhizobium sp. LSJC285A00
ATCAGCGGTGCGAACTGCTCCCACTCCTCGTCCGTCAAATCAGACGGGTAGCGCTTGGTCTTCTTGGCGATCTGGGCCATCCGGCCACGGCTCTGCTTTGTCCACATCTAAAGCTTGAATCATAACCCAGCCTCAGACGAAACCCCCGGCAAGCCGATTTTCAAAACGGTCTCTCAGCTGCAAAGGGTTCGCAACTACGCCTCCTCCCAAGGCGCGCCGGCCCGGCAGCGAGCTCAAGGCTCCTGCCGGGCGTCTGCGCACGGTTAGCGGGCGGGCCGTCAACCTGTCTCACTCCGCCTCGACATGTCCGCAGCGTTCCTTTCTGAACTTTGCGCTGGCGTCTCTCGGCTTTTACCCTTTCGTTGTCCAGACCGGCGCTCGCAATGTTATAAATAATGGCCCTTATAAAATGTTCCGCCGTTATCGCCCTTGAGACTAGAAGTGCCGGATAACGGTATTTTAACCGCATTTAGCTGACTGGCAGCCGATGCGCGGCAGAATAACAGTCACAAAGGATCTAGCATGATACTCACCCGCTCGTCATTATTTTGTCGGTATGCTTGGCGCACCGTAGCTGCCGTCGTTAGCGCGCGAGCGGGTAGCTCAAATCGAAAGCCGCCGGATGAACTTAGAAGGAAGGTTCCGCCTTACAGGGAGCTGATGGAAGTTGATCCCGATTCAGGCCAAACCTTTAGCCGAGCTTGAAAGCGTATGGGCCCCAAAGAGAGCTGTTTGTGCAAAGCTTGGGCGGCCATGATCACACACTGATGGCACGTATGATGCAGCAATGCTTTAAACGGCATTCGCTGGAAGTGCGTCAAGGGAACTCGCCACTTTTTCTCTCGGCGGCAGTGTTGAGACCGTCTTCACGGCGAGCCCGGTCGAGCACATCGTGCGCGGGGAGCTGCGTCTGGCGACTCGCCGTCCAAGGAGGCAGCGTCCGGGCCAAGTGGGCGGTTATTCGACCGACACCTAAACGGCGCGCATCCGCCCCGAGCTGCGCGGCGAGCAAGTGGTCCTCCCCTTTTTATGTCGCGACTGCGCCGCTGGAACCAGGTATTCGCCGCACGATCCTGCCCGAGGGGGCTGGAGAGTGTGGGACACCCCCACCGTGACTGACCGCCTTTCGCATAGACAACGCGGAGCGCCTCATTGCGGGCAGCGTGGGAGCGCTTCGCGGCACCGTGAAGAGGTCCAAGTTTACGATGTGCAGATCGCCTTCATCTTGCGCAAGGCTAAGAAGGGACGGCGGTCGGAGGTCTCTCGTGGTCCAGCTCAGAACGGTTCAAAAATCAGGAGGCAGCCCACATCCCTGGCGGGCTTTTCAATCAGAATCGCAGCCGACCGCCCGGGAGACTTTGACGTCTCCCCATAAGCTGCGCCTCAAAATTTCGACCGCGGCCAAGAGCACCATATAAAGTTGCAGGAAGACGCGGTTTTCTGCATCGGCGGAATAGGTTTGCAGAAAACAGCCCGTGAGGGCCTGATATGGTGCCGATTTAAGCATGCGCAAAGACCCCACCATTCGCCCGAAATACTAAGGAGAACAACGTGCCACACGTCAAACTTTTTAAGCCTGCCGACGTCGAGCAAAAGTACAACGACAGGGGTACGTCGTGGCATGAGTTTGTCAACGAGAAAGACAGCGCAGCTCTAGCCTCCGGCATCACATATCTTCGAGATTCTGACTTCGAGTGGACGCTGTGGTATGACGAGATGGTGATATGCATTGATCCGGGGCAACTGCTCGAGGTGACAGTGGATGGTCATGCATATCCTCTGGCAAGTGGCGAATCGATATGGCTCCCGAAAGGTACCGTCGCGAGGTATCGGTCCGTCGGCCTTGCTTTAATGTACTATGCAATCTCTCCGTCCGACTGGAGAAACGATACCCGGTATTCCCGGTATGCCCAATCCTGCTAAGACATGCGCACGATCTGAGTTCCGTGCCCATATGCTTGTGACCGGTTAGTAGGCGACTGCCGCCTCCTGGAAGGTAACGGCCCTCGTCTTACGCTCATCTGGCAGACCGGCACGAAAGCGACGCGCGAGGCGTCGTCAACAGACGTGGACGAACACTCAGCCGATTGCTGCGGCAGGCCACACTCGGATCGAGTATCTGGAGCTTCGGACTTGGGCCTCGCGCCGGTGCAGACACCGTTGCGCTCCCATTTGCCGCGCGGCCTGAATGGTTGAGGTTCTGTCTCGTTTGATCGCACGCTAACGGCGCCATTGGGGTTGGCCATTGACCGCCATGGGTGGAAACCTCATGTAACGAAATGCGCATTCGTGACTTCAAAATGGATCCGCTCAGCGCAGTTGAGAGCGGCGCGCACGTCCTCATGAACTACCAACTCTCACTCACCAGAGTCGTTCTGGAGGATCGCGGGAACAAGCGTTTGCGTTTCATCTCGCAGAGTAACGGCAAAAAAGACGTCGCGATCCTAGAGCGAAACACCCCGCACTACCTGGCATGGTAGCTGACGGTTTGGCGGGCAATCTACATTGGGCGTGGCGATAGTTTCCGTAATCGGATGTTGCAAGACAGCACAAGAAACGAGAGTTGAATGAAGGTACTTGTCGCAGTGAAGCGGGTTGTGGATGCGAATGTGAAGGTTCGTGTGAACTGACGGTTCGGCGGTGGAACTCGCCAACGTCAAGATGGCGATGAACCCATTCGACGAGATCGCGGTCGAAGAGGCGATCCGGCTGAAGGAGTCCGGCAAGGCGGAAGAGATCATCGTTGTCTCGATCGGGCCGCAGCAGGCGCAGGAGACCTTGCGCACCGCGCTCGCCATGGGTGCCGACCGTGCCATCCTGGCCAAGACCGACGAGCAGACCGAGCCGCTGGGCGTTGCCAAGGTGCTGAAGGGCGTGGTCGAGGCGGAAAAGCCCGGTCTCGTCATTCTCGGCAAGCAGGCGATCGACGACGATTCGAACCAGACCGGCCAGATCCTGGCCGCGCTTCTGGTCTGGGCGCAAGGCACTTTTGCTTCCAAGGTCGTTATTGATGGCGACAAGGCCAAGGTGACTCGAGAAGTCGATGGCGGCCTGCAGACGGTGGAGCTGAACATGCCGGCGATTGTCACCGCGGATCTTCGCCTCAACCAGCCGCGCTATGCCTCGCTGCCCAACATCATGAAGGCCAAGAAGAAGCCGCTCGACGAAAAGAGTCCGGCCGACTACGGCGCCGACGTCAAGCCGCGGCTGAAGGTGGTCAAGACCGAGGAACCGGGTGGCCGCAAGGCGGGCGTGAAGGTCAAGAGCGTCGCCGAACTAGTCGACAAGCTGAAGAACGAAGCCGGCGTGTTGTAAGGCTGGAAGGGACAAAAAAGATGACAATTCTTCTGATTGCCGAACACGACAATGCGACGCTTTCCGACCAGACCGCCAAGGCGCTTTCGGCGGCACTGCAGATCGGCTCGGACGTGCATATGCTGGTTGCCGGCAAAGGTGCCAAGCCGGCAGCGGACGCAGCCGCCAAGCTCAAGGGCGTCACCAAGGTGCTGCTCGCCGACGCTGACGAACTGACCGAGCGTCTCGCCGAACCGCTGGCGGCACTCGTCGTTTCACTTGCTGAGCCATACGAGACGATCATCGCGCCGGCGACCTCGTCGGGTAAGAACGTCGCCGCGCGTGGCGGCGCTGCTCGATGTCGCCCAGATATCGGAAATCATCGAAGTCGTGTCGCCCGACACCTTCAAGCGGCCGATCTATGCCGGCAACGCCATCCGGACGGTGCAGTCGAGTGACGCCAAGAAGGTCATCACGGTGCGCACCGCTTCCTTCCAGGCCGCACCCGAGGGTGGTTCCGCGCCGGTCGAGACGGTTCAGGCGGCGGCCAATCCCGACCTCGCGAGCTTTGTCGAGAACAAGCTCTCCGAGACCGACCGTCCAGAGCTGACCTCGGCCAAGATCATCATCTCGGGTGGCCGTGCGCTGGGCTCCTCCGAGAAGCTCCAGGAGGTCATCCTGCCGGTCGCAGACAAGCTCGGCGCCGCCGTCGGTGCCTCCCGTGCCGCCGTCGATGCCGGCTACGCGCCGAACGACTGGCAGGTCGGTCAGACCGGCAAGGTGGTCGCACCCGACCTCTACATCGCCGTCGGCATCTCCGGTGCCATCCAGCACCTTGCCGGCATGAAGGATTCGAAGGTGATCGTCGCCATCAACAAGGACGAGGAAGCGCCGATCTTCCAGGTCGCCGACTATGGCCTCGTCGGCGACCTTTTCCTCATTCTGCCGGAACTAAAAAGGGCGCTGTGATCTCCCAAATTCGATCGTCGGCACCAATGGAAAACAATCTATGAAGAAATGCGTTCTGACGGTCTGCACGGGGAATCGTTGCTGCGATCTCGAGCCTCCTCTCAGCTCAAGGCTGCAACATTGTCGACAGCTCGCAGTTCGATGACCTTCATACCGGTAAGTTCTTCATGCGCGTCTCCTTTATCAGCGAGGAGGGAGCCGAACGGAAGGCAATTGAAGTGGGTTTCCACCCGATTGCGGACGAGTTCTGTATGTCATGGAATATGCATGACGGTACGCATCGCATGAAGGGTTTGTTGATGGTTTCGAACTTCGGACACTGTCTGAACGATCTCCTCTGCCGTTGGCAGATCGGTGCGCTGCCGATCGATATCGTCGGCGTCGTCTCCAACCACATGACCTATCAGAAGGTGGTCGTGAACCACGATATTCCTTTCCACCACAGCAAAGTCACGAAGGAAAACAAGCCGAAGGCCGAGGCCCAGCTGATGCACGTCGTCGAGGAGACGGGGACAGAACTCGTCGTGCTCGCCCGATACATGCAGATACTCTCCGATGCGCCCTGCCAGAAGATGTCCCGCCGGATCATCAACAGTCATCATCATTCCTGCCGTCCTTCAAGGGCGCGAACCCTACAAACAGGCTTTCGAGCGCGGCGTGAGCTGATCGGGGCTACGGCGCATTACGTTACCGCTGACCTCGACGAGGGTCCGATCATCGAACAAGACGTTGCCCGTATCACCCATGCGCGGAGCACTGAGGACTACGTTTCCATCGGCCGCGATGTGGAAAGCCAAGTATTGGCCCGCGCTATCCACGCGCATATCACTATCGCACCTTCATCAATTGGAACGAACCGTCGTTTTCCAGGCAAGCCCCCGTTCTCACCGTTCCGAAATGATGGGCTGAGATGGCCTCCGGATTGACGGAAAGGAGATCGGGGAGTTAATCATCAATGGCCATGGCAAACGCGGTTCACCGAGTGAGACGTGAAGAACGGTGTGAAACCTGCTCTGTCGGAGATAATCGTCGGGCACGATCCGGCAAGTTCACCAAATGATCAGGCATGCGCGTTCGAACCTCGTTCGTTGGGTGTTCCCAATCGTAAGCGGATAACTTCGGCAGCTAGTTTCGAGCCGCCCAACCATCTTCAGCGTGCTGTGTTTGGCTCCTCGATCAGCCGACCGTGAAGAGGCTTGATGCTTAATGCTCATCGAGGCTGGAGGCGCGGCGGCGGCACTGCGGGCGTGGCGCCAGTTGCCGATCTTCGCCCGCGCAATCCAGCGGATCGCTCGACACTCCCACGTCGATCGGCGCCGCCGTTGCCGCGCCGACATGCCCTTGTCCGAAGCCTTCCATGACCCGCGACCGACATCCCGCTCAATACTCTTCCCATCGTCCACCTCTATCGAGGTGGATGTTGAATCAGCACGACACGCAGATGTCGCATCACAATCGATTCACTTGATCACAGGACGTGCTCTAGGTTCCTCCTGAACAAGCTCTCCGAGACCGACCGTCCGGAGCTGCTCAGCAGGATCATCATCTCGGAGGGCGTCGCGCTTGGCTCCCTCGCAGAAGTTTTCAGTAAGCCATCCCGTCTGTCTGGTAGCTGGGTCAACTCGGCACAACCCCACTGGTTCGAAATCTGCGCAAGCGGCTACAGAACGCTGATTTCCTGCGGTCACGGGTCGATATTTCGCTCAATCCGGGCTGCGGGACGAGCTATGTTTCAAGAAACGGCACTGGCCGTCCTCTTCACGTTTGAACCGGCCACTTAAGCCTTACAGGCTGCCCCAACTCCGAAGGAGTCCGCCTTTATGAACCAGATCGCCAAAGATGTGAGCCTCGCACTCTTCGACCGCTTGGAGTCGGAGGTGCGTAGCTACGTGCGCTCGTTTCCGGTCCTATTCGACCGGGGAGTTGGCACAACACTAACAGCGGCAGACGGTCAGGAATACCTAGACTTCTTCGGTGGGGCGGGTGCGCTCAACTATGGCCATAACAACCCAGCCTTCAAGCAGGCGTTGTTAGACTATATTGAGCGCGATGGCATCGTGCACAGCCTTGACCTGGCTACAACAGCCAAGAAGGGATTTATTGAAGCTTTCGAGCGCTATATCCTGAAGCCCCGTGGTCTGACGTACAAGCTGCAGTTCACTGGTCCTACAGGCGCCAATGCCGTGGAAGCAGCGCTGAAGCTGGCTCGCCTGGTCACGGGTCGGTCAAATATCGTCTCGTTTACGGGGTCCTATCACGGGGTCAGCGCGGGATCGTTGGCGGCGACCGGGAATAAAGAGATGAGGGCAGCCGCAGGGTTCCCCCTCGCTCATGTGACATCGTTGCCATACGAAGGTTACCTAGGGGACGCGTTTGACACGATCGCCTACCTCGAGAAGCTTCTCACGGATCCGGCGAGCGGTTTTGATACCCCTGCCGCGGTGATCCTCGAGGCAGTTCAAGGTGAAGGCGGTATCAATGCCGCCAGTGTTAAATGGTTGCAGCTGTTGCGTGAGTTAACTTCGCGGCACGGGATCTTACTGATCCTTGATGACATCCAGGCGGGTGTCGGACGCACGGGGAAATTCTTCAGTTTCGAACCATCTGGCATCGTGCCAGACATCGTTACCCTGTCCAAGTCGTTGTCGGCATACGGAACGCCGATGGCTCTTGTTCTAATCAAGCCCGATCTGGATGTTTGGAAGCCCGCAGCGCATACCGGGACATTCCGGGGGAACAATTTGGCTTTCGTGACTGCTCGCGCGGCACTTGAAACTTACTGGTCCGATTCAAAGTTTGAGGATGACATTGCGCGGAAATCTGAGATCCTGGCTACCGAGCTTGCATCTATTGCCGCCGATCACCCAGCTCTCGGGCTGAGCGTAAGGGGCCGTGGCCTGATGTTTGGACTCGTTTCACCAAAGGATCACTCATTGCCGACGCGCGTTTCGAAGGAGGCCTTCGCTCGCCGTCTGATCCTAGAAACCGCTGGCTCATACGGTGAAGTACTAAAGTTCATGCCGGCCCTCACCATAGCCGAGGCTGATCTGCGTCGGGGCTTGTCAATCATCCGCGACTGCGTACGAGCGGTGCAGGACGGCACGGCGGCAAGTCGCTGACAGAAGCGGCATACGACAAAAGCAGCACCGATCGGTTTGCATTTGTCTTCGCAGGTCGTTCGATGCTCAGGCAGTCGAATGCGTTTCCGCTTTTGCATCGCGAAACCATACGGACTGTGTCGCACGTCAGTACTTCTGCGTGGATGATGTAAGTTTGGAGAATTTCGATGGCTGGCGCAGAAATAAGCAAGAATTATATCGACGGAGAGTGGAGAGATTCTTCATCCGGCGGACGGATCGAGGTTGACGACCCCTCAACTGGGGAGACCATTGCGGTCGTTGCGGAGGCGGGACCTGAAGACGTTCATCTGGCCGTTGCCGCCGCCAATCGAGTTTTTCGTGACCGCGTTCTGATAGACATGCATCCCTACGACCGGGGACGAATGCTCTTTCGTGTGGCAGATGCGCTCGAGGCGCGGAGCGAGGAGATCGCGACCATTAACTGCATCGAGACGGGCAAGGCGTTGGATCTTGCCCAGGGTGAGGTTCGCACCGCTATACGCTACCTGCGCTACTATGCCGGTCTGGCCGATAAGCTTGAAGGCCGATCGATCCCTCGCGGAGCCGAGTTTGTCGACTACACGGTCAGGAGCCCCTTCGGTGTCTCGGCCCAGATCGTGCCCTGGAATGGCCCTCTTGAACTAACGGCTCGTTCGCTTGCTTGCGCCATTGCCACCGGCAACTCAGTCGTTGTGAAGTCTCCGGAATTGGCTCCCCTGTCTGGGGTGGAGTTTGCGCGCGCCTGCGAAACCGCAGGATTGCCTGCCGGAGCCGTCAACATAATCACCGGTTACGGGCAGACCGCTGGCCAAGCGCTGATCGAGCATCCCGATGTTCATCACATCGTGTTCACGGGATCCACGGCAACCGGGCGAACGGTGCTTAAGGCCGCGTCGGAACGCATCGTCCCCTGTATCATGGAACTGGGCGGCAAGTCAGCGGCAGTGGTGTATTCCGACGCAGATCTAGATGCTGTCGTAGACGCTGTGCGCGTCGGAACCTATCTGAATGCAGGTCAGAATTGCAACAACTTAACAAGACTGCTCGTCCAACGATCCATCGCAGACGAATTATTGGAGAAAGTGAAAGTTTGCGTCGAAGGACTAACCGTTGGCCCAGGGCGGGAAAATTGTGACATCACACCCATGATCTCCCAGAAGCAGCGCAAGGGGGTCACGGAAGCTTGTGAGATTGCCGCTTTGGAGGGGGCACGGGTGGTAACCGGTGGGGCCGCACTTTCGGATCGGAGCGGCTATTTCATGGCCGCTACGGTTTTTGCAGATGTCACGCGAGACAGTAATCTCTTCCAGAAAGAAGTATTCGGTCCCGTTCTTTCGGTAACCGTTTTCGATGACCCATCCACGGGGATCGAATTAGCCAACGATACCGATCAAGGGTTGGCAGCTGGCGTGTTCACGCGGGATATCGACCGTGCTCTTTGGTGCGCCGATCGCCTTTGGGCTGGCCAGGTTTACGTGAATGGGTGGTACGTCGGCGGCGTAGAAACACCATTCGGCGGAGTGAAGCAGTCTGGCTACGGCCGGGAAAAGGGACAGGAAGCACTTGATGGCTACGTCCAGACAAGAAATATCGGCATCCGGATCTCACAGCCATCATCCGGTGAAGGGAGCAGGGCCCAGAGCCGCACCGCCACGCGCGATCAGGTGCTTTCTCAGCCATTCACGTTAAGCAATCTTGTTCAGCCGTAGCGGTGAGATAGGCGTCATCCCATCGAGCTGGGACTGCAAGATTTCGAGATAATCACGGAATGCTTCTCCGTGCTGTTCGGGTGACGATGCGCGATGCATGCGTCGTGCCTGCGTGCACGGCAGCGGGTGCGAGTTCGTGCAACCGCTCCCGAAAGAAACGAGGTCGTTGTTCGGATAAAACTCGCCCTCGGGCCCCTGTGGCTGGTTCCACGGTTACAGGCTCCTTCAGTGCGAGCCAAGGGAATTGGCATCTCTACGACACGGAAGAGCACATTCTGCGGACACCACAGAAGATTGCAGCTTCCCTGCCAGGAAGGGCTCTCTTTGCAGATATTCACTGTAGATTTTTGCTAATTTGCTCTCGCAAGATAGGAGGGGCCGTTGCTTTTCGACTATATAATTGTAGGCGGCGGCTCATCGGGCTGCGTCATGGCAAACAGGTTATCGGCCAATGGCAGTCACGTCCTGCTCATAGAGGCTGGTCCTGACTTTCCTCCGCACGCTATCCCTGATGATATCCTCGATGGGAACCCCACGCGTGCTTACTATAATCAACGGTACCAGTGGCCGTCGCTTACCGCAGCCGTTGCGCGAG
>NZ_AYVK01000079.1:0-9550 GCF_000503155.1 Mesorhizobium sp. LSJC285A00
TCCACCAACATGCTGGAGCGGCTCAACGAGGAAATCCGCCGGCGCACCTATGTCGTGCGCATCTTCCCCAATACGAATTGGTCCTCGAGCCGAGATAGCGCGTTAGTCCATACCCGACATTGCGATGTCCAGAAATCGACCGTTTCGCGAACAGCGATGACTACTCGGAGCTGCTATCTCGTTTGCGCCACGAACTGTCCCCTGCCCTCAATGCTTCCAACGTCTCATTTGGGGGCCGATAACGGACTGACAGCTTCGAGCGTCGAGCCGTTGGGTTAGACCCTGACGCCGATGCGTGCGCCGACGGAATCTTCCAACAGTCAACAACGCCGAGCTAAGCGTCGAGCAAAACCGTCCCTCGCGGGCGGCTGCAACATGCCAGGACATAGCCGGCAGATTTCTCTTTAGCATTCAGTCCGCCTAAATCGTCCATGGTAACCTCGCCGGATAGTTTGGCTATTCGGCACGTTCCGCAAACGCCCTGCTGGCAGGCGGTTGGGATGTAGATGCCACAGTTCCGCGCCGCGTCCAGCAGGGTCTCTCCGGGCGCGCAGCGATGCTCCACACCCGAGCGGACAAAACGGACCGAAGACGAAATCGCCAAGCCCAATTCCGACCGAGAACCATTGCTGCCTCCGAAACTCTCCTCGTGATACTGCGCTGGCGGGAAGCCTATTGCATCAAGGCAGGCGCGTGCCGTCTTCATGTACCCTTCGGGCCCACAGGCAAAAACAGTGCGCTTTTGAAGATCGGGAACCAGGCTCAGCAGCATCCGACCATCAATTCGGCCGGTTGAACCCGTCCAAGCGGGACCTCCCTGGCCGCAAACCAAAGTCACTTGAACATTGGGAAAGCGAGCGGCAAGTGCTTCCAGTTCCGCTCGGAAGATGATGTCGCCTGGGGTTTTCGCGCTGTGAATGAAGCGGATCTCCCTGTCGTCTGCGCGGTCTGTAAGCGCACGCAGCATTGACATGGTCGGAGTCACGCCGCTCCCGCCCGAAAGGAAAACAGGTTTCTCCGACGGCAATTTATCCAGATTGAACGAACCGAGCGGCCCTTCGATCTCGATCTCGCTGCCCGGCGTCAAATGGTCATGGATCCAGTTGGAAGTGAGCCCGCCTTGCGTTCGCTTCACGGTGATCTGAAGATCAAGCGGTCGCGTCGGCGGTGACGATACCGAGTAGGCGCGCGTTATTGTGGCGCCGTTGATCCTGAGGTGCACGAGAACATACTGGCCCGCGCTGAAGCAGAACATCCGACCAGCGGCAGATGTGAGAACAAATGTTTTCACATCGTGCGTCTCGTCTATCACGCGACGGCAGAGCACTATATCTCGCGTCTTTTGTGCCCATCGCCGCTGACGCATGGTGGGCACGACATCTGAGGCTTGGATGGAGGCGTATGCATTCATCGTGCGGCTCGGCGTTAGGTCGAGCGAACATGCCAGTTCTTACCCCGCTGAACAGCAATATTATTCCAGCGTTATGATCGGGAATATCGATTAAACCTCCAGCGACATAACAGCGAGATGGAGAGCACGGATGCCTTTGCGAATGATCGGTTCGTGTTTGCGGCGTGCCAGTATCGCCGTATGGACTGGCTGGTGCAAGGTCGGCGCTCCTTCGACCAGGAACGATGGAAGCTCACCGGTAAACCTGCGCGCATCATCGCTGCGCATGTAGCAAGTGCCGCCCGTTCGCCGGAGCATGATCTCCGCCAGAGCTTCCGATCCGGTCGAAAGTCGGCAGATCGCCAATTGGGCCAGCATCTCTGCGTGCGTTTTCTCCAGCACGACGGTGTAGCCTGGTCGGATGTAGGTGTCGGGATCGACGTCCGACAGGTTTCTGGCGGCAGTCGAAACCATTACATATTCCTCGACCATCAGGTGCTCGTATGCGATCTCAGGCAAGTAGCGGGGGGCATAAAGCACCGCGATATCCAGGTTTCCCATGCTGAGGTCGCTGACCATCTGGTTCGAATAATCCGACTCGACATGGATTGAGGACTTCGGAAGTGCTTGGCACAGGGTTTCGACCCACCCGGGCAGGACTGAGCGGGTCATGCCCACTTGGGCGGCAACGCGCAAGGTGCCTTCGAAACGGTTGAAGGCCCGGACATCGTGGCGAGCCTGCGACCAAGTGGATACCAGAGATCTTGCGTAGGCTTCGAACCGGCGCCCTGCGGCAGTCGGCTCTGCCCCGGCGCGTCCGCGTTGGAACAGTTCAGATCCGATTGCGCTCTCCAGGTTCTTGATGCGGGTGCTGATTGTCGATTGGGTTAAGCCCAACCGATCTGCGGTGCGATTGAAATTTCTCGATTCGATGATGTCGAGAAAGGTTTCGATGTGATCAAGCTGCATGGAAATCCCGATCGAAAAATTCGATCATGTTCCTGCCTACCATAAGCTTGATCAAACAATACTCAAGGGGGAAGCTGCACCAGATCATCGGCCGGCGCACCGCCGGGACGGGCCACGGAGCGGAACAAAGTGTTCATAGTTGATTGCGACTGTCACAATTACTGGTCAAGCGCCACCGTGTTGACGCCATACCTTTCCGGCTTGTGGAAAGACATGTTCACCGAGGGCGAGAAAACAGGTCCAGTCGGCGCATTTCCGCATGGCCATCGCCCCTGGTTTCATCCGCAGGACTTCTCCCGCAAGGACGTCCGTCCGAAGACGGAAGCCGACAATTATCTCATCATGAAAGAGAAGCACCTCGACAAGTACAAAGTCGACGTGGCGATCCTCACCGGCGATGAGCCGATCGAGGCGTCGACCCTCGCCAATCCTTACTATGCCAGCGCCCTGGTCAGCGCCTACAATGACTATCAGATCAACCAATGGCTGCCGAAAGACGATCGTTTCATGGGTTCGATCATCATCGCACCACAGGATCCGAAGCTCGCTGCCGCCGAGATACGCCGTCTGGGCAGTCATCCGCGTATGGTCCAGGTTCTCGCTTCCCAAGGGTCCGTCAAGCCGTATGGAGACCCGTTCTACCATCCGATCTACGAAGCTTGCGCTGAAGTAGGGTTGCCGTTCGCCATACATCTGGGCGGGCATGGCGGCGTGAATTCAACTGCCATTGCGCCTGCGCCCACGACATTCTTCTGGGAAACGCATGCCATTTTGCACATGTCCGCGATGTCGCACGTGGCAAGCATGATCGCCCATGGCGTCTTCGAGAAGTGGCCGGACCTCTACTTCGTGATCATCGAGTGCGGTGTCGCCTGGGTTCCGTCGGTCCTGTGGCGCCTGGATGCCGACTACAAAGCGCTGCGTAAAGAGACGCCATGGCTGAAGATGCTGCCATCGGAATATTGCCGGCGCAACATCCGCTTTTCCACGCAGCCGCTGGAGCAACCTGCAAACATCCAACATCTCTGGTCCACGCTCGAAGCCATGGACGGGGAAAACACGCTGATGTTTGCGTCGGACTATCCGCACTGGGATTACGACGATGCCAACACGCTGCAAATCCCTCCTGCCTGGAAGAGCAAGATCATGGGACTGAATGCGTTGGAAGTCTACAAACGCATCCCCCGTGCGCAAGCCGCGAATGCTGCCTGAGGAAGCATACGATGCCCGAGAAGACATATATCTGCCGCGTCGACGAGATCGAAACAGGATCTCCGTTTATCGCCAAGATCCGCAGCCTTTCGGTCGGGATTTTCCGCATCGGAGATTCATTCCACGCGCTGCTGAATGTCTGTCCGCACCGCGGCGCTCCACTTTGCGAGGGACCGCAATGCGGGACAACCGCGCCCGTTGAACAAGCGCAATTCATCTATCATCGCGAAAACGAGATCGTTCGATGCGCCTGGCATGGCTGGGAATTCGACATCAAGTCAGGTGAAGCCTTGGTCGATCCGTCCATTCGCGCTCGCACATTTCCAGTCACCGTCGAAGCCGGCAGCATCTATGTGACGGCCTGATTGGCCCAAAAGCCGATTGGGATTGGAAAAATTCGAAGAAAGATGGCCGAAGCCAACTAGCAGATTTGTTCGCAGGTGCTTGAAAGAAATAACGCGGAGAACTCCGCAATGGGAGAGTCAAATGTCAGAATCTGAATACAAGCTTGGTCTCGCGCAAAGCCTGGTCGGTGGCGGCAAAGTTTCCCGCCGCGACTTCATTCATCTTGGGATAGCCGCAGGCCTGACGGTCGCCGCCGCCGACACGCTCTTCGTCGCCAGGGCGCGTGCCGAACCGATGCACGGCGGCTTCGCCAAGCTCGGCATGGCTCATGGCGCGACGACGGATTCAATCGATCCGGCCGGCTACCCCGATACGTTCACACAAACCGCGTTTTCGGGCTCGCTATCCAACAGCCTCACTGAGGTCGACGCCAAAGGCAATGTCCAACCGGACCTCGCCGAGAGCTTCGAATCTTCGGATGGGGCCAAGACCTGGGCCTTCAAGCTGCGCAAAGGCGCAACCTTCCACAACGGCAAGACTGTGACGGCGGATGACGTCGTGACGTCATTGCAATATCACATGGGCAAGGACACAAAATCGGCGGCGAAGTCGCTGTTGGAGTCCGTCGCCGGGATCAAGGCCGACGGCCCGGAAACGGTGGTCTTCACGCTCAAGAGCGGCAACGCCGATTTCCCTTACATCATGAGTGACTACCATCTGGTCATCATGCCAGCCAAGGACGGCAAGGCGGACTGGGCTTCAGGGGTTCGCACCGGCGCTTTCCTCCTTGAGAATTTCCAGCCCGGCGTTTCGGCGAAACTCAAGCGCAATCCAAACTACTTCAAAAACGGCAAGCCCTATCTCGACGAGGTGGAATTCATCGCCATCACTGATCTTGCCGCTCGCATGGCGGCCTTGTCGACGGGCGAGGTGGACTATATCGGCCGCGCCGACCTCAAGACCCTCGGCATGTTGAAACGCAATCCGAAGGTGGAAATCGTCGAGGTCACCGGCTACGGACATTATACCTTGCCGATGAATGCCGCGATGGCGCCGTTTGATAATCCAGACGTGCGAACGGCATTGAAATGGGCGATCAATCGCCAAGAAATCGTCGACAAGATCTTTCTCGGCCACGCCACCGTGGCTAACGACAACCCGATCGCGCCAGCGATCAAATTCGCCAAGGATCCGCAACCGCAACACAACTTCGATCCGGAAAAAGCCAAGCACTACCTGAAAAAGGCCGGAATGGAGAACCTGAAGGTGGATCTCTCGGTCGCCGATGCCGCTTTTGCAGGCGCGGTGGATGCGGCTTCGCTCATTCGCGAGACGGCAGCCCAATGCGGCATCGACGTCAATGTCGTGCGGGAGGCCGAGGACGCTTATTGGGACAATATCTGGCTCAAGAAACCCTGGTGCGCATCCTATTGGAGCGGTCGAGCGACGGCCGACTGGATGTTCACGCAAGCCTTCGCCGCGGACTCCAGCTGGAATGAGTCGTTCTGGAAAAATCCCCATTTCAACGAATTGCTTGTTAAGGCGCGGGCCGAGACGGACGAGGCCAAGCGAGCGGCGATGTATGCCGAGATGCAGCAACTAACCCACGACGATGGCGGCAGCATCGTGCTGGTCTTCAACAATTTCGTCAGCGCCCAATCCAAAAAGCTCGCACATGGCGAAGTGGCGCCCAACTGGGAGAACGATGGACTGAAAATGGCCGAACGCTGGTGGATCGCCACGGCATGAAAAGGCGGCCGGGGCCACGATGGTTGTGAGGCTCCGGTCGGCTTGCTCCGAGTGCAGGACTGCCGCCCAAAGGGAGACGGCACTCACATGAACCCCGTCGCAAGAACGGTTCTGCAGCGCCTTGGCCTCGGCCTGGTCACTTTGTTCATCGTGTCCATCATCATCTTCTCTGCCATCGCGATGCTTCCGGGCGACTTCGCCAAGGCCACGCTCGGGCAGTCGGCGACGCCCGAAACGGTCGCCGCCTTTCAGCGGGAAATCGGCATCGATCGTCCGCCTGTCGAGCGCTATTTCGTCTGGGTCGCGCAAATGCTTCACGGCGACTTCGGCTCTTCGTTCGCGAGCCGCACCGGATATCGGCGTACCGTGGCCGAGATCATCGCGCCACGCCTCTACAATACGATGTTTCTTGCAGCGGTGACCGCGCTGATAGCGGTTCCGCTGGCGCTTGGGCTTGGCATTCTCGCCGCGCTGTACCGCAACGGCTGGTTCGACCGGCTGGTGAATGCCGTGACACTGACAACTATTTCGTTCCCGGAGTTTTTCGTCGCCTATATGCTCGCCTACCTGGTGATCTCGCGCGACACGTTCATTGCATCCGATTTCGCTCAATCCCTGCCCCATTGGCTCAGTATCTCACTGACCTGGGCACTCAATGCGGTTCCCAAATTTCCGACATTGTCGAATGTGAACGATCAGACCCCATTTTGGGAGCACCTCTGGAAAGTGGCGCTGCCGGCAATCACCCTTACACTCGTGATCGTGGCCCACATGATGCGCATGACCCGAGCGGCCATCATCAACATGCTCGCAAGCCCCTACATCGATATGGCGCGCCTCAAGGGAATGTCCCCGATGGTGATCGTGCTGAGGCATGCCCTGCCCAATGCCTGGGCTCCCATCGTCACTGTCGTGGCGTTCAATATGGCATATCTCATCGTCGGAGTGGTCGTGGTCGAGGTCGTTTTCGTCTATCCCGGGATCGGCCAACTGATGGTTGATGCGGTAAAATCCAGGGATGTTCCGGTTGTCCAGGCCTGTGCCCTGATTTTCGCCGCGACCTACATCCTTCTCAACCTGCTGGCCGACATTATTTCCATCGCCACCAACCCCAGGCTCTTGCACCCACGATGACCAGATCCCAATCTATCGCGGCGGTTCAGAGGCTGAGGCGCTCGCGTGCCAGCCGGGCGACAACAGCGCTGAAGAAGGCACCGCTTAGTGCATGGTTCGGCATCGTGGTGATCGTTGGCTACGTCCTTGTTGCGGTCTTCGCGCACTGGATAGCCCCATATGGCGAGACGCAGGTCTTCAGCGAAGCCTTCGCGCCGTGGAATCAGGAATTCAAATTGGGAACCGACCAGCTCGGCCGCGACATGCTCACCCGCTTGATCTACGGTGCGCGCAACACCATCGCTATCGCGGTCGCGACTACATTGCTCTCCTTCGCGGTAGGCGTGTCGCTCGGCCTCCTTGCCGCATTGTATAGGGGGTGGCTCGACCAGATCTTGTCGCGTGCGGTGGACGTGCTGATGTCGATCCCGAGTCTGATCTTCGCGCTGGTGCTTCTGTCGATCTTCGGCTCGTCGATCACCAGCCTGATTGTTATCATTGCGCTTCTCGATTCCACCCGTGTCTTTCGGCTTTCTCGCGCCGTTGGGCTTAACGTGGCCGTGATGGAATATGTCGAGGTGGCGCGATTGCGCGGCGAGGGACCGAGATGGATCATCGCCAATGAAATCCTTCCCAATGTCATGCCTCCACTGGTCGCCGAGTTCGGCTTGCGATTCTGCTTCGTGTTCCTGACAGTCGCGGCGCTGTCGTTCCTCGGAGTCGGTATTCAGCCGCCGACGGCCGATTGGGGATCAATGGTGCGCGAGAACGCAACCCTGATCACTTACGGCGATGTCACGCCGCTGCTTCCGGCCGGCGCGATAGCTCTTCTTACCGTATCCGTAAATTTCGTTGTGGACTGGTACCTGCACGCAACAAGCGGGTTGCGGGATGAAAAGTAGCGATCCAGGCTCACGCGAAAAAGGAAAGGATCTACTGCAAATCCGCAATCTGCATGTGGAGGGATCCTCGGACGAACAGTGGCATCCCATCGTCCGCGGGATCGATCTTACGCTGAAGCGGGGGGAGGTTCTTGGCCTAATCGGCGAGTCAGGCGCCGGCAAGTCCACCATTGGCCTTGCCGCAATGGGCTATGCCAAACCGGGCTGCCGGATCACACAGGGCTCGGTCCTGTTCGACGGGATTGATCTCCTGGCAGTCAATGAAAAGGGGCGCCGTCGTCTCCGGGGCTCCCGCATTGCCTATGTCGCGCAAAGCGCGGCGGCCTCCTTCAATCCGGCACATCGACTTTTGGAACAAACCATCGAAACCGCGGTGGCGCATGGAATCGTCAGCCGGGAAGAGGCGAACCGGAGCGCCGTGGATCTTTATCGGCGTCTTCAGCTCCCAGAACCCGAGAGCATAGGCTTTCGCTATCCTCATCAGGTCTCAGGCGGGCAGTTGCAACGGGCCATGACAGCGATGGCAATGGCTTGTCGACCGGACCTCATAATATTCGACGAGCCAACAACGGCGCTCGATGTGACCACGCAGGTTGAAGTCCTTGCCTCCATTCGCAACATCGTTGAGGAATTCAGTACTGCTGCAATCTACGTAACGCATGACCTGGCGGTGGTGGCGCAAATGGCGGATCGCATCATGGTTCTGCGACACGGAGTTACCGTGGAGGTGGCTGACACACGCCAGATGCTGGCCTCCCCCAGCCAGGAATATACGAGGACGCTCTGGGCAGTCCGCAAGCTCGCCAAGCCCGAAGTTCCAGCCGATGACTATCTCTTGACGATAGACAACGTCACCGCGGCTTATGCCGGAGGGGTCAAGGTGCTCCAGGATGTCTCCATCAAGGTTCCGCGCGGAAGAACAGTCGCTGTGGTCGGCGAATCCGGTTCTGGGAAATCGACGCTCGCTCGAGTCGTTACCGGACTCTTGCCGCCAAGTTCGGGTTCGATTTCTTTCGCAGGCCAGCTCCTTTCCAAGAGCCTGAAGGCGCGGCCCAAGGAGGTCCTGCGTCGCGTCCAGATGATTTATCAAATGCCCGACAACGCCCTTAATCCGCGCCAAACGGTCGAAGAAGTCTTAGAGCGGCCACTCGAATTCTACCTCGGCCTCAAAGGCGCGCAGAGAGATCGCCGGATAAGCGAACTTATGCACATGGTCGAGATGAGCGAGGATTTTCTGGAACGTCTACCTGGCGAGCTATCAGGTGGCCAAAAACAACGCGTCTGCATTGCGCGGGCATTGGCTGCCGAACCGGAGCTTATCATCTGCGACGAGATCACATCCGCGCTCGACCAAATTGTGCAGGAGGAGATCCTCAAGCTTCTGATGCGCCTACAGCGTGAACTCGGGATGAGCTACATCTTCATTACCCATGACATTGCCACGGTGCGCGCGATAGCAGACGAGATTGTCGTCATGCACGGCGGCAAAGTCGTCGAGCAGGGATTGAAGAGCGTGGTTCTCACACCTCCGCATGCCGCTTACACCGAACGGCTTTTGTCCTCTGTTCCCGAAATGGATCCTGACTGGCTGACAAGATTGCTGGCCAGTCGGAAAATCTGACAGGTTGCAAGGTGGTCAGGAATTAAGTCCCCGTCCGCCCATCTTCCACGTGCTTTGAAGGGCATGATCGAGCTCCACGCGCAGCGATCAGCGCGACTATTATGCACGCCTTCTGGAACCGTCTATCGCTGATCCAGGACCATCAGGCTAGGTTTGACGCTGAGGCGTATCGGAAATACGTTCGCGCACGGCATGCTCGGTCTTGTCTGCTGTGGACTTCACGATCTCGCCGAGCTGATCGGCTATCGT
>NZ_AYVK01000080.1:0-8975 GCF_000503155.1 Mesorhizobium sp. LSJC285A00
GGGAGCTTCGACCTGTTCTTCCGCGACGGGCTCTGCCGTTGCTTCCGCGATGGCTGGAGCTTCGGCGGTGGCTTCAACGGCCGCAGTTGGCTCCGAACCCTCGGGAGGCGCGCCCGGCTGAGCGTCCGCAGCAACAGCCTCCGCTGCGGCTTCGGCGACGGGCTGCTCAGCCGCAGGCTCAGCGGCGGCAACCGCATCCGGCTCCGATCCAACGGCCGGCGCTTCAGCGACGGCTTCGCTTGCAGCGGCTTCCGTCGCCTTGGCCTGTTCAGCTTTTGCAGCCGCGTCCGCAGCCAGCTTGGCGGCAGCCGCTTCCCGCGCCGCGTTGTCCTGTGCTTCCAGCCGCGCCTTGACCTCTGCCGGCGGCTTCGGCTCGGCGCGATAGCCGAGACCTTTCAGGATCTCTTCCATGTCGTCGGCGGTGGCGCCGAGGATGGACATCATCGGCGGCGTCACCATGAAGGACTGGCCGTCATAGGCGCCGTCCGGGCGCTGTCCCAGACCGGGCCTCCAGTTGGTCGCAGGCCGGATCAGGTCGGCCAGCCGTTCCAGAATGTCGATGCGCACGGCGCGGCGGCCGAGATTACGGTAGCCGGCGAGCTTGTAGAAGCTCTTGTCGAAAGCCGGATCGATGACCACCGAGGTGCGGCCGGAGGCCAGCGCGTGCACGACGTCGCCAAAGCCGGGCTTGTCCTTGCCGTCGTTCTTCAGCGCCCACAAAAGCGTGATCAGTCCGGCGGGCGCCGGCTTGATCAGCGCCGGCACGAAGACGTGGTAGGCGCCGAAGCGCACACCGAGCCGGCGCAAGGCGGCGCGACCCTCCTGGTCGAGCGACTTCATTTCCTCGGCGATGTCGCGGCGGTTGATGAGGCCGAAATGCTCGACGAGCTGGAAGGCGATGCCACGGCCGATGCCGGCGATCTGCTCGGCATTCTTCAAGTCGACCAGCGGCTTCAGCAAGGATTCGATCTGGAAATTGACGAAGCGCTCGGCGCGCGCGGCGACCTTGTCGCGGGCGGGACCGGTCAACTGCTCGTCGGCCAAAAGCACCAGGCGCGGCTTCAGCGCGTCCTCGCCGGCAACCAGCGTGCCGATCGGCGCGCCGATCCAGCGCAGCGTGCCGTCGGAGCCAAGCGCAAGGTCGCCATTGGCGCAGGCGCCGAAGCGTTCGGCACGTGCCTCGAACTCGGCGGCCAGCGCTTTTTGCGCTGCCGTGCGCACGGCCTTGGCGTCTTCGCCGCCGGCGCTCTGGTCGGCGGTGAAACGGAACCCTTGCAACTCGCCGACATGATGGCCTTCGACAAGGACGGTTCCGGTAGGACTGATTTCGGCTTCAGGCATTGTATTTTCTCTAAGGCGCCGCATGAGGACGGAAGTCCTGCGGTCTACAAACCGTTTCGTCAACCGCTCATGCAGCGCATCCGACAATCTGTCTTCGATTTCGCGCGTCTTTTCCCGCCAGTGTGCCTGATCGGCCAGCCAGCCCGGCCGGTTGGACACGAATGTCCAGGTGCGGATCTGCGCAATGCGGTGCGACAGCGTGTCGATGTCCCCCTCGGTCGTATCGGCGCGGCGCACCTGCTCGGCCATGTAGTTCTCGTCGACATGGCCGTGTTTGGCGAGGTCGGTGTAGATAGAAGCGATCAGGTCGGAGTGCTGGGCCGGCGCGATCTTGCGGTAGTCCGGCAACGCGCAGGCTTCCCACAGCAGCGCGACGCGCTTGGCATTGGTAGCCAGCGCGCGGATGTCCTCGTCGCGGGAGAGATGTTCGAGCGCCTGCGCATCGACCGCCGGCAGCGCGCGCGTCAGGCCTTCGACCGGCGCGTTGGCCTCGATCGAGCGCTTCAGCGCGTCGAGGCTGGCGAAGTCGAAATGCGCGGTGCGCCATTGCAGCACCTTCACCGGATCGAACTCGTGCCCCTCGATGCGCTTGACCAGTTCCTCGTCCAGCGGATCGACCTGGCCGGTGACGCCGAAGGTGCCGTCGCGCAGATGCCGGCCGGCGCGGCCGGCGATCTGGCCGAGCTCGGCCGCCGTCAGGTTGCGGTACTGGTAGCCGTCGAATTTGCGGTTCTGGGCGAAGGCGACATGATCGAGATCAAGGTTGAGCCCCATGCCGATGGCGTCGGTGGCGACGAGATAGTCGACGTCCCCTGCCTGGAACATTGCCACCTGGGCATTGCGGGTGCGGGGCGACAGCGCGCCTAGCACGACCGCCGCTCCTCCTTGCTGGCGGCGGATCAGCTCAGCGATGGCATAGACCTCGTCGGCGGAGAAAGCGACGATCGCCGTACGCCGCGGCAGGCGGGTCAATTTCTTCGAACCGGCATAGGCCAGGTGCGACAGGCGAGGGCGCGTCACCACCGAGACGCCTCTCAGCAGCTTTTGCAGGATGCCATGCACGGTGGCCGCGCCGAGCAGCAGCGTTTCCTGGCGCCCGCGCAGGTGCAGGATTCGGTCGGTGAAGATATGGCCGCGCTCGAGGTCGCCGGCGAGCTGCACCTCGTCGATGGCGACGAAGGCAACGTCGGTCTCGCGCGGCATGGCTTCGACGGTGCAGACCGAATATTTCGCGCCGGGCGGCTGGATTTTTTCCTCGCCGGTGATGAGCGCCACCTTGTGGGCGCCGACCTTTTCGCAGACGCGGGCATAGACCTCGCGCGCCAGAAGGCGGAGCGGCAGGCCGATAATGCCGCTCTCATGCGCCACCATGCGCTCGATGGCGAGATGGGTCTTGCCGGTGTTGGTCGGACCCAGCACGGCAGTCACGTCGCGGCCCGACAGGATCAGCGGCTCGGTGTGTTTCGGCTGGATGTTCATCGGCCTGGAGATGAGGCTTTCTGCATCGTGTTGTCGGGAGCGCGCCTCGCGTGGCGCGTATGACAGGCGACACATAGGGATTTCAGGCGCGAAGCGAAAGCGGAATGTTCCGGCCGGCAATCCCACGGTCGTCTTTGAGGTCTCAATTAACAGTTGGAACGAGTCTGGAACGAATCGGCGACGAATCAGTGACTCCGGCAGATTCAGCTTTTGTTCACGGCTACATGTGGATTTTGCGAGCCTGAGTCTCACCATATGCTGAATCGCGGAAACTGGCCCGATTCCTGCAAGGCGACCATTGGCGTTAACCTTTGCCGGCGGGGCATCGTCGTGATCCGATACGCCTCGGCCAACATTATGAAATTGTTGAATTTTCTTAATCGGCCTTAACCATTTGCCGGTGATTTTCGGCCTTGGTCGCTAACGTTGCGCTAAAAGCCGGAACGAATCGGCGACGAATCAGCGATGGCGGGATTTTCCTGGTTTGTTCACCCCAACATGTTGTGTTATCCACAGCTTGTCCACCGAGAATTCACAGCTTGCGAACCGGGGTTTTGCACAGGGCGCCTGGAAATCGTTAATCTTTGCGTGCCGGAACGGGTCAATGTCTAGCGCGCAGCCCGGGAACATCGCCGGCCGGCGATGAAAAAACGGGCCATAAGCCGGCCCGTCCTACCGGGCGAAATGCTGTCGTTCAGGCGAAATACTGGCCGCCATTGGCTGTGATGGTCGAACCGGTGATGAAGCCGGCGTCTTCGGAAGCGAGGAAGACGACGCAACGCGCGATCTCTTCCGGTTCGCCGAGGCGGCCGACCGGAATCTGCGGGATGATGCGTTCATTCAGCACCTTCTGGTCGATCGCCTTGACCATCTCGGTGGCGATGTAGCCGGGGCAGATGACATTGACTGTGATGCCCGCGCGCGCGCCCTCCTGCGCCAGCGCCTTCGAGAAGCCGATGTCGCCGGCCTTTGCGGCGGAATAGTTGACCTGGCCGGCCTGGCCTTTCTGGCCGTTGATGGAGGAAATGGTGATGACGCGGCCGAATTTGCGGTCGCGCATGCCGCCCCACAGCGGATGCGTCATGTTGAAGACCCCAGACAGATTGGTGTCAATGACTTCCTTCCACTGCTCGCGCGTCAGCTTGTGGAACATGGCGTCGCGGGTAATGCCGGCATTGTTGACCAGCACCGAGACCGGGCCGAGATCGGCCTCGACCTGTTTGATTCCGGCGGCACAGGCGTCGTAGTCGGCGACCGACCATTTGTAGGCCTTGATGCCGGTTTGTGCGCTGAACTTCCCCGCTGCCTCGTCATTGCCGGCATAGTTGGCGGCAACGGTGTAACCGGCATTCTTCAGGCCGATCGATATGGCGGCGCCGATGCCGCGCGATCCACCGGTGACGAGCGCTACTTTGGTCATTGAAAGTTCTTCCTCCCTTTGGTCGGAAGAAGGGAATAGGGAGTAGGGAATAGCGAGTAGGGATCGATATCCCGCCGCGCTGCTCCTTCTTCCCTATTCACTACTCCCTATTCACTACTCACTTCTTGTTCACAGCGCTTCCACGCACAGAGCGACGCCCATGCCGCCGCCGATGCACAGCGTGGCAAGGCCCTTCTTGGCGCCGCGGCGGCGCATCTCGAAAACCAGCGTGTTGAAGACGCGGGCGCCCGACGCGCCGATCGGATGGCCGATGGCGATGGCGCCGCCATTGACGTTGACGATCGACGTATCCCAGCCCATGCCCTTGTTGACGGCGCAGGCCTGCGCGGCGAAGGCTTCATTGGCCTCGACAAGGTCGAGGTCCTTGACCGACCAGCCGGCCTTCTCGAGCGCCCGCTTCGAGGCGGGAATAGGTCCGGTTCCCATGATCGCCGGATCGACGCCGGCCGTCGCCCAGGATGCGATGCGCACCAGCGGGGTGATGCCGCGCCTTGTGGCTTCAGCCTCGCTCATCAGCAGCGCGCCGGCGGCGCCGTCATTGATGCCCGACGCGTTCGCGGCGGTCACGGTGCCGTCCTTGTCGAAAGCCGGCTTCAGCTTGGACATGGCGTCGATGGTGGCGCCGTGGCGGATGTACTCGTCCTGGTCGACGACAGTGTCGCCCTTCCTGCCCTTGATCGTGAAGGCGACGATCTCGTCCTTGAACTTGCCGGCCTTCTGCGCGGCCTCGGCCTTGTTTTGCGAGGCCAGCGCAAACTGGTCCTGGTCGTCGCGGGTGATCTGGAACTGGCGGGCGACGTTCTCGGCGGTGTTGCCCATGTGGTAGCCATTGAAGGCGTCCCACAACCCGTCCTTGATCATGGTATCGATCATCTTGTAGTCGCCCATCTTGACGCCGGCGCGCAGGTGCTCGGCATGCGGCGACAGCGACATCGATTCCTGGCCGCCGGCGATGATCACCGTGGCGTCGCCGGCGGCGATCTGCTGCATGCCGAGCGCGATGGCGCGCAGGCCAGAGCCGCAAACCTGGTTGAGCCCCCAGGCGGTGGTCTCCTTGGGCAGGCCGGCATTGATCGACGCCTGGCGGGCGGGGTTCTGGCCCTGCGCGGCGGTCAGCACCTGGCCGAGAATGACCTCGTCGACTTCGCCCGGCTCGACGCCGGCGCGCGCCAAAAGTTCCCTGATGACGACGGCGCCAAGTTCATGCGCCGGGGTGGCGGCGAAGGCGCCGTTGAAGGAGCCGACAGCCGTGCGTGCGGCGCTGGCAACGACGATTGAATTGGAAGCGGACATTTTTCTCTCCAGACTTCGAGGTGTCGTGTTCTTGGGGCTTGTTGGGACTTTTCTTGCCCGTTCCACACCCCAAGTCAAACCGGAAATGGGCATGCCGGCCAAGCGCTGCAGGCAGGGCGCGAGCGGCCGGCGCGATCGCCCGACCTTTGCTGCGCAGCATAATTAGCCCGCCATGCAGCAATAAATGATGCCGCACTGCACAAAGCGCTTGGAATTATAGAGCTTTTGCGCATATCCTTAAAAATGGCGCAATCGTTACCGGCGGCTTACTCAGGCGCGCCGGTGTCCCGGGAGGATGCTGATGGCCGCGAAAGACGACCCTATCATTATCAAGAAATATGCCAATCGCCGGCTCTACAACACCGGCACCAGCACCTATGTGACGCTCGAGGATCTGGCCGAGATGGTCAAGAAGGGCGAGGAGTTCACCGTCCAGGACGCCAAGACCGGTGACGACATTACCCATCCGGTGCTGACGCAGATCATCTTCGAACTGGAGAACAAGGATGGGCAGAACATGCTGCCGATCCCGTTCCTGCGCCAACTGATCGCTTTCTATGGCGACCAGATGCAGCAGATCGTGCCGAGCTTCCTCGAACAGTCGATGATGGCCTTCTCCAAGGAACAGGAGCGGTTCCGCGAGCAGATGAAGGGCGCGATCGGCAAGTCGCCGCTGGATGTGATGAAGATCGCCACGCCGATCAAGGCGCTGGAAGAGCAGACGCGCCGCAACATGGAAATGTTCCAGAACGCGATGCGCCTGTTCACGCCGTTCCCGACCGCCGCCACTAATGCTGCGGCCGCGGCTGCACCCGAGCCGGCCCGCAAGGATGTCCCGGAAAAGAGCGGCGACGACCTTCAGGAACTGAAGCAACAGATCGCCGCCATGCAGCGCAAGCTTGACACCATGTCGTAAGCGACCGCTGCATGATCGAACGCCTCAGTTTGGTGAGGCGGCTTTTACGGGTCGATTTTCAGCTGCCACGGTTCCCAGATATCGTCGGGCTGGCCGTCGAGCGAGCGGTAGAAGGCTTTGGCCGGCGAGTTGGATTTCAGCACCGTCCATTTGATGGCGGAGGCGCCAATGCTCAAAGCGTGTTGGCGAAGCTGTTCAACAAGCGCATGGCCGACCCCCATGCCGCGCGTCGCTTCAGTGACGTAGAGTTCCTTCAGCCAGACAACCGGCTTCAGGTCGTAGGTCCAGGGGATGAGGTAGTGGACGGCGATGCCGACGATCACGCCCTCTCGCTCCGCCACCAACACGCCGAACCGGGGCGATGGTCCCAGCCCGTGCTCGATGAGGTTCGCTTCGGTGACGCGAAGCTTGTCGTCATAACCCTCGAAGACAGCTAGCGCCCGCATGAGGGCGAGCACCGCACCGACATCCTGGCGCTCGAATGGACGAATTCTAACCATCGCCTTCTGCATGCTTGCTCAGTCTTCAAGGCCGACCATATCGCGTGGCCTCACGCGTGCAAAACACCGGGCTCCTTGCCTGAAGCGAAAGGAAGGTCCTCGTCCTGCCAACCGGTTATGCCGCCGATCATGATCTTCACGGGACGACCGAGGCTGGCCAGCTTGAAGGCCGCCTGATCCGCGCCATTGCAATGCGGTCCCGCGCAATAGACGACAAACAGCGTCCTTTCGGGCCATTGCACCATCCGCCCGGCCGATATTTCGCGGTGGGGCAGATGCAGCGCGCCCGGCACATGGCGGCGTCCATAGGCTTCCGGCGAACCGACCACATGCAGGAGAACAAAGTCCGGCTCTCCGGCACGCAGTGCGGCGGCGACGTCGGAACAGTCGGTCTCGACGGAAAGCCGGCGCAGAAAATGGTCGCGGGCGATATCCGGCGAGGCCGCCGCAATGTCTGTCACGTAGCTCATCCTCGGATCTCCATTGCTGATGCGACGGAGAGATAAGACAGGAAGCAGGGCGATTGCAGCTGGCAGCTTTGCCATATATCGTCAAGATCATGCCATCCTCTGCGAATCCGCGCCCTGCCAACCCTCTTGTCGTTGCCGTTGCCTATGACGGGCTGTGCACGTTCGAGTTTGGCGTGGCGGTTGAGATCTTCGCCTTGCCCCGGCCGGAAATGGGTGAGGATTGGTACCGTTTTGCCGTTGCCGGGATCGATGGCGGTGAAATGCGCGCGGTGGGCGGCGTGCGTATTGTTGCCGACGGCGGGATCGATCTGATCGGCCAGGCCGGCACGGTGATCGTACCGGGATGGCGCGGAACGGAGGCTCCGGTGCCGCCGGCGCTGATCGAGGCGCTGCGGAAGGCGAGCGAGCGCGGCGCTCGCATTCTTTCGATCTGTTCGGGCGTGTTCGTGCTTGCGGCGGCCGGCCTGCTTGCGGGCAAAAGAGCGACGACGCACTGGCGCTATAGCGAGAAGCTGACGGAGCTCTACCCTGACATCACCGTGGTTCCGGATATCCTGTACATCGATGAGGGAAATGTCCTGACTTCCGCCGGCAGTGCCGCGGGCATCGACCTCTGCCTGCATCTGGTCCGGCGCGACTTCGGCACCAAGGCGGCAAACATGGTGGCGCGTCGCCTAGTGGTGCCGCCGCATCGCGACGGCGGCCAGGCGCAGTATGTCGAGAGCTCCGTTCCCGAGCCGCACGAACGCAGCCGGCTTGGCCCGTTGATCGACAGGATGCGCGCCGATATTTCCGCCGACTATCCCGTCGCCATCTTGGCCGAGCTTGCCGGGATGAGCGAGCGGACGTTTCTGCGCCGCTTTGCGGCCGCAACCGGCGTCACGCCGGCGCGCTGGCTGCTGTCGGAACGGCTTTCGCGGGCGCGCACGCTGCTGGAAGACACCGCCATGCCGATCGAACGCATTGCCGAGACCGCCGGCTTTGGCGCGGCAGGCACGCTGCGGCATCATTTTCGTCAGCAGTTCGCCACGACGCCCGTCGCGTACCGTGCGCGGTTCGGGAACACGGCCAGGTCGGCTTAAGTCACGCGTCCCTCATAGCGGCCACGCGGCCTGATGATGCTGCCGCTAATGATCTGTTCGACCATATGCGCGGCCCAGCCGACACTGCGTCCAAGCGCAAACAGCTGGAACGGTGCATCGCGCGGCAAGCCAAGGCCGCGCGTTAGTGCGGCCAGGGCGAAGTCGATGTTGGGCTGGGCACCGACCGCCGCCATAGCGGCTTTTTGCAGCTGTTGCAGCGTCTCGTCGACAGGGATGACTGCCAGAAGTGCGGTGGCACGGGGATCGCCGTCGGGATAGAGCGGATGGCCGAACGCCGGCAAGGGCCGGTCATGGCCGAGCCAGCGCCGGATCGCCGCATCCGCGCCGTGGGCTGCTGCATCTTCAGCCAGTTGCATCACCGCTTCGCCGGCGCCACCGTGGCGCGGGCCGGACAGCGTTGCCAGGCCGGCCAGCAGGCATGCGGCAGGCGAG
>NZ_AYVK01000081.1:0-8766 GCF_000503155.1 Mesorhizobium sp. LSJC285A00
GCCTGGTCTGCCGGGGCCTCGGCGACGCCGGTGCCCGCGCCACCGTCCTGCGGCGCGGCCTCCGATTTCTTCTGGGCCGGCGGCTGCCCGCTGGAGCCGCCTTCCAACTGCTGGAAGCGGAACTCGTTGTCTTCCTGCTGCTTGCGCATCTGCTCCTGCATCTGCAGGATCTGGAAGTTGAGTTCCTCGAGCTTGCCGTTCATCTGCCGGAGCTGATCTTCCAGCCCCGCGGCGGCGGTGCCGTCCTGCTGCTGCGCGATCTGTTGCTGCTCCGGCTTCTCCTTCTTGCCGAAAATGCCGAGCGTCGGCAGATGGAAGGAAAAGCCGCTATCCGCGGGTTGTCCGGTGCCGCTCGCGGAAGCCGCGAAGCCTGATACGAGCAGCAGCGCAAGCGTGCCGCTCAAGACCGATCTGAAATGCATGTGCCTCTCGCCGTGAATATCGTGAGCCTGTTCGCGCCTTCCGATCACAGTGGGACCGGCACGACGCCCTCGGCTCTTAGCAGGAGGCGAGACTTCGGCCAAATTTTGTTTCCGGGTTTGTTTCCGGGGCCGAAACTGAAAAAGGCGGCCACAAGGCCGCCTTTCGCATGGAGGTGTTGCAATTATGCGACTAAGGCCGCCGTCTTACTCATCAGGAGCCGGCGCCGGAGAGCGTGGTGACGGCGCGGCGATTCTGCGACCAGCAGGAGATGTCGTCGCAGACCGCGACCGGACGTTCCTTGCCGTAGGAAATGGTCTTCAGGCGGCTCGCCGAAACGCCCCTGGCGACCAGGAAGTCGCGGGTGGCGGCGGCGCGGCGGGCGCCGAGAGCCAAATTGTATTCACGCGTGCCGCGTTCGTCGGCATGGCCTTCGACGACGATGGCGTACTGCTTGTACTGGTTGAGCCACTGTGCCTGGCGCGACAGCGTCGTCTGCGCATCGGCGCGGATCGCGGTCGAGTCCGTGTCGAAGAAGATGCGGTCGCCAATGTTGACGGTGAAGTCCTGCGCCGAGCCCGGCGTTGCGGCACCCGCGCCATTGAGACCGAGATCGGCAGCGTTGTTCGGGGTTTTCTTCGAGGCGCAACCGGTGATGGCGAGCATTGCGATCAGGGCAATCATCGCCGGGTTTCTGGTAAGTGCTGCGATACGGCCCATGCCGCCTCTCCTTCGTATTCGAGTGATCGTATTTCGAGTGATTTCGTTGATCACCCAGTAACCACGTTTGGGTTAACCGGCATTCAAGAAACACGGTTAAAATTTGGTTTCAGCCGCCGTCCCGGCCAAAATGACCTGATGCCACAATGGTCGCGGACCGTAGGCGGAAATGCGGCCAAAACGCGACTTTGGCGTGAAAAAAGCCCCAAAACGGGGCTTTTAAGGTAGTGTTGCCGAGTTGCAACGAAGCGAGCGGGCCAGGCCGAAACTTAGTTACTCCAGCAGCGGCGACCACGCCGGGTCGGAAGCAAAATTCGCGGTCGGGATCGACTGTTCGTTGCGGCCGGTGAGATCGACGGAAACCAGTTTTGGGCCGCCGGCGGAGTCGCGGAAGAACATCAGCACGCGGCCGTTGGGCGCCCAGGTCGGTCCCTCCTGCTGGAAGCCCGAGGAGAGGATGCGCTCGCCCGAACCGTCGGTCTTCATGACGCCGATCTGGAATTCGCCGCCGGTCTGCTTGGTGAAGGCGACGAGGTCGCCGCGCGGCGACCACACCGGCGTCGAATAGACGCCGTCGCCGAACGAGATGCGGGTCTGGCCCGAGCCGTCGGCGCCCATCACATAGATCTGCGCGCGGCCGCCACGGTCGGAAGTGAACACCACTTTGCTGCCGTCGGGCGAATAAGACGGCGAGGTATCGATCGCCGTCGAATTGGTGAGCCTGGTGGTCGAGCGGCTGCGCAGGTCCATGGCAAAGATGTTGGAATTGCCGTCGTCGCGCAGCAGGCTCATGATCACCTTCTGGCCGTCGGGCGAAAAGCGCGGCGCAAAGGTCATGCCGGGAAAATTGCCGACCAGTTCGCGCTGCCCGGTCTCGATCTGCAGCAGATAGACCCGCGGCTGGCCGCTTTCGTACGACATGTAAGTGATTTCCTGCCGGTTGGGCGAGAAACGCGGCGTTAGCACGATCGAGCGGCCATCGGAGAGATAGCGCACATTGGCGCCGTCCTGGTCCATGATGGCGAGCCGCTTCTTGCGCGCATTCTTGGCGCCGGATTCGTCGATGAAGACGACGCGTGTGTCGAAATAGCCCTTCTCGCCGGTGAGCTTCTCATAGATCGCATCGGCGATGATGTGGGCGACACGGCGTTGATTTGCGTCGTTGGCGAAAAACTGCTCCCCGGCTATCTGCTGGTTGCCAAAAATATCCCATAGTCGGTACTGGGCGCGGATTCGGCCGTCCGCCTCCTTGCTCACGCTGCCGGTGACCAGCGCCTGCGCATTGATCACCTTCCAGTCGTCGAAACGGGGCTGCGCATCCGGATTGGCGATCTTCTCGATGAAGGCGTTCTTGTCTATCGGTGCGAAGAGACCGGAGCGCTTCAGGTCGGCGGTGACGATCTCGGAAATCTGCGCGCCGAGCCCTCCCTGGAAATCTGGGATGGCGATCGGCATCGGTTCGACATTGCCTTTGTTGACGTTGAGCTCGAGGGTTGCTCGAGCAGGCAAGGTGACGACGGCGTTCATGCCCATCGCCATCGCGGCGACCATCAGGAGCGGCTTGAGGATGGATTTCATGTCTTCTCGCTTCTCTTGCTGATTTCTGGGTGCTCAGGCTACAGGCCAAGCATCGCTCTGGGATCGAAGTTGACGCGAACGTCGGACCAAATGTCATGCTTTCCGGCGGGCACCTGCAGGCCGGCGACATCGCATTTCTGCACAGCGCGAACCGCGCTGCTGTCGAATTGGGGGTTGCCGCTGGACTTCTCGACGGTCGGACGGCCCTCCAGCTTGCCGGAGGCATCCAGGCTGAAACGGATCACCACGGTGAAATCCTCAGAACCCTCAAGCCCAACCGGGAGGGTCCAGCAGCCACCGAGCTGTTCTTCCAATGCCCCTTGCTCGGACTTCGACAGCTTCTGGCCTTGATCCTTGTCGCCGCCTAGCGATGCCTGCTGGGTCGAGCGCTTGGCGCCGCCGCCGGATGGCTTCTGCTTGTCGAGCAAAGCCTTGATGTCAGCCTCATTGAACTGCTTGTCATCCGACTTCGGCTTCGACGAGGCTTCCTTGACCGGCTTGTCGGTGTCCTTGCGGTCCGGAGCCTTCGCGCTTTCGGCCTGCGCCGGCTGCGGCTTCGGCCGTGCTTCGGGAGCAGGAGCGGAAGTCGGAAGCTGCGCTTCTTCCAGAGGCTGCTGATCCGATATGGCTTCGGCGACCGCATCGGGCTTCACGCGTGGCTTCGGCTCTATGGCGGCGGTCGTGTCCGGCTGCGGTGTTGGTGCAGGCTCCTTCACCGGGGTCGGCTTCGGTTCAACCTGCTTCACCGGCTCGGGCTTGACCTCTTCCTTCGGCTGCGGCTCCGGCGCCACCTCCGTCGCAGGTGTCGGCTTCGGCGCTTCCTTTGGCTTCGGCGTGTCCTCGGTCTTCGGCTTTTCGGTCGGGGTCGGCGCCGGAGCAGCCGTCGCTGTTTTCTCCACCGGCTTCGGCTTGGGCTCGTCCGTCACCGGCTTGTCGGTATCAACGCTGTTCTCGCCGATTTTCTGTGCATCTGGCACGATGTCGGGACGCTTGGTCGGCATCGGCGCCGGCTTTTCGTGCATCACCGCCTTCTTGTCGCCCTGCAGCGTCTGCGCAATGGCTTCCATGGGAACGATGTCGACCGCTATCGACTCCACATCCGTGGACGGCAGCGCGGCCGGCGCCGACAGGGTGAACAGGCCGAAAGCCAGTGCCACCGTATGCAGTATCACCGATGTGGTGAGGCCGGTCTTCATCGTGCGTCTACTGATCCTGTTGCTGCAGTGAAATTAGGCCGATATTCTTGTAGCCGGCGGCCTGGATGAGGGCCATGACCTCCATCGCGGCGCCATAGTTGGTCGCCTTGTCGCCGCGGATGAAGATGCGCTCTTCGTAGCCGGTCTTGGAAATCGCCTGCAGTTTGGCGACCAGCTCTTCCCTTGGGATTTCGGTCTCCTGCAGGAAAATCTTGCCGGCCGCGTCGATCGAAACGGTGATCGGCTGGGTGTCGGCGTTCATAGCCTTGGCCTTCGTCTCCGGCAGGTCGACCGGCACTCCGACCGTCAACATAGGTGCGGCGACCATGAAGATAATCAAGAGCACCAGCATCACGTCGACCATCGGCGTGACGTTGATTTCCGACATCAATGCATGGTGGCGGCCGCGCCGCCTGTGTCCGCGCCCGCCGCGTCCTGCCATGCCAACCGACATACCCATCTTCTTACCTCAGCCCTTAGGCGCTACTTTTTCATCGATTTGGCGCGAGAGTATGGCGGAGAACTCATCCGAGAACCCTTCCATCCGCACCGCGATCTTGTTCGCGTCGGATGACAGCTTGTTGTAGGCGATAACCGCCGGTATGGCGGCGAGAAGACCGATGGCCGTCGCCAGCAGCGCTTCGGCAATGCCGGGTGCAACAACCGCGAGACTGGTGTTCTTCGAACCGGCAATCGCCTGGAACGAGGTCATGATGCCGATGACGGTGCCGAACAGGCCGATGAAGGGTGCGGCCGAACCAGTGGTGGCGAGAAAGCCGAGACGGCCCTCCAGCTTCTCCATCTCGCGCGTCAACGCCAGGTCCATCGCCTTGTCGATGCGGGTCTGCAGGCCGAGCGGCGATTTGGCCCCCTTCTCGAAGCTCTTCTTCCATTCGCGCATGGCCGCAACGAAGATCGCACCCATGCCCGTGGTCTTGCGGTCGGCAAGCGTGCGATAGAGCTCTTCCAGCGACTGCCCCGACCAGAACACCTGTTCGAAGCGATTGAGCGACAGACGCATGCGGGCATAGCTGACCAGCTTGTCGACGATGATCGCCCAGGTCCAGACCGAGGCGCAGAGCAGACCGATCATGACCAGCTTGACCACCCAGCTGGCCTGTGTGAACAGCGCCCAAATCGACAATTGCGCTGCCGGATCGGCGAGTGCGGTAGTTTCCATGCTTCAGTCCTTAAGATTTTCCGGGCATCGCTGGCGGCTGGCCCATGGGCATCCCTTGTGGTCCCTTCGCGCTTGGCTTCCGGATTAACCCCAAAATGCACCGTTGGCGGCCTTTTCAGGGCAAATATTGGTGAAAGGAAGGCGCGCGGATTCTTCCAATCTTCACCGATCTCTTCATGAACCGTTATGGTTAAGGATGGGTTAGGAAATATGGCGCGGCGCATTGCCGCGCCAAGGCACGACGCGGGCCATCCATCCACAATCGAATGCGCTGCCGATTGGCCGCTCGTTGCCGGCCGGCAGGCCTGGATATCAGCTTGCTCCTGGTAGAAAGGCCGCGATCCATTCTTTCGGAAAGCGCTTCGGCCGGCCGTTCTCGCCGATGATCGCCGCCTCGACCTTTGCTTCGACCAGAACCTCTGTCCCGCGTTTCAATTGCTGCGCCATGACGATGCGGGCGCCGGAAATATCCTGCGTTGATGTGTCGATGGTCAGGATGTCGTCCATGCGGGCAGGCGAGCGGAAATCTATCTCCATCCGCCGCACCACCCAGACGATCCGTTCGCCGTGCTTGCCTTCGTGAAGTTCTGTGTGGTGGACGCCCGCCAGCCTGAGATAGTCCGAGCGGCCGCGCTCGAAGAATTCGAGATAGCGCGCGTGGTAGACGACGCCGGAAAAATCGGTGTCGGCATAATAGACTCGCGCCATCAGCCGATGGCCGAATTCCGTCAAGGCTCCGGAAAGCCCGCCGGCAAGCGCCGCCGATTCACCATGATCGTCCATCGCGCTTTCCTTTTTGCCCCCGGCGGGGCACCTGTCTTGCCAAAATCACCAGCGCAGCAAACCGGATGGCACTGTTGACGGCGAGGATCAAGACCTTGATGGCAGCGCTGCTGGTGCTGGCGGCGTCTGCGCTTCCCGGTCAGGCCGCGAGCTTTTCGATGAAGCGCGGCCTCAACCTCGACCAGTGGACGACCTGGGTCGGGGAAGACAAATGGAACGACCGACAAGCCATCCTGCCCTATCCGGAATGGCGCAAGTTCCTCGACGAGGGTGACCTCAAGGCGCTGAAGGCCGCCGGTTTCGACTTTCTGCGCATGCCGGTCGATCCCTCGCCGTTTATGTCGGATCAGACACTGGCGCTGCGTGACGACCTTTATGCCAGCGTGCGGGACTCGGCGCGCATGATCAACCGGGCCGGTCTGAAAGTGATCGTCGACATGCACCTGATCCCGGCCGGCGGCGGCCGCGAGATCGGCATGGGCCAGGTGATGGACGATCCCGCAACCTTCGACGCCTATGTCGAGGTCGTCCGCAAAATGGCGCGCACGCTTGCCACTGAGGACCCGGCGCAGGTCGCTTTCGAGCCGATGAACGAGCCTATCGTCGACTGCGACAGCGATGGCACCAGCCTGTGGCCGGAGCGTCAGCAAAAGCTGTTCGCGGCCGCGCGCGCCTCGGCCACCAGGCTGACGCTGATCCTGACCGGCGCCTGTTATTCCAGTGCGGCTTCGCTGGTCAGGATCGACCCAAAGTCGATCCCCGACGACAACATCATCTGGACCTTCCACTCCTACGACCCGTTCCTGCTGACGCATCAGGGCGCGACCTGGGCCGGCGATTTCATTCTCTATGTTACCGGCCTGCCCTATCCGCTGACCGCGGTGCCGCGCGCCGAGCTCGATGCGACGCTGGATGCGATCCGCGCCAAGATAAAAGCCGAGGCGCCACGGACCAGACGGAACGGCCTGCTCGCCTATCTCGATGAACAAGTCGCCAGCATGGACACGGACGAAAAGCTGCTCGGCGTCATGGATGCGCCGTTCGAAAAGGTCGAGGCCTGGGCGAAGGCCAACGCCATCAAGCCGGAAAACATCACGCTGGGCGAGTTCGGCATGATCCGCCAGGAATATGGCAATCCCTATGTGATGCCGCCCAAATACCGCGCGGCCTATGTCAAGGACATGATCGCGCGCGCCGAGGCGCATGGCTTCTCATGGTCGGTGTGGAGTTTTGGCGGCGCCTTCGGCATCGTCGACGCTTTCAACGGCGAAAAGGCCGAACCCGCCGTGATGGATGCGATCCGCTCGCTCCATTAGCCCTAGGGCATGTCGAGATTCAGGTCAGGCCGAGTCGAAAATGAGGGGTCCGAAAACCGGAACGGAGCGGACTTTGGTCCGTGACTACCGGAAGCGCAGGAACACCTCATTTGCAGGCCGGCATCACCTGAATACCGGCATGCCCTAACCGAGGTCGATCTGCAGGATCTCCGGCCGCATGCCAAAGCGCACCGGCGCGATGCTGAAGCCGAGTCCGCCTGACACGATCAAATTGCGGTCATTCTCGACGACATGGCCATAGGCAAAGCGGTTGCCGAAGCGGGACGGCACCACCGGTGAATAGCCGAACAGCCTGACCTGCCCGCCATGTGTGTGGCCCGACAGCGTCAGCGAAACCCGCCACGGCACTTTCGGGAAAATGTCAGGCTCATGCGCAAGCAGGATGATCGGTGCCTGGTCGGTGATCTTGGCCAGCGTGCCGTCGAGATCGTCCAGGCCTTCAAATCTGTCGCGGCCTGCGGCCTTGTTCGGTAACAGTGCCAGCTGGTCGGCGAGCCCGGCGATCCAGAAGCCGTATCCATCCTTTTGCAGGCGCACGGCGTCGTTCTCCAGAACCGAGATGCCGGATTCCTCCAATGCCTTGCGCGCCACAGTCCCCGCTCCGGCCTGCTGCGCGAAAGGATCGTGCCACCAGTCGTGATTGCCGAGGATCGACAGCACACCAAGCGGCGCCTTCAGTCCTGACAAGGCCGGCGCCCATTCATGGGCCTCCACCCGGTTCGTCACCAGGGACATGCCTGAGAAATAGTCGCCGAGCAGTACGATCAGATCGGGCTTCAGCACGTTCGCATCTTCGACGAGCGAAGCGATCCGCTCAGGCGTCATCCAGGGACGGCAGGCGTGAATATCGGCAAGTGCTACGACGCGCAGCTTGAGATCTGCAGGCCAATGCGGCGGCGTCAGCTGGTAGCGCTTCACATGCGTCAACAGCATCGGCTCGATGCCGACCGCATAGGCACTGAGCGAAGCCAGCGAGAGGAACGAACCTCTGGCGAATTTCAGGAACCCGCGTCTGGTGATCACTTTTCTGGCTCCGACCTTGATCGGAGCAGTTCGCGCCGACATTGCGACGCCCGATACAATCGAGGAATGCGCCTTCACGCTGGCAGGTTTGAGGAGATTCTGCACAGAAATCCGTTCCGAAGAACAAATGTCCGTTACTCTTCCTGGAACAGGTTGATCTGCTGCTGTGCCAGATCCTTTGGCGCGTCGAGGCCGAGATGGCGCCAGGCGTTGGCGGTCAGCACGCGGCCGCGTGGCGTGCGTTGGATGAAACCCTGCTGGATCAGATAGGGCTCGATAATGTCCTCGATGGCGTCGCGCGGCTCGGAGAGGCCGGCGGCGATGGTTTCGATGCCGACCGGCCCACCACCGAAATTGCGCGCGATCATCGAGAGATAGCGGCGGTCGAGTGCGTCGAGGCCGAGCGCGTCGACCTCGAGCCGGGTGAGAGCTTCGTCGGCAATCTGCTTGTCGACGTGGCCGTCGCCGGCGACGGAGGCGAAATCGCGCACGCGGCGCAGCAGCCGGCCGGCGATGCGCGGCGTGCCGC
>NZ_AYVK01000082.1:0-8415 GCF_000503155.1 Mesorhizobium sp. LSJC285A00
GCAGGGCTGACATCGTCGGTGCTGGCCGGGCTCGGCGCGCTCAAGGGGCCGCTGCACGGCGGCGCGCCCGGCCCGGTGATCGAGATGCTCGATGCAATCCAGGCGCATGGCGACGCGGCCGGTTGGCTGCGCGAGAAGGTCGCGCATGGCGAGCGCATCATGGGTTTCGGCCATCGCATCTACCGCGTGCGCGATCCGCGCGCCGATGTGCTGAAGGGGGTGGTGCGGCAGCTCGGCAGCGAGGGCGAGACCGGCCGCCGGCTGGCCTTCGCCGAACAGGTCGAGCAGACGGCGCTCGAAGTGCTGCGGATCGCCAAGCCGCAGCGCTCGCTGCAGACCAATGTCGAGTTCTACACAGCGCTTGTGCTTGAGGCGGCGGGCTTTCCGCCACAGGCGTTCAGCAATGTCTTTGCCGCCGGACGTGTCGCCGGCTGGATCGCGCATGCGCGCGAACAGCAGACGACAGGGCGGCTGATCCGTCCACAGTCGCGCTATGTCGGGCCGGTGCCGAAGCTTGTCGCTTGAGGTTTTTGCGAAGAGGACCCCACCCTAGCTTGCCGGGGCGAGCCACGGGTCTCGCCCGTCCTTCGGACCCCCACAAGGGGGGAGGGAAGCTGCCGCGCGCCGCCGAAACGTCGGTGGTTTGCTGAGATCAGCGTCTACCAAGTCTCCCCCCCCTTGTGGGGAGGGATCAAGGGTGGGGGTATTCGTAGGGCGAAGACCTGGGCGTGGAGGACCATTCCCCATGACTAAAATTTCATGTGATCACGCGACCGTGTTCGTGTTCTTGCCTTGGTCATCCCTTATATGCTGCACTGCAATATAAATCCGCTGCCGTCGAACCCGCCCGATTTCCGGGCGGAATGAGAAAGCAGTGACCAAACCGAACAGGAACGCCATGACCAAAAACGGCAAGGCGGAGGAAACGAAAAAGATCAACATCGCGCTGCAGGGCGGGGGCTCGCACGGAGCCTTCTCCTGGGGCGTGCTCGACCGGCTGCTGGAGGATGGCAGGCTCGACATTTCAGCCGTGTCCGGCACCAGCGCCGGCGCGATGAATGCGGTGGCGCTGGCCGATGGTTTTGTGCGCGGCGGCGTCGAGGGTGCACGGCAAAAGCTCGACGATTTCTGGCGCGCGGTGGCGGCCAAGGGCCGCTTCAGCCCGGTGCAGCGCATGCCGTGGGACGTCGCCTGGGGCAACTGGTCGATCGAGAACACCCCCGGCTATTTCTTCTTCGACACCATGTCGCGAGTGTTTTCGCCCTATGTCGCCAATCCGCTGGGCTTGAACCCGCTGCGCGACGTGGTCGAGCAGGAGATCGATTTCAAAAATGTTCACGCCTGCAAGTCGATGGAGCTGTTCATTTCGGCGACCAATGTCGAGACCGGCCAGCTGCGCGTCTTTTCCGATGGCGAGATCGACCTCGACACGGTGATGGCCTCGGCCTGCCTGCCACAATTGTTCCGCGCCGTCGAGATCAAGGGCGTGCCCTATTGGGATGGCGGCTATGGCGGCAATCCGGCGCTGTTCCCGTTCTTCAAGACGGCGGCGACCGAGGATGTGCTTTTGGTGCAGATCAATCCGGTGGTGCGCGAAGGCACGCCGAGAAGCGCCAACGAAATCCAGAACCGCATCGACGAGATCACCTTCAATGCCGGGCTGCTGAACGAATTCCGCTCGATCGCCTTCGTCAAGGAGCTGATCGCCGCCGGCCGGCTGCCGCCTGGCGAATACCGCGACATCCGCATGCACCGCATCGATGCCGACGAGGCGTTCAAGGATCTGTCGGCGTCGTCCAAGGTCAATGCGGAATGGGCCTTCCTGAGCTATCTCAGAGACCTTGGCCGTATAGCGGCCAGCGACTGGCTGGAGGAGAATTACGACGCCGTCGGCAAGCGGCCGACGCTCGATCTTTCCGGCGAACTCGATGACGGCTTCAAACCGGTGCGCGGGCCGGCACCGGGACGGCGGGTGAAGGAATTTCTCGCCGCCCGCAAGAAGCCGGACGCCGAACGCCGGCGGGCCTGAGTCCGCCCGGATCGATCAAGACGATCAGCGAAGTGTTCGGCAAATCGGAGTAGCGCCGATGACTTTCCGTCCCGGAACAACCGTTGCGTGTGACGGTATACAAAATCATACTGACGCCTGCTGCCATTCACTGAGTGGCTACGCAGGTCGCGCCCACATTTGAGCGTCAAAAACTAGTGCAGGCACAGGAGAATGTCAGTGCTCAAAACGCCTTGAAAACAAAGCGCCTCCAACACCCGTATGGTTCCGAGACTGTGGTTCCGCCGCCTGACGGGGCGCTGACAAAACCGTTTCCCGTTGGCCACACTACATCGCCTGGCACAATGTTCCTGCAACTTTTCGACTGTATTGCGATGCAACTTTGATGTAGAAGCGCGGCTTCGCCGTTCACGGCAAATTGAACACGGCCTGGCGCGCACCCATATCGGCGACGCGCCCGAGTTGGAAGACACGGTAGCTGTTAGACGACGGACTCCTGTTGGATAACGACTTGGCCGAACCCCGCAGTGGAAAAACAATGATGCCGAAGATCAGGTTTCACAAGCTTGCCGCTATTGTCGTGCTCATCGGCTTCGCCGCCTGGATGGGAACAGGCGCGTTCTCGTCCGTCGGCAGCGCCGCTGTCGAAGGTGCTGGCAAGGCAGGCGATCAGGCCAAGCCGGGCGATCAGGCCAAGGCACCGGATGCAACCAAGACCGCCGAGGCCGAACCGAAGGCGCCGCTGCGCACCGTCGCTGTGGTGACGCCGCCGCGCAAGACCTATGCCCGCGCCATCCGCATTTCCGGGCTGACCGAGGCCGACAAGCGCGCCGTGCTGGCGACGCGCGTCGCCGGCGTCATCGAAAAGCTGCCGGTCAAGCAGGGCGATCACGTCAAGACCGGCGACCTGGTGCTGATGCTGGCGGCCGAAGAAAAGATCTCGATGGTCGACAGTGCCAAGCAGCTCGTCGCGCAGCGCCAGGCTGAACTCGACGCATCGCTGCGGCTCATGAAGACCGGCAATCTGCCCAAGCTGCAGCTCGACACGGCGCGTTCGAACCTGACCGCTGCGCAGTCGCAGCTGGAAACGGCGCAGGCCGAACTCGAGCGCAATCTGGTCAAGGCGCCCTTCGACGGCGTCATCGACCGGGTGCCGGTGGAGCTCGGCAGTTCCATCATGCAGGGCGGCGAGGTGGCAACCATCCTCAAGCTCGATCCGGTGATTGCGCGCGGCGAAGTCAGCGAACGCGACCTCGGCTATCTCAAGCTCGGCGACAAGGCTGCTGTGCGGCTGGTCAGCGGCCAGACCGTCGAAGGCACGGTGCGCTACATCAGCCGCGACGCCTCGTCGGCGACCCGCACCTTCCGCGTCGAGATTGCCGTGCCCAACGCCGATGGCTCCGTGCCGGCGGGCATGACGGCCGAGATTTCGCTCAGCGCGCAGCCGACCGACGCCGTCATGTTGCCGCGCTCCGTGGTGACGCTGGGCGACAAGGGCGATCTTGGCATCCGTGCCGTCGACAAGGACAACAAGGTGGTGTTCTTCCCGATCGACCTCGTTGACGACTCGCCGAAGGGCTTGGTGCTTGGCGGCATTCCAGCCGATGCCCGCGTCATCGTCGCCGGCCAGGAACTCGTCAAGGAAGGCGACGTAGTCAAGCCGGTCGAGGCCGACCAGGCGACCATCCAGAAGCTGTTGGGCGAAGCGACAACGCAGTAGCGCCGGAACGGCCCCGGCCGGGGACAGCCGGGGCGGGGACAACCGGCCGCAATGCGGCTCCTGAAATCTTGAGAACAGGCCATGGATATCGTCAAACTCGCGATCAACAATGCCCGGCTGACCATTGCGGTGCTGGTGTTCCTGCTGCTGGCGGGCTGGGTCGCCTATCAGTCGACGCCGAAGGAAGCGGAACCCGACGTTCCTACCCCTTATGTTTATATAAATGTTGCCTATCAAGGCATCGCGCCCGAAGACGCTGAAAGACTTCTGCTTAGGCCTCTGGAGGCAAAGCTTAAGAGTCTCAAGGGGTTAAAGGAGATGAAATCATCCGCCTATCAGGGCGGTGCCTTTGTCTTCCTTGAGTTTCTGCCGTCTATAAAAGTCGACACCGCGGTGACTGATACACGCTCGAAGGTTCAGGACGCGAAGGCTGACCTTCCCCAAGCGGCAGAAGAACCGGTTGTTACCGAGGTCAACATTTCCGAGTTTCCCGTCCTGGTCGTCACGCTGTCCGGCGATGTGCCCGAGCGTGTGCTTACGGCGGCGGCGCGCGAACTGCGCGACCGCATCGAGGAAGTCCCGGGCGTTCTTGAGGGCACCATACAAGGCGCGCGCGACGATCTCGTCGAGGTCGTCATCGACCCGATGAAGCTGTCCTCCTACGGCCTGCAGCTCGACCAGTTGATCGGCGCGGTCGGCGCTTCCAACAGCCTGGTCGCCGCCGGCAATATCGAGGGTTCGGAAGGCAAATACGCGGTCAAGGTGCCGTCGCTGATCGAGACACCCGAGGATGTCGCGTCCTTGCCGGTGGTCGCCGGCCCCAATGCCGTCGTGCAGGCGAAGGACATCGCCACGGTGCGTTCGACCTTCGCCGACGCCGAGACCATCACTCGCCTCAACGGCAAGCCGGCCATCGCCATCGAAGTCAAGAAGCGCATCGGCGCCAACCTGATCGACACGCTGGCCAAGGTGCGGGAAGTGTCCGACGCCTACGTCAAGACGATGCCGGAAGGCATGAACATCACCTACACGCAGGACAAGTCTGTCTTCGTCAACCAGCTGCTGGGCGACCTGCAGAACCACGTGATGATCGCCGTCATCCTGGTGTTCATCGTCATCCTCTATGCGCTGTCGGGCCGCGCCTCGCTGCTGATCGGGCTTGCCATTCCGTCATCCTTCCTGATCGGCATCCTGCTGCTTGCGATGATGGGCTACACGATCAACATGATCGTGCTGTTCAGCCTTATCCTGGCGGTCGGCATGCTGGTCGACGACGCCATCATCGTCACCGAATTTGCCGAACGGCGCATGGGCGAAGGCATGCCGAAGGCGGAAGCCTTCACGCTGGCCGCCAAGCGCATGGCCGGTCCGGTCATCGCCGCGACCATGACCCGCATCGCGGCGTTTTCGCCGCTGCTGTTCTGGCCCGGCATCATCGGCGACTTCATGAAATACATGCCGATCACGCTGATCGTCACGCTGTCGGCCTCGATGCTTTATGCGCTGGTGTTCGCGCCGACGCTGGGCGCGCTTTTCGCCAAGGCGCCGGAGCATCACGAGGAACACAATCGCGACGGCTGGTACATGGCGCTGGTCAAACAGGCGGTGCGCTTCCCCATCACCGTGCTGGTGCTCACCGCCGTGCTGCTCACCGGCGTCGGCTTCGCCTATTCGAAATATGGCGCCGGCGTCGAGTTCTTCCCCAGCGTCGAGCCCGATTACGGCCTGCTCTATGTGCATGCCCGCGGCAATCTCTCGCTGGCCGAAATGGATACGGCAACCAGGATCGCCGAAAACCGGCTGCTCGGCTGGCCCGGCGTGAAATCGGTTTACACCCGCGTCGGCAAGACGCAGGGCGGCGGCCAGGATGTGCCGGAGGACGTCGTCGGCGTCATCCAGTATGAGTTCATCGACTGGCGCGAGCGCAAATCGGCCAACCACATCCTGGACGAGCTGCGCACTGTCATGGCCGGCATTCCCGGCGTCGATGTCGAAGTGCGCGTGCCGGAGGCCGGTCCTCCCACGGGCAAGGCGGTCCAGCTCCGGCTTTCGGCCATCGATCCCAAAGGGCTCGACGACCAGGCCCGCGCCGTTGCGGCGCGCATCGCCAAGGTGCCCGGTGTCATCGACGTTTCCGACGGCCTGCCGCCGCCCGGCGTCGACTGGGCGCTCGAGGTCGACCGCGCCAAGGCGGCGCAGTACGGCATCAGCCCGACCGCCGTCGGCACGGTGGTGCAACTGGTGACCAATGGCCTGAAGCTGTCCGAGTACCGGCCGGCCGGCGCCGACGATGCCGTCGATATCCGCCTGCGCCTGCCCGAAGACCGGCGCACGCTGTCGACGCTCGACGAGCTCCGGGTGCAGACCGCGCAAGGCTCGGTGCCGATCTCGAACTTCGTCGTGCGCAAGCCGGAGCCGACGGTCGGCATCCTCAACCGCATCGACGGCGCCCGCACCGTGGTCGTCCAGGCCAACGTCGCCGCCGGTAACCAGGTTGCGGCGGTGCAGGCGGAAGTGACCAAGGCGGTCACCGACATGAAGCTCGACAACGGCATACGCTGGAAGCTCGCCGGCTCGAACGAGGACAGCGCCGAAGCCAGCGCCTTCCTCGGCAAGGCTTTTGGCGCCGCGATCTTCCTGATCTTCCTGGTGCTGCTGATGCAGTTCAACAAGTTCACCAGCGTGCTGCTGGTGCTGTCCTGCGTGGTCATGGCGACGATCGGCGTGTTCCTGGGGCTGCTTCTGACCGGCGAAGCCTTCGGCATCGTCATGTCGGGCATCGGCGTCATCGCGCTGGCCGGCGTGGTGGTGAACAACAACATCGTCTTGATCGACACCTATGACCGGCTGCGCGAAGAGGGCTGGGACAAGATGGAGGCGGTGCTGCAGACCTGCCGCGAACGTGCCCGTCCGGTGGTGCTGACGGCGGTGTCGGCCATCCTCGGCGTGCTGCCGATCGCCTTTGGTCTCGGGTTGGAAATCTTCCATCACGAGACGACGATCAACGCGCCGTCGACGCAATGGTGGATTTCGCTGTCCTCGGCCATCGTCTTCGGCCTGTCCTTCGCCACCCTGCTGACGCTGGTGGTGACGCCGTCGATGCTGATGATCTTCACGCGCAGCAAGAACAGCCGCTTCTACGCGTTCTTCCGCCGGCTGTTCGGCCGCGACAAGAAGCCCGATGCGCCCGTGGGGCCGGGTCCGCTCGACGAGCCGGCAATCGCCTTCCCGAAAGCCGCGGAATAGCTGCATTCGAGCAGTCGGACAAAAGGCCGCCCGGAACAACCGGGCGGCCTTTTGCATTGTCCCCTCGTATCCGACCAGCAAGGCGAGGGACTCTTAATGACCGTCAGCACCATTCTCATCATAGTTCTGATCCTGATCCTGATCGGCGCCGTACCGGCCTGGCCGCATTCGCGCTCCTGGGGTTATGGGCCATCGGGGATCGTCGGCATTGTGCTGGTGGTGCTGCTGATCCTGGTGCTGATGGGCAGGGTTTGATCGGAGCCTGAGAGATATCGGAGATTAGCGTTTCCTCGCCCCACGAAGTGCAGGCAATACGCATACGGCGGTGCCAGCCCCCACTCCGGCCGCTGCGCGGCCACCTCTCCCCCATGTCCATGGGGGAGAGGAAATGCCAAGCTTTTCAAGGCAGCGACCTCGGCGATTAGCATTTCCTCTCCCCCACGAATGTGGGGTAGAGGTGGCTCGGCGAAGCCGAGACGGAGTGGGGGAGCGCCATATGCGATTGGCCCNACGAATGTGGGGTAGAGGTGGCTCGGCGAAGCCGAGACGGAGTGGGGGAGCGCCATATGCGATTGGCCCGAAATCGAGATGACGAGCACACGCTGTGCCCCCTTGGCCACCCCGCACCCTTGCGTATACGCTGCCCGCACGACAATCACCGAGGGAGCCATCAAGGTGAACACCGCCAGCCCGCCAAGGCCTCTCGCCGAGATCGCCAGCTATCACGCCCACATCTACTATGACGGGCAAGCCGAGCGGCAGCACGCCGAATGGCTGCGCCTGCGCATCGGCGAACGCTTCCGCGTGCGCCTGGGCAACTGGCGCGACGAGCCGGTCGGCCCGCACGAACAGGCCATGTACCAGATCTCCTTCGCCACCGAGATCTTCGCATCGCTGGTTCCATGGCTGATGCTGAACCACGGCGGCCTCAGCATCCTCATCCACCCCAACACCACCAATCCCAAGCGCGACCATCTGGTCGATCCGATCTGGATCGGGCGGCCGCTGGGGGTTCATGGCGAGGTGCTGGGTGAAGAGGATGAAGCGGAAGAGGCGCTGGAGGTGAATACCGAGCCGACGCTGGGGGCGTGAGGGAGGCGTTCTGCAAAGTAGAGACTTGGCCTTGGAGACGCGTTCGCCAGTAGCCTAGCTCAGGCATGCATGACAGGCCGCTTTGCGCCTCAAGCCGTATCCTATGCCTTCATCATTGCTTCGTCGAAGGTGCCGAACCAGCGCGGGGCCGTTGGAGCGATGGACCGTCAATTGATGGCAAGGGAGAGTTCTCCTTGGTCGCCGGTACGTCGAGGCGGGGTCGCCGAATAGGCAAAGATTGCAATAGAGGAGGCAGCCGGCACTCGTTCCCGCAGGGTCGGGCGCACCCGTTCGTACGGAGCAACTGGCGCTCCGCACGAGGGACAGGGCAACTCACTGGTGACTGGGT
>NZ_AYVK01000083.1:0-8386 GCF_000503155.1 Mesorhizobium sp. LSJC285A00
GAGCGCGCCGGCGGCACTGTCGGCGCTGACCGGCAAGGGGTTGCCGCTGGCGGCCATAGACGGTCGGCCAGACCCAGTCGAAGCGCGTTCGCTGCGCGTCCATGTCGTCGCCTTCTCGGGCAGGCCCGAGGCGGCGCGGATCGTGCGCAAGGTCATTGCCGACCGCAGCGGGCCGATCGTGCCGCTGGTCAGCGAGGTGCTCAACCCGGCGGCCTATGCGCATGAACGCGCTGTCTGCGTCGACACCACGGCCGCCGGCGGCAATGCCAGCCTGCTCGCGGCGGCCTAGGGGGCTTTTCGCGGCTCGCTTGCCTGCGTCGGGTTGCAAGGGTATGCGCAAGGGATAGAGAGCAACTCGAGCGGGGCAGCCGAACAGATGGAAGACACGTCCCGACCGTTTGAGCTGCCGCGCGTGGCGGTGGTCATCACCTGCTTCAATTATCGGCCGTACGTCGAACAGGCGATCCGCTCGGTGCTTGCGCAGACCTACCGGAATTGGGAATGCGTCATCGTCGACGATGCCTCGACGGACGGCTCGGCCGACCATGTCCGACAGCTTCTAAGGGATATAGACGACCCGCGCCTGCGCCTGTTGGCGCGCACGGAGAATGGCGGCCAGACCGCGGGATTCCGCGACGGCTTTGCCGCAACCGACGCGCCCTTCGTCGCGTTTCTCGACGCCGATGACGTGTGGCTGCCGGATTTTCTCCTCGCGCATCTGTCCGCCCACCTCAACACGACGCATTCGGCCGCACTGTCGAGTTCCGATGTGTTCCTTGTCGATGGCGACGGCACCTTGCTGGGCGGTACCTTCCTTGCCTTGCGCAAACCGCGGTCCGGAGCGGATCGCAGTGGCGTCGCCATCGCGCCCGGTGGCCGGCTTGCCGGCATGGCGCCCGGGATCGCCTACGCATCGGAGCATCCGGTAACCTATTTCGCACCTGCGGTGACGGGCTGGCTGTGGTCGCAATGCTCGGCGATCATGTACCGGCGTGGCGCGCTGGAACCGGTATTGTCCTTCCCGTTCAAGGCCAAGGTCGGGACGGATTATCTGACGGCGACACTCGCGCACCAGGCCGGCGGCAGCCTCATCCTGTCAGAAGGTCTCGGCCTCTATCGCCTGCATGGCTCCAACCTGTCCACCGGAACTGCCTTTGCCGGCGGCAATGTGCGGCAAACGCCTGCATACAGGAGCTACAGGAGCGTGTTGGCGGCGGATGCCGCAGACTATTTGCTGGCGAATTCTGCCTGGCTCAGCGATCTCAACGGGCGCAATTTCATAGCTGCATTCCTGACGCAGCATGTGCGCCAATTCCCGGAGCTGGCCGGTGATCCGCGGTTGGCGCGCTACCTGACACGCGGACAGCCCTGGCGGCGGCTGCGCCTGCACATTGCCCAGTGGCTTCAGCGACTGGGCGGCCGGAATTCAACCGGAACATGACGGCATCTGCCCGTCGTCAGATCTCGTCGACGGGTGAAATCTCAATCAGGCGCCTTCGACGACCGAAAAGCCTTCGAACTGCGGATGGCCGAGATAGTGCACCTTCGACGTGCCGGTGTTGCGGTGGGCGGCGCGAAAATTCTCGGATTTGGTCCAGGCGACGAAATCCTCATGGCTTGCCCACACCGTGTGCGAGGCAAATAGCGTGTAACCCTCGGGCTCGTTGACCGGGCCGCGCAGCAAGTGGAATTCCCTGAAGCCTTTCATCTCCGAGAGGCTCGAATCGCGGTTCTTCCAGACATCCTCGAAAGCGGTCTCCGAGCCGTTCTGGACCTTGAAGCGGTTCATGGCGATGTACATTGGGCTTCCTCTTGAATTGATGGACGATTTGGCGAAGGTCTGCGAGCTGGTTAAAACGGACCGATCCGCGCCCTGAACACCCAACTTGATAATCCGGTCTCGGGTGGAATGGGCGGGAACGGGGCTTGCTGGCGCACCAGTTTCAAAGCGAATTGGTCTAGTTCGGCAGACCCTGAACTTTCGACAAGCTGCAAGTCGCTGACGCTGCCGTCAGCCATGACGACGAAATAGACCCTGGCATTGTTGCGAGCCTTGGCTTGAATTTCCTTCGAAACGCGCCGGTTAGCGCGGGCAAGCTTCTTTTGAATTTCACCGCCGTAACGAGATTCCATCGCATTGCCAGCCGCGTCCTGGTTTTTACCCTTGCTGGCAACCGCCGGTGCGTCGCGTTCTTCGCCATCTGCCGCACCGCGGGTATCTCCAGATCCGGCTGGAGGGGTCGGCCGCGGGCTCGGGACTGGTGGTTTGGCAGCAGGCAAATCAACGGCGGGCTCGTCGGCGGGCGGTGCCTCTGAACTTTGCGTTTGAACCCCTGGTGGAGTCGACGTCTCAGCGCTTGGGGCGACAGTTTGATCATTCGGGATGGCGGCCGTCAGTGTATCTGGCGCGGCGGTCGCCTGTTCGGCGGCTTCCGGCGCAGGCTTGGGCGCCGCCGGCTCCTTTACCGGTTGAGGCGCCTCGGTCGGCGGCACGGGTCGAACGGCCTCGGGCTTGGCCGGCTGCGGATCGGTTACCAGGGTAACATCGACCGCGTCGGGAGCCTGGCTGTCCAAGGCGCTGCCGACCACCTCGGCGCCCGATTGGTCGGTGCCTTCGGATTGTATCGCGTTACTGGAATCGAATGTCCCTGCGGGTCCGATGAAGAACGCCGCTGCGGCAGCGGCATGGAGCAGGCAGGACGCGACGATCGCCACAGTCCATTTGCGGTCCGCGGCTGCCGGCTGTGCGAGCTCGTCCATCGTAATCGCCGGTTCGTTGCCGGCGTCGGGGAGGGGGGTGATGTCCTGCATGGTTCGCGGCGAGACCTGCCGCGAGCGGGGTGGGATTGTCAAATCAAGATCGGTTGCCGGCCATGACGGCGGAGCTGCGACGGGTCGTGTCGCATTGTCGTGCAGGAAGGCGGGATGCAGGCCCACCTCAGACGCCGAATGCGATACCGGTCTTGGTCTGCGTCTTCAGGCCGCGCATGCAGGCGCCCGGTTCGACGCCGGCGCATTCGGTGGCGCTGTTGATCAGCACGCGGCTGAGTTTGGTGCAGTCGGTGCCGGCGAGGTCGAAGCGGGTCACCTTGGTCTTGCCGGCCGGCAGGTCCTTGAAGTCGAGCACGCTCAGGCGGTCGACAATGCCGGCCTCGTTGAACAGCGCGATTTCGAATGCCGCCTTGGAAAGATCGGCGCCGAGCGCATTGTTGACGACGAAGGTCAGCCGGCAACCCTTTTCGGAGGGCTGCGCGGCATTGAGCTCGAGGCTGAGTTGCGGAGCCGACGCGGACTGAGCCCACGCCGGCATCAAGCCAAGCGACATCGCCAGCGTCGAGGTCAGGAGGCGAAGCGATGCCGTCAAACTTGTCATGGGTGTCAGCCTCCAAAGCGCATGGTTGCGGCCAGCTTCAGCGTGATGCCGGGTTCATAGATGACGGCGGTGGTACCGCCGTTCAGCGGGTTGGTGTATTTGACGTCGAACAAATTGTCGGCGCGGAAGTCCACCTTCAGATTGTCGGTGGCCTGGTAACTGGCGAAGGCGTTGACCAGAGTATAATCCTTGGCCACGGGGTTGCCCTTCGGCTTGCCGTTGTACTGCACCTCGCCGCCGACGGTCAGCTTGTCCTGAAGGAAGCGGAAGCCGAGCTGCCCGGTGACCTGCGAGGACGGGATGGTGGCAAGGTCGGCCCGCTCGCCTTCATCGGAGATGGTGTGGCCGTTGATGATCGAGGCTGAGAGGCCAGCATAGCCCCAGCCGGCATCGTAGACGCTTTCCAGTTCGAAGCCGTTGATCTTGGCCTGGGCGACGTTCTGGTACTGGAAGCAGATCGGGATGCCGGGGCCGAACGGGCAACCGCTGGTCGGGTCGAATGCCGACAACGTGACGCCTTCGATGTAGTCGTCGACATCGTTGTGGAAGTAGCCGGCCTTGAGCCGGAACGCGTCGCCGGCCTCGATAAGGTCGTTCAGCTTGTAGTTGACGCCGAATTCAGTGGTCTTGCCGGTTTCTGGCCGCAGGTTCGGATTGGGCAGGAACGGGAAGGTGACGCCCGCCGGATGGTTGCCGCTGATCAGCGTTTCGGTCAGCGACGGCGAGCGGTAGCCTTCCGCGTAGGTGCCATAGAACTGCAGGCCCGCCAGGCTGGCGCTTTCGAAGGGCGTGACACCAACGGTGATGCGCGGCGACAGACGATCACCTGACGTTTCGTGGGTGCTGTCTTCGAGGCTGTAATTGTCGTAACGCAGCCCGGCAATGACCTCGAGCCAGTCCCAGGTGAGCTTGTCCTGGATGTAGGCGCCCGAAACACTACGCTTGCCCGATGGGGTGTAGAAGCTGTCGCCGCCGGCGGTGCCGCCGGTCTCGACATCGTCACCCACCCAGTCGCCGCCATAGGTCAATTCGTGCGCAACACCGGCTGTTTCGAAGCGCGACGTGTTCCAGATGTCGACGCCGGCCGTGCCAACGTCGAAGGTCGAGGTCGAACCGACGGGCAGCAGCACGGGAAGGCCGGTCGACGGATCGAAGCGGTTCTGCGGGACCAGCGTGGTGAGGTCGAGATTGGTCTTGTTGTAGGAGGCGTTGATGTGGAGGTCGAGCCAGCTCTTGGCGTCGTCAGTGATGTTGTAGCGGGCGGTGAAGGTGTTCGACTTCAGGTCGACGTCGTTGGCCGGCACGCCGCCGCTGGTTTCCGTCCAGCCGTCGCTCGAGCCGACCCAGCCGAGCTTCAATTCGCTGTTCTCGCTCGGGCGGATTGTGGTCTTGAGCAGGCCGCTCAGCACGTCGAAACCGGAACCGGCGACGGTGTCGCCGCTGCCATTCTTGTAGTCGCCGTAGTCGCGGTAGACGATGTTGCCCAGCACATCCAAATCGTCGTTGAATTTGTAGGCGCCGCTGGCGCTGGCGGTCCAGCCCTTGCCGTTGCTTTCATAGCGCCCGGTGACGGAGCCGGCCCAGGTTTCGCCCGATCTGAGGAAATCCACCGCATCCTTGGTGTCGAAGAAGACGACGCCGCCAATGGCGCCGGAGCCGTAGGTGTTGGCGGTCGGTCCGCGAATGACGTCAACGGATTTGATGAGCTCGGGATCGACATAGAAGGTCGACTGCGTGCCGTGGTCTGAGCGCTGGAAATTCTGCCTGGCACCGTCGACGATGACGGCGACGCGACCGAAATCCTGCAGGCCGCGGATGTTGATGCTGGAGCTGACGCGTCGCGCATCGGCCTGCACGGCGACACCAGGCACACCGAGCAGCATTTCGTTCGGCGTCGTCGCCATGCGGCGGTCGAGCTGTTCCTGGTCGACATGGCTGGCTGAGGCCAGCGATTCGATTGCCGTCTCGCCGGTGCGGCTGATGACGAGGATCTTGTCCAGCAGGGTCGCGCCGGCGGGCGCCGGCTTGGTGTCCTCGGTTTTCCTGGTCTGGTCGGCCTGGTCAGCGGCCGGCTGAGCGCTGGCCGGCGATGTCAGCAGCGCGATCGTCGCTGCCCCCGCAAGCAAGGCTGCCATTGCCTTTGCCATAGGCCGATGCACCCGATCGGCGTTCGCCAGACCCAGTGGTCCACAATTTCCCAAGCCCATGCCCCAACTCCAAAATTCCAGATTCGATGCTGGCTGGCTTGGTGCTCGCTGGCATTTTTCATTCTGTCCGGCGTCTTAAATGTTGACTCATTTGGTCCGGTATTGCACTGACTAATAAACATGATTATGCGAGTCAAGAAATGAATCGGCATTTTTGCAACGCCTAGCCAGTTGCCCGGCACAGGAAAGGCATCGAAAGAGATGAACACCCACAATCCCAACGACTTCCGTTACCGCGTCCGCCGTTCCGAGGAGACGCCGACCCGCTTCGACCGGGTGCCGCTGGCGGTGCGGACGCTGTCCTCCAACACGCTGTTCCAGGGCGAGCACGAGATCGGCATCGAGCACCATGGCGCGCTCTATCGGCTGAAGATCACCCGCCAGGGTAAGCTCATCCTCAACAAGTGACGAAACGACCAAACACGGCAGACAGGTAAGCAGGACATGGACCAGCGCGCAAAACCCGCCCCGCATGAAATCCGGCGGGCGCGGGCAGACAATCCGAAAGCGCGCGAGCGCGATCTTGCCGCCGAGCTCGGTATTTCCGAGGCCGAGCTGGCGGCCGCGCATTGCGGCGACGGCGTCGTGCGCGTCGAGCCCAGGGTCAACGATCTTCTGACCGGCCTCGACGCCGTCGGCGAAGTGATGGCGCTGACCCGCAACGAAAGCGCGGTGCACGAGAAGATCGGCGTCTACGACAAGGTTGTCACAGGCACGCACAACGCCATGGTGCTGGGCGAAAACATCGACCTGCGCATTTTTCCCAAAGTCTGGGCGCATGGCTTTGCCGTGGAAAAGCGCGACGGCGGCGACATCCGCCGCAGCCTGCAATTCTTCGACGCGGCCGGCGATGCGGTGCACAAGGTGCATCTGCGGCCGGCGTCCAATCTCTATGCCTACCAGAAGCTCGTGGCCGCACTCGAATCGCCGAACCAGGAGGCGACCGTGTCTATCGCAGGCCTGGCCGACGACGACGCGGAGACGTCGGGCATTGCCGCAGACATCGATGATCTGCGCGACCGCTGGAGCCGGCTGACCGACGTGCATCAGTTCTTTGGCATGTTGAAAACGCTGAAGCTCACCCGCCGCCAGGCCGTGCGCATGGTCGGCCAGGACTATGCCTGGCTGCTCGACAATGACGCCATCGGCGCCATGTTCCACCATGCCGCCGCCGACGGCATGCCGATCATGTGTTTTGTCGGAAACCGAGGCTGCATCCAGATCCATTCCGGTCCCGTCAAGTCGATCAGGCCGATGGGGCCGTGGATCAACGTGATGGACGAGACGTTCCACCTGCATCTGCGCACCGACCACATCCAGGACGTGTGGGCGGTGCGCAAACCGACCAAGGACGGTCATGTCACCTCGCTCGAAGCCTATGGCGCCGACGGCAAGATGATCATCCAGTTCTTCGGCAAGCGCCATGAAGGCGAGGGCGAGCGCGACGACTGGCGGTTCCTTGCCGAGAACCTGCCGCGCATTCCAAGCCCGACCGCAGCCTGAGGAAACGACGATGATTTCACTGTTCAGGACGCTTGCCGCGGCCATGGGCCTGTCGCTGTTTATTGCCGCCCCAGTGCCGGCCAGCGAGAACGTGGCCGTGTTGGCCGACACGTCGCGGATCGTGGCGATCGGCGGTTCGATCACCGAGATCGTCTACGCGCTTGGCGAGGAAGGTCATCTCGTCGCCCGCGATTCGACCAGCCGCTACCCCGCCGCCGCGGTCGCGCTGCCCGACGTCGGCTATATGCGCCAGCTGTCGCCGGAAGGCGTGTTGTCGGTCAATCCTTCGGGCATTCTGGCGCTGCATGGCAGTGGGCCGAAGGAAGCGGTCGATGTGCTGAAAAAATCGAGCGTTCCGTTCATCGACGTGCCCGAGCATTACAGCCATGACGGCATCCTGGAAAAGATCCGCATCGTCGGCAAGGCGCTTGGCGTCGACGCCAAGGCCGAGACGCTGGTGGCTGAGACCGACGCCAAGCTGAAGGCGGCCGAGAAGCAGACGGCGTCGATCAAGCAGCGCAAGCGCATCCTGTTCGTGCTGTCGATCCAGGGCGGCAAGATCCTGGCCGCCGGCACCGACACCGCCGGTGATGGCATCATCAAGCTCGCCGGTGCGGTCAACGCCGTCGAAGGTTTTTCCGGCTACAAGCAGATGTCCGACGAGGCCATCGTAACCGCCAGGCCGGACGTGATCCTGGCGATGAAAAATGCCGGACCGCCGATTGCGGAGGCCGAGCTGTTCGCCATCCCGTCGATCACCTCGACGCCGGCGGGTGAAGGCCGCAAACTGATCCTGATGGATGGCAGCTATCTGCTCGGCTTCGGGCCGCGCACGGCCGATGCCATCCACGATCTGGCCGCCTCGCTCTATGGCAGCCAGGTCACGGACTGAGCCGATGGTGGATCAGTCGATCACCGGCGCGGCGGGCAAGGTGGCCGAGGGCGATCGTTCCGGGCGCGCTCGCCTGGTTATTGTGCTCCTGTGTGTGGCGCTTGCCCTTTCGATGTTCCTGTCGCTGAGGTCGGGCGCTTCCGATGCATCGGCCGTTGCTGTCATTCGTGACTGGCTGACCGGCACCATGCCGGACGACGCCGCGCTTGGTGCCCGCGACCGGCTGATCGTCTACGATATCCGCATGCCGCGCGTACTTCTCGGTGTGCTCATCGGGGCGGCACTGGCCGTATCGGGTGCGGTCATGCAAGGCCTGTTTCGCAACCCGCTCGCCGATCCCGGCCTGATCGGCGTTTCCGCCGGGTCGAGCCTCGGCGCGGTCGCCGTCATCGTGCTCGGCACGACGTGGCT
>NZ_AYVK01000084.1:0-8019 GCF_000503155.1 Mesorhizobium sp. LSJC285A00
CTGGAGGCTGATGCGGCCAACCCTCGCCTGGTCAAAACATCCCGTGGCGCAGGGTACTTCTTCAACGCTGACGTAGATGTTAGCTACGGAGGCACGTTGGCCGCGTGACAGTGAGCTATGCTGGAGATTGGGGTGACGAGGCTGATCAAGCCCCTCTCTGCATATGCACGCGGCCGCCTGAATTGCCGATTTCGCTCAGCTGCTGCTGAATGGCGACGGCTTGCGGCGCATTCAGGGCCCTCTGCGTCTGCGCTGACCACAACAGCGCTGGTGAATGTTCATTGTTGGGACGACTCACTCGGGTGGCAGGTGGTTGCATGGTCAAGCTCATCCGGCGAAGGGCGGATCTGCTGTTGGCTGGCAGCCAAGACTGGGGGCGGCGGCCCGAACTCCGGCGTCCCAGAGCTTGCGAAAGCCTCCGACACGCTTCTGTTGAGGTCATCCCGTCCATCGGGCATCCCTGGGTTGCTGAAAAAAGACGAGGCGGCTTGATGATCCTGCCCTCGCTGAAGCACCTCGCGAAACCCCCTGTTCCAGTCGCAGAAGCTCCTCTGGATTGGTTGGCGGCTCGTCAGCTCGACCATCGAACAGCGGCCGGAGCGCCTCGGACACGTGCTGCTCAAGTTGCCGGGCTTGGCCCGCTTGCCCCTCTTCCAAGCCGGCGTCCTGCACCTGCCACAAAGCTGCTACACGGGATGGATTTTCTCGCGGGGTCCACACAGCCTCACATCAAACTGTATCGTCAAAGTCCTGCGCCAATTCACACAGCGGGTCATCGAGTTGAGATTCGGCGGAGAGCGCCTCCTCTGCTCCCGTCAAGGGCGCCGGCTCCGGGAGGGCGCCTGTCTGGCGTTCAAAGATGCGTTTCAGAATGCGATCCGAGAAATAACGCACCTTCCTCAATTTTAATGGTGGCAGACCTTTGATGAGAACAATCTCGTAGTCGTCATCGAGCAGCCGAACCTGTTCGGGACGCAATAGCGGTGCACCTTGATGTGAATNAGAACAATCTCGTAGTCGTCATCGAGCAGCCGAACCTGTTCGGGACGCAATAGCGGTGCACCTTGATGTGAATTCTGAATGGTCCAGTCGAACGTTCGCGCCTGGCTGTGGGAAATCGATTTGGCTTCAAACGTGTATTCACCGATGGCCTTGGAAATGTAGTTCGGAGTCTCGTCATCAGCCGTGGCCATGAACACTTGCAGTCCGGTATTGCTGAGAAAATTCTGCTTGCCAGCCTCTCCATAAGCCCCCGTCAGTGCCGAAAGGCTTTGGATGATGAGCATGAAACGCCCCTTGTAGCCCGCGATAGTCGTGATTGCGGTCTCGATCGCCTCCAGCTTACCCAGGTGCTTGAACTCATCGAGCAGGAAGAGAACCTCGTGCTTTTCATCCCGGCCGGCCAGCGACCGCTGCAGAATTGAAACGATTTGCTGAAAAAACAAGCGTATCAAAGGCGCGATCACCTCAAGGTCGTTCGGACCAACGCAAAGATAGATGCACGTTCTGCGACGGCGAAGATCATAGACCGAAAAGTCCGAGCGACTTGTGGCCGCCTTTACAGCGGGATCCGCCCACAGGTTGAGCCCGCCATCGCCGAGCACGGAAGTGTAGGAGGTTAGGATTTTCGTATCGTTCCCCGCCATGTCGTCGAAGATGCGTTGTGCCTCTTTGTTCTGAGTCTCCATGGCGAGTCGCGCGAAGAGCTTAAACTTCTCCCCCGGCTGGGCGAAGAGGTCATAGACGGCGCCGATTGTTGGCGTGCCCCGCTCGATGCAGGCAAGGATTCCCGCGACAAAGATATCTCGCGCGCCGCTGACGAAACCTTCCGCGCCCTCCCCCTTGGCCGTAATCAGGTTTGCGGCCAAGCGGCGGGCTTCGGTGAATTGCTGCTGTGGAGGCAGCGCTATAAGATCCAACAGCGGATTGTAGCAGTTTGTGCGCCGCTCCGAATCCAGCGGCGCGAATTTAAACACGTCGTCACCTGCGGCTTTGCGCGCCCTCGAGGTGAGCTCAAAGAGCTCCCCCTTGACGTCCAGAGCTATCACCGAGCCTTTGAATGTAAGTAGCGTTGGAATGACTATGCCGACGCCCTTGCCAGCGCGGGTCGGTGCAACGATGAGGCTGTGAGGCTGCTCGCCATTGGTCAGGTAGTAGCCAGGCCAGAAAGGGCCACTTGTCTTCCCAAACACCGGCCCTGTCACGCCACGGTATCGTCGCAGATATCCCGTGCGTCGCATTTCATCCACTCGAGCCCAACGAGCCGTCCCGTGGTGTTCGAGCTTGCGGCGCAATACGATCTGCTGAATCAGCAAGACGACCGCGGACGTCGAGAGCACGATAGCCGCGCCCCGATAGAAAACGGGGGTTGCGAAACCCAAATAGAAGGGCGTCTCAAACCAAAAGGCACGGACATCAAACGCCATCAGAGCCTCGCCGCTGCCGCCGTGGCGGAAGGTTGCGTAAAGACTTGCCGCACAGAAGCCCACGGCGAGTGAGCACGCGATGCTAATGGCTATGTTGGGGGGCGTCGTTTTTGTTGAAAGCATTGTTCCATTGCCGGATTAGCCGTAGCTAATGCTGCGCGTGCTTCAGAGACCGAACCGGCGTCGCGCGATGTCGCCGCTCGACAGATCGATGCCGCAGTGGGTGGTGCGATGCTTGCAGCGCATCACCCGGCAGACGTGGTTTTTGTACGTCAACGGCCAGCGAATTGGAAACGGCAAGGCCGTAGACGGAATTCGGGAGAGAAAGCGTCACTGTACCATGGCCGAGACCTCAACGGCCGGAGCGATCTCTGCTTCGGGTGGCCTCCATTAGGTCCTCTCGGGCGTGATTGTAGGCTTGGCTTATGGACCGCCCGACTTGAGCACCCCGCTGCAGCTGTTCATAGGAGGTTTGCGGGCCTACTGTATCACGGACTGCAGCCTCAATACCTGCTATGTGGCCGTCCAGATTCGCACTCCGTTCCTCTGCTGCATGCTGCGGCGGCGGCATGTGCGGCAAGATGTGTTGCATGCCGGGAAAAACTGAGTGAGCTTGGGCCTGTTGATTTGCGTCTAACTGTTGATACATGTTGAGAATAGCATTGGATGCCATCATCCTGACATTGCCATCCGGATCAGAAGAAGCCAATCCAATGGCTTGATCAAGAATGCGAGATTTGTTTTCGTCAGTAAACTTACTGAAGTGTGGCGCAACGTAATAAGCTCCGAGAGCTTGCGACGGCGGATCCATGTTGCCAATGCGATTAACAATAGCATCTTGCAGCCCTGGCGTTAGGTAATCGCCTAGATTACTGGCCGCTCCGACTTTCTGCAATGCTATGTCATCCGTGCTGTACCCCAATTCGGCTGTTAATGTCGCGGCCAGATTGATGGCTGATCGTCCAAGCCGATTGGTCCGCCTCTCAAATCTCGCGAGGTCAGTTTCTGGCCCGGGTTGAGTGCCCCGAACGGCTGTTCGCTCGTGCGTCCCGAGGCCTTTGAAGCCCCCGAGATTTCGCGCTGTATCGCGCGGGTTAGCGGTTACCAGCCGTTCTGCAACATCGCTCAATGGCCCCTCTGGAACGTCACGGAGGCTACTGCTCCCCACGCCTTGAGATGATCTTGCAGCTGCACGTGCCCGTTTGTTATCGCGATCCATTGCTAGCCTCCAAAGTAGTTATTCTACCCAATGAGGTTACCACCGAAGCTTGACCTGCTAAACCGATATGATGTTACAGTTGTAGTATGGCAAAGGGTTCCCAGCTCTGTGGGTCTGCCCAGTGCCCGTCCAAGCCGAAGAAAATACGATGAAGCTGGCATCAAATGCGATGTGAACTGCCCCGGGCATTCCGGTGGCCGTTTCGTTTGAGTCACGCGGCTATGGCTGGTTCATCCAACATGGCGTAGTAGCGTTCCTCGGCTTCGGCCGGCGGGATGTTGCCGATGGGCTCCAGCAGCCAGCGATTGTTGAAGCAGTCGACCCATTCGAGCGTGGCGAACTCGACGGCCTCGAATGAGCGCCAGGGTCCGCGTCGATGGATCACCTCGGCCTTGCAAAGACCGTTGATCGTTTCGGCGAGAGCATTATCGAAAGAGTCGCCGACACTGCCCACCGCGGGTTCGACGCCGGCCTCCGCCAAGCGCTCGGTGTATTGAATGCTGACGTGTTGGGCGGATTCAACCGGTCGTCGCAACACCAAGGGATTGGAGGTTGCAATGACGGTTCACCAACGCGTTTAGATCGGTGCACTCGAAAGAAGCTAGATTCGCCCGGGCGTCCGCCTGCCTGGCAGCGTGAGAATCGCTTCCGGTTCTGGCAAGCTATTGCCTTGGGACGTTCGAGCGAGGAGGCCGCACTGGATGCCAGTATATCAACGCCTCTTGGTCCGCGCTGGTTCGGAGTGCAGGAGGGATGCCGCCAACGCATTTAGCGCCGTGGGCGAAGCCGCCTTCGGGGCGATATCTTTCTTTCGGTAGCGCGAGGATATTGCGCTTGAGCTTGCCAAGGGAATCGGCATCCGGGCCATTGCTCGTAAGCTAGGTCGGCCGCCGAGCACAATCTCGCGGGAGGTCAGGCGCAATGCCGCGACGCGCAGCGGCAATCTGGATTACCGGCCAGTGCCGCCCAATGGCACGCCGATCGTGAGTCCCGGCGGCCTCCTGGCAAGCTGGCGGTCAATCCGGCTCTGCGTGAATGTTGAGGAGCGCTTGGCCGGCAAAGTCACCAATCCCAATGGCGCCTCATTCGAGGGCCCCAAGGTGGGTATGGAAAAAACGACAGAGCCGGAGGTGGTCGGCAGCCTGGAGCCCCGAGCAGATCGCTAAATCGGCTTCAGATCGATTACCCAGAGGATCAAACCATGCGGATCAGCCACGAGACGATCTATCAGTCCTTGTACATTCAAGGACGCGGAGCATTGCGCCGAGGACTGACCGCATGTCTGCGTTCAGGCCGAGCGTTGCGCGTACCGCGCGAACGGGCCCGAGTTCGCAGCAAGTCCTTCATTGGAGACGCCCTTATAATAAGCGACCGTCCGGCCGAAATTGCCGATCGGGCTGTCCCCGGACATTGGGAAGGCGACCTCGTCCTTGGCCTCGGAAGCTAGGCGATCGGTACGCTCGTGGAACGAAGTTCACGCTTCACAATGCGTGCTTCACCTGCCGCGCATGCATGGCTATCAGCAGAGCCTGCGCATCAAGAACGGTCCACCACTTGCCGGCCACGGCGCTGAAGCAGTCCGCAGAGCCATAGCCCGATCCATGGGCAAATTTCCCGAGCAGCTGCGTCAGTCGCTGACTTGGGACCATGCAGCGGAAATGGCGCAGCAGCCGACCTGCGCATCGACACCGGGCTCGAGATTTACTTCTGCGATCCCCAAGCCCGTGGCAGCGAGACTCCAACGAAAACACCAATGGCTTGCTGAGACAGTACTTTCCAAAGGGCACGGATCTCAGTCGGCACACAGCCCGGGAACTGGACGCAGTTGCCCATGCTATCAACACAAGACCGCGCAAAACGCTCGGCTGGAAAACACCTGCCGAACTCCTCGACCAGCTCCTTGGGGGACAGTATGATGCCGGTGTTGCGACGATCCGGTTGAATCCGCCTTGGCTGCCTCTATCGCTGTGATGGATGAGCCCGCCTCCCCGCGCGGGCCGCCGATCATGGAGAGCCTGTTCCAGGGCATCGAGAACGAAGGCTGCATGCGCCGTCCGGCTCACCCGCCAGCCGACGATCCGACGGGCATAGGTGTCGATGACAAAGGCGACATAGACGAAGCCCGTCCAGGTCGCGACGCAGGTGAAGTCGGAGACCCGCAGCATGTTCGGCGCCGGAGCATGGAACTGGCGGTTGACGTGGTCGAGAGGGCAAGGTGCGGCCTTGTCGCTCACCGTAGTGCGGATCGGCTTGCCGCGGACGATGCCTTCGAGGCCCATGGCCTTCATCAAGCGGGCAACCGTGCAGCGGGCGACCTCGAAGCCCTCGCGACGCAACCGCCGCCAGACCTTGCGAATGCCGCAGACGCGGAAGTTCGCCTCAAACCCGTCGGACCTCATCCTTCGAGGCTGTATCCCATCTTGCCCGAGCCGACAGCCGGCAGGGGTCGACGCGCTTGACGACATGGTCGTGGTAGGTCGACGGGGCGATCGGCAGCACCTTGCAGATCGGCTCAACCCCATGCGCCTTGCGGTGATCGTCGAGGAACGCGATCGTGGCCTGAACCGGCGGTCGAGCTTCGCCTGGGCAAAATACGCGGAAGCCTTGCTCTCGTTGGCCTGCGAAGCTCGCGGCTCTCGCGTTCCAGAGCCTTCAGTTTCGTCGCAGCATCCGTGGGAACTCCGGCGCGCACGCCGCCGTCACGCTCGGCTTTCTTGCAGCCGAGCTTGGCGGCGATCGATGAAACCGCCGCCCACCGCGACGTATGCTCGCGTTCGTGATCCAGAACCAGCCGCACCGCGGGGGGTCCGGACCTCGGGAGAGAACTTGTTGGTCGCCTTGCTTGTCATGGTTCCACCTTCTCAGGAGTTGGAGCCTCCGATCAACCCGGGGCGGCACACAACAAGGGTCACGGATCAATCTGGGCGGGAACCCTAGAGAATCACCTCAGAGCCTTTGGTAATAGACCGACCCCTCGCACCTGTTTGGGCTGGGTGTACAAGTCAGGTTTTCATCAGGTTGGACGAGTATGTCTGGCAGCCAGAGCGCGACCACTTCCGTGCCCGCCCGCTCGTCTGGCAGACACACAAAGGAGAAAGATATGCCGTCAGCTACAAGCAGCGCCATCGTTTCCTGCCGCAGATCATCGCCCATCCGGTCTGGCCCTGCTTCAGGTCCCCTTGAGCCTGTGTCTCGTCGAGGAAATGGCCCGGGAGCGGGATCGTGGTTTCGTATGAGACAATCCGCCGGTGCGGCAACAAATGCGGTCCGCATACGGAGCCATTACGTCGCGGCACTTGATATTGCAGTGCAGCAAAGGTAGAGGGCGGCCCCTTATCGGAGTGTCGTCCATGGCCCTTACCAATGCTGGTAGCGAGGCAGAACCCGTCGAACAATCGAGCCATCCCGAAATCGAACAGGACAGCACCAAGGTGCTGATGCTAGGCGCGCTCGGCGTTGTCTATGGCGATATTGGCACCAGCCCGATCTACGCGTTCCGTGAGGCGCTGGTGGCGTCGTCGGGCGGCAATGTCGCCGAGCGCGGCGATATCCTCGGCGTGCTGTCGCTGATCATCTGGTCGCTGACTATCATCGTCACCATCAAGTACATCATGTTCGTGCTGCGCGCCGATAACGGCGGCGAGGGCGGCGTGCTGTCGCTGATGGCGCTGGCGCGCGGCAGTTTNGGGCGGCGTGCTGTCGCTGATGGCGCTAGCGCGCGGCAGTTTCCCCAAGCGGTCGGCGGTGATCCTGGGCATCGGCATCGTCGGCGCCTCGCTGTTTTTCGGCGACGCGGTCATCACGCCCGCGATTTCGGTGCTGTCGGCGGTCGAGGGTATGAACGTCGTCACGCCGACCTTCCAGCCCTATGTGGTGCCGCTGACACTGGTCATCCTGGCCATGGTGTTCGCGGTGCAGCGCTTTGGCACCGGCGGGGTGGGATTGGTGTTCGGCCCGGTGACCGCCGTATGGTTCCTGGCAATTGGCCTTTCCGGTCTCAACCACATCATCGCCGATCCAGAAATCCTGTGGGCGGTGAGCCCGCACTACATCGTCGCCTTCCTGATCAATTCGCCCGACGTCGCTTTCGTGACCATCGGCGCCATCTTCCTCGCCGTCACCGGCGCCGAAGCACTCTATGCCGATCTCGGCCATTTCGGCTGCAAGCCGATCGTGCTGGCCTGGCTGGCGATCGTGTTTCCTTGCCTGCTGCTCAATTATGCCGGGCAAGGCGCCTTCGTGCTGGCCAAGAACGGCGTCGTCGGCCATCCATTCTTCGAGATGAACGAAGGCTGGACGCTAATCCCGATGGTGGTATTGGCAACCGCGGCGACGGTTATCGCCAGCCAGGCGGTCATCTCCGGCGCCTTCTCG
>NZ_AYVK01000085.1:0-6254 GCF_000503155.1 Mesorhizobium sp. LSJC285A00
TGGTCATTATTTCCGCAGAGCCTTCGCTTCTCGCTCCAGCGTTTCGCGTTGGTTGCCGTGCTTCGCGATCAGCTCTTTCACCTGCTGGGGTGTGATGCCGGTCTTTGTTGCGAAATACTCGACTTCATAATCCTCATCGGCCGAGACCCGGTCCCGATCGCGGAAGTCCCGCTTGCTCTTGTCGTCGGCCATATCGATTCCTCCTTCGCTCATCCCGCAACGCCGAGTTGACGAGTTTGTTGCACCCAAGAGGCTGATTTCCAGTTTCGGAACTATTTTAGCTTAATCTTATTGAATCGCCGGAGGGCGGATCAGTGCATGCGTTTGAAGTTCATCGAGCCGTTGATGCCGACCCTTGTGGAGAACCCTCCCGAGGGTGAAGGCTGGACCCACGAGGTCAAGTTCGACGGCTACCGATCGCAGATGATCATCGATGAAGACGGCACACGCATTTATACGCGCAACGGCCACGACTGGACGGCGAAATATCGCGACCTGGTGAGAGAGGCCAAGCGCCTTGGTGCCGAAAGCGCCATTGTCGACGGCGAGATAGTCGTTCTGAACGACAAGGGCCTTTCGGACTTCGCAGCGCTGCGCAAAGCCATTACCCGCCGGCAGCACGACTTGTATTTTGTTGCTTTGATCTGCTTCATCTTAACGGCCACGATCTGCGCGATATGGCGCTAGAGGAGCGGCGCGAGATCCTGGCCGGCATGATCGAGCCCGGCGGGCGTATTCAGTTCAGCGAGCCCTTGCCGGGGGAAGCCAAGGCCATCTTTCACTTGCTCGACAAGGCCGGACTTGAGGCATGGTGTCGAAGCGGAAGGACAGCAAATACCGAAGCGGTCCGTCGACCAACTGGCTGAAGGCCAAGTGCTATGCGATTGACGAGTTCGATCTGCTCGGCGTCGAGCGTGAAGCGGGCAAGCCGGCTTTCGCTCTGATGGCTGAGCGCGGCACCGGGCGCTATGTCGGCAGCGCATTCGTCACCTTGAACCGGGAAATGCGCGAGAGGCTATGGAAACGCGTCCAGGAGCACCCAGGCACGGCGCCCAAGGGCGTCATGAAGCGGCCTGCGACGCAATGGGTCAAGCCGGGCTGATCGGCCGCGTGAAGCACTTGCGTGGCGAGGATGACCTGCGGCATGCATCGCTGCAGGACTTCCGCGAGGAGAACAAATAGCAGCTCCACAACTGGCCATCGCTTTTGCGAGAGGCGCGCATCCCAACGCCGCAAAGGCCGAGCTGAACGCGATACCGCAGGAACTCGCCTCACGCTGATCAACGGTTAACACGGCTAAGGACGCCTAACACTGTCATTGCAAAGAATAGGAAAGGAGTTTTTAGACATTCATTCATCTATCCGTGCTTTCTAATGAGCTATGTCTTTCAGCACCTTCACCCGGATATTGGAGGATGTCGTGGATGATAATTGATGCCGCCAGCGGAGGTTTCCGCATGGCACATCTTACCGCCGACTACGCCTATCTGATCGCGTTCCCGTTTTTCGATCAATACCCAATCAATCACTCAACGACTGTCACCGTCCCGCTGGTTGCGAGCAAAATCCCGCCGGCCTTGGTTTGGAAAAGGGGCCATCCTGGATGCGAATTATGACAAAGATTTTTGAGATCCTGGTGGGAAGCATGGCGATTGGAGCCGTTCTCGCAAATCTTTGCATGCCGGCGAACGCCGCAGTTGGCGACGACGGAACCACTGCCCCCACTGGCACGAGCGGTGCCACTGTCGGAACCGAGTCCCCCGACCATCCGACCAATACGGATCTGCCTCGCATTGTCGACGCTATGTCGAGCGCCGAAATCACTCGGTTCAAGAAGCGCTGCATCGACGTGATCGAGAGCCGGGGCGTTTATGATCGTGACCTGCGCCAGCTCTGCCTGCTGATCTGGCGCCACTAACCAAACCGTTCGCAAGTGCCGGAGCTGTCGACATGACACTCTCCAGTTCCGACAGTAGAGGCCCGCCCACCGAAAAAGGTTGGCGGGCTTTTAGCTAGCGGCCCTTACCCCACGGTTGGGTAAGTGTTTCCGCCCGATTATCCGCGCCCTAAAAGCGCATCCCCTCGATGCCATCTTCACTGCACTTCCCAATCATCCCCACCGTCTAAGTCCGAATGCTTGGCCCTGAAGGTTTCAAGATAGTCGACTATCTGAGGGTCGTTCGGGTCGAACGCTTGCCAATGTGGATCATCATCGACGTTGGCCAGATCGAGAAACTCGGTGATGTCCACCCCGCCATTGAGGGCGGCGACGCCAGAGTTCAAGCCGATGTATCTCAGGTTGAAGTCAAAGCGAAAATCGGGTGACCGGAAGAACTTGGCCCTGTCGCAGTCCGGGAAAGGCCGGGCTCGGAAGTGGTCCATCAAGCGCTGCTTTTCAGCGATGCCTTCAGTAACTGAAATCATGTATGTTTCCGGCCGTGACAGACTTTCGTTGATCCGGCCGGCCGGCTTCCTCATGGCGCCCCAGAGGTGAGGCAAGCCAATTGCAGAGAAGAAATCCTGACCGATCGATTCGCCGGGCCAAAATTTAGGGTTGTATGGTCGAACGACAACACGATCAGGTCCGAGCGCCTCAACAAACGGTCGCAGGATTTCGTAGAAATCAAGTTGATATTCCGCGACTTCGATGGGGCCCGTCAGGTAGTCTTTGACGCATTGCGCATACACGCTCTCAAGCAAGTGATCGAAGCGCCGCAAATAGAACACCACCTTCACCTCGGCGCCAATATCCAACAGACCCTGAAAAATAGATGGATGAGTGCTGGCTCGCGAAAATTCCTCGCCTGACATCAGCAACGTCTCGCAATCGGAATCGAGTGCGAAGAACGCGCCAACGTTCTGCTCAAACGATTTGCTGTCGTCGTAACCGATTGCGGCTATGCTGTGCTGCGGCCCGAACGCTTCATTGGCCGGGTCGTGGGGGTCGGGGTAATGGATCGAGTTCCCCGCCAACAGATCCCGATTGGAGGCCAGGCTCGCCTGAAGATAAGAGCTTCCAGTCTTGTGAATTCCGCAATGCAAAATAAACTTCTTATAGCGCCTCAATGGCCGCCACTCCCGTTCACTCCTGATTGTTTATCAGGCGCCACTGCGTGCGCTCGGGACCATACCATGGACCGCAGTTGGTGGCATTACCCCGAATGCATACGGCAGGGCAGATGACGGACGCTAGTCCGCGGCGACATTGCGCCGGTGCTTCCAATCGAACGAAACGCCGGCCGGGGCCAGGCGGTAAGTGCTCTCGCCGGAGGTGGATCAGACAGTATGAGCGGCATTGATCTGATCTCCAATCTCGCAGCGACCATGGCTCCGGTCATGGAGCAGATGGGCGTTATCGCAGCTTCAGAACTCGGTCCCGAAATGCTGCAAGATCGAATTCGCGCCGAGGCTTATGCAAGCGGAAGCGTGGTGGTCGGCCGATATAAGGTGGGCTGCGTGGTCACGACGAATGTAGGCACCACGGTCATGCGCCCGCGCTCCCCTCGTCCAGCCCGCTCGAGCTGAAATTGACTGCTCAACGATGGAGGCGGAGAAGGCGCACTAGAGCGGTCCGACCGCTACAGCGATAGCGCCATCAAGACAGCGCTGCTACGTCAGAGCAGCAGGTGAATTGTCACAAGCTCGATGATCAGCAAAACGGCGCACACCGTGCCCGCAAGGGCATAGCCTCTCCAATAGGCACGGATATCCTGATCGGTTTGGAATGCTTCTAGCCAGAGCCCGTCGGGGAAGACGCCAAGGCAAATTGGGATAGGCATCGCGGCTGGCACGATTGTATCAGGTGCTAAAGCATCTCTGCCCAACATGCAGGCGGCTCTCTGACCGCGAAGAACGCATATTAGCCAGCGCTAACTAATGGCGAAAGCCCTTCATCGAAATATCGCCGGCCTGTCCTGATTGTCTCTTTGGTTCTTTCAAACTGGGCAATGGCGTGTCGCCGCAGGAGAGCGGGACAAAGAACAACATCGTCTAGCCCCCTTGACCTGCCAAGAGGCATCTGAACAGGAAAAGGTGACGAAAAGCGCCAGGCGGCGCCGCAAGGCGAAGCTGTGTACGATCTGGAGCTCGCTACCGATCAGGTCATAGCTGGCTCCGGCGCCCCCCAGACCATCTGGCCGCTGGCGAAAATATGCGATCCTGCTAAACTTATCCCGTGTGAACACACATGAATGGGGGCTTTGTGCCGGTATCATATGACCTCATTGGCAAGACAGCCGTCGTAACCGGCGGAGCAAAGAGTATCGGCAAGGCAATCGTAGAGCGCCTTGTAGCGTCGGGTGCTTCAGTGCACGTGTGGGATCGAGATCAGATCGAACTGAAGGGTGTGGTGTCTACGAAGGTCGATATTACCAGCCGCGATCAGGTAACCCATGCGATCAACATGATCGTCGATCGTGGCCTGCGTATAGACGTTCTGGTTAACAACGCCGGTTATCTAGGAACCCTTCACCCGTTTGACCAACACGAACCTGCAGACTGGCGAAGCATCATCGAAACCAATCTGATCGGCACGATGCAAGTGACGCAGTTGGTTTTGCCCCACATGCGAAAATGGGGTGTTGGCCGCATTGTCAATATGGGCTCTTTGGCGGGCAAGGAAGGACTTGCCAACCTTGCCGCCTATTCAGCCTCCAGCGCAGGTATCGTAGTCTTCACAAAGGCGCTTGGGCGTGAGGTTGCCAATACAAACATACGCGTGAACTGCGTCGCTCCTGGGCCAATCGATACTGACATGATCCGAAACCTCGGGGTCGCAGCTGTCGAGACAATGATCGCCGATAGTCCAATGAACCGGCTCGGCCGGGTCGAAGAAGTTGCCCACATGGTGGCCTGGCTGTGCTCGGACGCCAGCAACTTCAATACCGGCGCGGTATTCGACATGTCGGGTGGGCGGGCGCGTTACTAAGCGCCGACTGTCTCGGTGCTTTCAGGTGGCCCGGCGTCACCGTGGACCAAATACTCCCACCCCTAAACGGCGACCTATGTGATCCCCTCATGGCAACTCTGCGGTACGAGGTAAGGCGGGAACCGGATGGGACGTGGACGGTGTTCGACGTGTTCACCGGGCAGCCGGCTATTATAGTGGGCCACCCTTCTGTCGACCTTCCCGACATGGAGTATGCTGAAGAGCTGGCAGCCATCCTGAATGCCAACAACCTGAAGCATAGTCTATATCACGGGAGGTCCCCCGAAGGTTCGCCTGACCGAGGTGGCATGACAAGTTAGCCATTCAACCAGCCTTCGTACTGCCCATCCAGGATGGCTCGTCCGATTCCGAGCAAGCATTAGTTATTGAACTCCCGACTACGACGGTCTTAAATCGACTTCCCATTGCGTTTCGTAGGGAGGATGTGATGGGCAAGGTGGTGCCAATTCGCAGGGCCACGCCTTGCGTGGAAGTAGTCGGAGCCAGTGGCGAATGGGTAGGGTCGTCCGCATCATAGAGACCGACCAGGAAATTACACGCTCATTCGGCCTGAATCGTTTGCGCTGTCCTTCGCAGAAGGCCAGCGGATACGCCTGCATCTCGACAAAAAGCTCTGGGTGAACGGTGCTAAATCCCCGAGCCGTCCAGTTGCTGGCTGTCTTGCCTCCCCAGGGCGCCGGCATGGAGGCTCGGTTTCGGCAGTAACGTCGAGACGATGCGCTCGACGAGCCTGAAGGTCGATCGTGAAAAATCGGACGCTCAAAGCTCCTGCCTCGGGCCGCGTTCTCGCCGCTCAATGATCGTCGAACTGCCTGCGTAGGTGATCAGGTGAAACCAGACCTATTCCTCGCCCGTCACGCCTCTCTTTCAGCCGTGCGACGACTACATGCTGGCCGCTTTCTGAGGATTTTCACCGCGAAGCTGACGGTCCGCTTGCGGCCCCATCTCAGTCATACCGATCACAGGCAGGGCGTGAAGCGCGCGTCGCATTGCGAGTAGGGAAGGTAGTGTGCTGAGAGTTCTGCAATTCGCTGAGAGAGGGCGGTCATGGCAGGCTGGTGATGTTCAACGTCACCGATTCCCTGGAAGGAACGCCACCATGACCAAGACAGAAGGTAAATCGACCAGCGCTGCCGTCAAAGACATTNGAAGGAACGCCACCATGACCAAGACAGAAGGTAAATCGACCAGCGCTGCCGTCAAAGACATTCTGCTTTCGAACCCGGAGGGGCTGCACGAAGTGATCCGTGCGGTAATGCAGGAGGTTCTCGAGGCCGAGATGGAGGAGGCGCTGGGTGCTTCGAAG
>NZ_AYVK01000086.1:0-5850 GCF_000503155.1 Mesorhizobium sp. LSJC285A00
CGCGCCTGCCGCGGCCCCCGGCATGTCAGTCGGCCAGGCGCTGCGCTCGCCGCAATTCCTGGTGCTGGGTATGACCTTCTTCGCCTGCTGCGCAGCGCATTCGGGGCCGATCTTCCACATGGTGAGCTATGCCATGTCGTGCGGCGTGGCGCCGATGGCAGCCGTGTCGATCTACAGCGTCGAGGGCCTTGCCGGGCTTGGCGGGCGCGTGCTCTACGGCGTGCTCGGCGACAGGCTGGGCGCCAAGCCGGTGCTGATCGTGGGCCTCGCCATCCAGGCGGTGGTGATCGCCGCCTATCTCGCCGTCGGCAATCTCGAGCAGTTCTATCTCCTGGCGATCATCTTCGGCGCCACATATGGCGGCGTCATGCCGCTCTATGCGGTTCTGGCGCGCGACTATTTCGGGCCACGCATCATCGGCACGATACTTGGCGCCGCGACCCTGTTGTCCAGCCTCGGCATGTCGTTCGGCCCGCTCGCCGGCGGCATGATCTTCGACGCCTATGCCAGCTATTCCTGGCTGTTCATCGGCTCGGCGCTGATCGGCCTCGGTGCTGCCGGCATCGCCATCGCCTTCCCGCCGCAGCCCGGCCGAGAGAGGCTGCAGGCGGCATGAGCGAAATTTCCCCTCGAGGGGAAATACTCATCACCCTGTCCCCGTTCCCGAGCGCAGCTCTTCCCTGCCCTCGTCGTCGCGGCTGAGCCTGGCGTCCGAGATCAGCACCACCGGGCATTGGCAGCGCTGCAGCACGCCGGTGGTCGTCTCGCCGAAGAAGAGTTCCTCGCCAGGGCGCCGCGCCACGCCCATGACGATCAGCGCCGCCCCCCTGCCGGCCTGGCGGGCAATGGCATCGGCGGCGGCGGCCCGGCTGCGGATGGCCGTCTCGATCTCGACGCCATAGCGGTCGGCTAGTGCGACGGTATCCTTCAGCACCGCCTCCCTGCGGCGATGCGAGACAGTGTCGCGCGGTTCGTCGCGGGCGACGCGCGCGACATAAAGTATCTTGACCCGCGCACCCGTGACCGCTGCAATCGCCAGCGCCATTTCGGCACCCCGGCGGGCGATCGCGGTGCCGTTGACCGGAACCAGAATCTTCCCGCCTTCAGGTCCTAGCCTTGGCATCTGGCGGCCGGCGCCGGTCGCCTTCAGCACCAGGCATAGCGGGCCCTCGAAGGCGCCGGCGATCTCGTTGATGCGGCGGGCAAACCCACCTTTCGACGTGACCGCGCGGCCGAGCCCGATCAGCAGCAGCCCATAGCCTTTGCGCGCCTCCTTGGCAACCGTTTCGGCCGAAAGCTCGGCCTCGCGGCGCCGCGTGACAGGCGCCGCGCGGGCCAGCTCCTCGTCCGAACTCCTGGCGGCCTCGCGGCTGTCCTCGGCACCCTTTTCGATCGGCTCGAGCTTCGCATCCGTGCCGGGCTCGGCCTCCTCCCCCTCGCCTCGGGCATGCAGCACCGTCGTCGGCCTGCCGGCGCCCACGACTCCGGCGAGGTAAGCAGCAAAGCGGCCGACAACGCCCTCATCGGTCACCACCAGCAGTCGTTCCAGATTGGCGATGAAGCCGCGTTGGTCGATCTCCTCGCGCTCCAGACGCTTCTTCTCGTTCTCGCCCATCGGCAAGCGGCCGAGTGCCCAACGCAAGGTCGGCGGCATGGCGAGCGTGGTGATGACGGCCATGGTCACGATCATGGTGAAAAGATTGTGCGACAGAACGCCGATCGACAGGCCAATCGAGGCGACGATGACTTCGGTCGAGCCGCGCGCGTTCATGCCGCAACCGACGGCGATGCCTTCCTTGCGGCTCATGCCGGCAAGCTCGGCGCCGATGAAGGCGCCGGCGAATTTGCCGAAGCTGGCGATCAGCACCAAAGCGGCCGTGAGTAGCGCAAGCTCGTGGTCGACAAGCACGGTGAGATCCGCCGAAAGGCCGGCGACGCCGAAGAAAACCGGCATGAACAGCGCCATGATGACGCCGCGCAATTGCCCTTCGATATGACGCGACAGGATCGGCGATTCCCCAACCAGTATGCCGGCGACGAAGGCGCCGAGCACGGTGTGGACGCCGATCAGATCGGTGATCAGCGCCATTGCGCCCATGATGGCGAGAATGACGGTGACGACGGCGTATTCGCTGCGGAACGTATCGTTGGTCCAGCGGATGGCGTCGAAGACGATGCGGCGGCCAATCGTGAAGGAAAGCCCCATGAAGGCGGCGACGCCGACAATGGTGAAGGCAAGGCTGCCGAGCTCGATGCGCTCCTTGGTGGCGATGCCGATGGTGATGGCGATGATCACCCAGCCGATCGTGTCCTCGATGATGGCCGACGAGACGATGGTCTGACCGAGATCGCGGCGCATGAAGTTCATCTCGCGCACCACCATGGCGACGATCTTGACCGAGGAGATCGACAGCGCCGTGCCGAGGAAGAGACCGGCGACAATGCGCTCGGTTCCGTCGGCCAGCAGCGAGGCCGGCATGAACTGCGCGGCGGTGAAGCCGAGCGCGAAAGGCACGGCGACGCCCGCGGCGGAGATGGAAAAGCACGCACGGCCGACCCTGCGCACCAGCCGCAGATCCGTCTCCATCCCGGTGAGCAACAGAAGCATCAACACGCCGAGCTGTGCGATGGCGCTGATCATGCTCTTTTGGGTGGCGTCGCCTGAAAAGATCACGCGTTCTGCTTCCGGCAATAGCCAGCCGAGCAGCGATGGCCCGAGCAGGATGCCGCCGATGAGCTGACCCATCACCGCCGGCTGGCCGAGACGCTCCAGCAATTCGCCGATGCCGCGGCCGACGAGAAGCAGAAGGAGGATTTCGAGAACGAAAATGCCCTCGCTGGACATGCCGGTCTTTTCGGCTGCCAACGATGCGGCCGGCATGAATGCGAAGGCTGCCGCGGCAAGCGCGACCGACCGGCGCCGGTTGACCACGAAGGACATGCACCCCCTCATCGTGCCCGGTATAACGTTTGCGGGCGAGATCGGTTGCACGCCACGCTCCCTTGGCGCGCCGCAGGTTCCTCCTTACCTGAATCGCATAACGGGCCTATCTGACTGCGGATAAACCGCCGAGACCCGGGCCGGCGACGGAACATTTTCAACCGATTGCGCGTTGCGCGGATGGGGATGACCGGCGTCGTTTCGGCCGGCCATGGCGTTGGGAGGCGCGTGGCAAGGGATGTCCCAGGTCAAGACCGTGAAAACCGACGAAGCGGCTGCAGCGCCGCGGGCCTCTGATGCGTTCGCGCTGAAGCTCACCTCATCGGAATTCGTGGCCACCATGTCGCATTTCCACCGCGCCGAAATCGCCCGCATGGCCGGCTGGCGCGACCGGCTGGACCGTACCAGCAACTGGGCGATTACTGTCGTCGCCGCCATGCTCTCAGTCTCACTCTCGACGCCCAGCGCCCATCATGGGGTGCTGCTCTTTGCCATGCTGCTGACCACGCTGCTGCTATGGATCGAGGCGCGGCGCTATCGTTTCTTCGACGTCTACCGGGCCAGGGTGCGCCAGTTCGAGCGCTATTATTTCGCGCAGATTTTCTCGCCGCAGCCCGACTACGCCTCCAACTGGCTGGCCATCGTCGGCGAAGGCCTGCGTTCGCCGCGCTTCCTGATCTCGCAACGCGCGGCGTTGGTGCGCCGGCTGCGCCGCAACTACATTTTCATGTACACGATCCTGATGCTGGCGTGGGTGCTGAAGATCACGACGCCCAGTCTGCAGCGCGAAGGGTCGCCGATAGGCTTGGGCGCGTCATTTCTCGACGCCGCGCGCGTGGCGCAGCTCGGCCCGGTTCCAGGCATCTATGTCGTGTGCATGGTCGGGCTGTTCTATGTCGGCCTACTCGCAGCCGCTTTCCTCATCTCAAGCGACGAGGGCGAGCTTTCGCATGGCACCGTGCATGTCTGAGAGCGGCCTCGAAAAGCGCAATCTGCCGCGGTGATCTTCAGCAGACATTGTCGACCATCAGAGCGGTCGCTTCCGACCGGCTTGCGGCTTCCTCAACCGGAAGCCGTGCGCGATGGCGCTTGTAGGCGGTGAGCGCGATGACCAGCACGCAGCATACGGCGTTCAGCCAGTTGATCGCCGCCAGAGCGGGATCGTTCAGATTGATGTGGGCGTAGAGTCCCGTCGTGGCGTTGGCGCCTGTCCACAACAGCCAGGTCGCGTAGGAAATCGCCGACGCCCCGTGCCTGTCCCGGGCCACCCGCACGATCTGCGGCAGGTAGGACACCACCCGCAAGCCATTGAAAATAGTGAAAAGATAAAAAGACAGATCAGCAAGTGTCATCCGAAACCCCTGTCATGGCCGGACGTCCCATAGCGTTCCTTGCAGTGGCGGCATGTGAGCCCGTTCACATGCCGGTTTCGATTTTCCTGTTGCGGCCCGGCATCCGGATTCTTTCGCCATGGGGGCGTTCGCCGTGAGCCAGCCCGACGAGGTCGACATGAACCAGATCTTGTTTCGGCCGACGGCGCGGGAGTGCTAAACAGATCTCGTGCTTGGGCAAAGTTCGGGTTGACCGCTGCCAAGCGCGCGGCGACTATCCCTGCAACGTGCAGGAGGACATGAGAATGGACGAACCCGATCGCTGGCGGCACATGGCGAGCGCCCCCAAGGACGGCAGCCGCATCCTGGTCACGGTCAGGCCATCGGAACAGGGGCCGGCCGAGGTCGACCTCGCTTACTGGTCGCGCGCCGACCAGTTCGGCACGGAGGGCTGGCGCTCTTCCGATTCGTCGCCAGGACGGGTGATCGAATACCCCGAACCGGAGTTGAAATGCTGGATGCCGCTGCCGACGGCCAATCTGAGCCGGGCTTCAATGCCAAGTCCGTGGCAAGGCGAAGACGTCCCGCTGCTCGACGGCTCCGGGATATGATCTCGGCGGGATGACCGTAGGAAATACGCTGCCGGCCCAATACTTGACGGCCTTACTTCGGCCGACGCACCGATCGCACCATGCCGCCAGGGCCGCTGCCGCAAAAGAAGCGGTCGCCGCCGTCGGATTCGAGCCCGGAAACGCCCACCCCCGCCGGCATGTCGAGCCGTTCCAGCACCTTGCCAGTTTGCGGATCGACGCGCCGGACATCGCTCTGGTCGCCTTCCCAGGTGCCGTGCCAGAGCTCGCCATCGACCCAGGTCACTCCGGTGACGAAGCGGTTTGAGTCGATGGTGCGCAGGATTTTCCCGGTCTCGGGATCGATCTGGTGGATCTTGCGCTCCCGGTTCTGCCCCACCCAGAGCGTGCCCTCGGCCCAGGTCATGCCGGAATCGCGGCCGCCGCCGGGCGCCGGGATGGTGGAGAGCACCTTGCCGGTATCGGGGTCGATCTTCTGGATGCGGTCCCCGGCGAGCTGGAACAGATGCCGGCCGTCATAGGCGGTGCCGGCATGTGCCGCGACATCGATCGAGCGCAGCGTCTCGCCGCTTGCCGGATCGAAGGCGGTCAGCCGCTCGCCCGTCGCAAACCAGACATTCTGTCCGTCGAAGCTCACGCCGTGCACGGTGTCGACATCAGGAAAGGGCCCGTATTCGCGCAGGATTTCCGCTGCTGAATGTTTCATGTCCTGGTCCTCGATCATGGTCACCTTTCCTAGCCGTTCGGCAGCGGCGACGGGAGTAACAAGGTGGTCGTGAAACCAGCGACCGGTGGCGTCATCCAGCGCCGCGCCCGGCCGTGGCCGAAGGACTGCACTTTGCCGGTCTCGGCCAACTGCTCGAGCGCCCGCTGTACGCTGCGCTGTCCGGCGCCCAGCGCCAGCGCCAACGCCGAGCTGGCCCAGGATTCACCATCGGCCAGGAAGGCCAGCACCGCGGCGTGCCGCTCCTCGATCGGCCGCGCCAGC
>NZ_AYVK01000087.1:0-4894 GCF_000503155.1 Mesorhizobium sp. LSJC285A00
CGCTTATCATGGGCGATGACCGGTCAACGCACGATTGTTACGTCCAATTAGAGGCCCGAGCCTTTGTTATCGACGCGGGCCTCTTCACCAAGGCGCTTTTGACAAGCCCAACCCTGCGAAGTTTTCTGCTCCGCTACGTTCACTACTTTCACCTCCAGGCAAGCTTCACCGCGCTCAGCAATGCCCGGATGAACATCGTCGACAGGCTCTCAAGATGGCTGGTGATGTGCGATGATCGCGTCGACGGGAACAGCTTTGCGATTACGCACGAGTTCTTGTCAGTTATGCTCGGTGTCAGGCGGCCCGGCGTCACCATAGCGCTGCAAACCTTGGAGGGCCAAGGTCTGATACGCTCAATGCGAGGAGAGGTAGTCATTCTTGACCGAGCGCGTCTGATTGCGCTGGCTGATGGGTCATATGGCAGGGCTGAAGCCGAATACGCTCGGCTAGTCGGCAAACTGCATTGACNTGCGCTGGCTGATGGGTCATATGGCAGGGCTGAAGCCGAATACGCTCGGCTAGTCGGCAAACTGCATTGACCCCAGACGCCGCGCCCGTGGCACTATCCTGAGTGCCCCTGCAACGGAGCCCGCCGGCTGAGCCACGGTGTTTTTGCGTCAGGCGGGAACATTCCCGCTCTGAGGCTGTTTGGCCACAGCTGGCTCGTTCTTCAGCGGTCCGTGCCGGTGACCAAGATGTCCTCTCCACTCGTCATGGTCGGCCCGCGCAGCCTCCGAAGCAGGCGCGGGCCATCCCTGCAGCGTCGCCAGACGTCAGCGGGCTTTTTATCATTCGCCGTTTATCATGGAAGATTTGCAAGTTCGCGCCTGCGACGTTGCGCCATTGGATCAACACGTCCATGGGACGATCATCAGGCCTCCGCTCGAAAAGCCGGGTATAGAACTCCTCCGCTTTGTCCATCCTTGGCGAGCACGGCGTAAATTCCTTGGATTTGCATTCATAAATTGATTCCACCCATAATGAGCAAAGGGCGGGTCCCGTTCCAAAATGGGGTGTTTGCGGCAACCTGCTTTGTACGTTTCCGGCTCTTGCCTTTTTCGGAAAGTGACCCACAGAATAGCTGGTGAGGTTCTATCTCTCTGGGAGGATGGGATGGACGTTCAAGCACCTGTTCGGCCTGTGCAGCAAACGGCCAAGGAGCTGGTCCGCGAGGTCCTGTTGGGTTCTCAACCGGGCAATATAATTTCCCTGAAGGCGACCATTGCAGCGGTGCGCGAGCGCGGCCATGATCTTCGTGAGACTGACTGCCAGTTGGTCGGAATGATCGTCAATTCAGCCTCCGTTTGGGGACTGTTCATCGCCTTTGACGTTCGAGAGGCTTGATGCCCCACCGCTGGTTCAACCCTCCGGTTTATGTGAAGACTGAGCGCCCGGGGCTTCGCCTTGGTGTCAACCGAGTTGATGCCGCCGCGGAGGAGCTTCTAAAGTGGTCCAATCGTGGCCCCAAGTGGCGGCTGGCGGCTGAGGCTTGCCTATCTGCGATGGATGGCAAAATGCCGGGTAACGACTTCCGGCTGCTGTTCGAAGCCGCAGCCGATGAAGAGGAGATGCTACTGCCGGATTAACAACGCTATACGGACGGGACCATGCGCGTCTGTTCGCGTTGGCGGTCGGCGAATTAACTTGAATAATCTGACGCAAACGGCTGTGGCCATTGCTCTGTTTTGACCTTTTGTGTTACCTATTGTGCTTCGTTCCCGAGCTTCCTTTTCGATCCCTTGAAGAATACCGGAAAGAACGGGTTCGCGATGTCCGACACCAGAACAATAAGCGAATCGGAACGACCCCGGCGAAAATCAATTGCTTGTCGATTGAACTGAAATCCGATCGACCTTACAGCCTCGTTCACGCGGGTTCGGGTATCCTCCCTCACGTCGCCTGTACGCTCGAATTTCTGCTTTTGGGATCCGCTGGGGCCAGCTCAAAGACCGACGAGGCGCTTAGCCGACTGGCGGCTCATCACGAGAGCGGTCCGGCAGCTTTAGGAGTAGTAGATTTGCATATGGGTGCCAACTATTCGTCCCAATTGGGACAGGCTGCGGCCGGCAAGCTGCGCCTAGGTCTCACAAAAGGCTCAGGCGTTGGCATCGGAAAAGAGGCGGCTGCTAATTCTGAATGACCGATATGAGGCGCATGCGGTCCGGCAGTATATGGAACGAGAGCAGAAGGTCTGCTTCTGGTGCAAACCAGCGGAAAGGTGCCATTCCGCTGGTGGCGCGATCTTGGCCGCAACGACGTTGGTTGCCGCTGCCTGAAAGCAGACACGGTGGTACCGCGTTGGCAGCTTTGGCGCCTCAAAGCGATATTGAGGCTCAGGACGGTTTTAATCTCACCTCGACCAATCAGCTTGGAAAAGCGGCGATAGTCCGGATGCTCGTACCGCCAGCGGCCGGCGGAGATCGCAGGATGCACGCCAGCTTCCTGCGCCGCCTCCAACACCTCCTCCGTGCTGTTGTCCTTGTCGGTGCAAACGAGCCAGCCTCCGCTTCTATGGTTTCCGAACGAACTAAAATGATCTTGAGAAAACCATTATCAAATGCGCGTCCCGAAATGGGGGCGAAGGCGATGCGAGCGCATCGGAGCGGAAGTTCTATGCCGGCGACCCTCCGCGGAAGTCGGTGCGAAACTCCTGCCACAGCCCGCAACCGGAACATCACATGTGCTGGTGCATTGCTAGTGAACGCCAATTCGACTGGGGCGCAAAATGCATCGCGCGATCACAAATGCATGGGCAATGGTGCGAGAAGCCNGCAATCGCTTTTTATGCCACAACATCGTTGGCGCCAATTCTGCTCATCGTGGTTGCAATTGCGGGTCTCGCATTCGGTCACGAGGCAGCGCAAGCGGCATTGTCCGCCCAAATCACAGGGATGATGGGTACAGAAAGCGCAAATATCCTGCAAACCGCACTGAAGAGCGCATCCGAAAAGCCATCCGGCGGCACTTGGCCGGCGGTGATTGGCATCATCACCTTGCTTGTGAGCGCTTCCGGGGTCTTCGGCGAAATACAGCAGTCTTTGAACATGATATGGAAGGTCGAAGCGCAGGGAAGTTCGTTGTCGCGCCTGGTGCGCGCACGTGCGGTAAGTCTGGGACTGGTCACCGCACTTGGCTTCATGTTGCTCGTCTCTCTAGTCGCGAGCGCGGCGATTTCGGCCCTAGGCAACCTCATCAACGCACAGTTGCCGTTCGGGACACTTGTCCTGGGCGTTATCAACGCGGTCGTTTCTTTTGTCCTCCTCGCAGCTATTTTCGCTGCCATCTTCAAGATCTTGCCTGATCGAACCCTGGAATGGCGGGATGTCTGGATTGGCGCTGTTGTGACTGCTGCCCTGTTCACGCTCGGGAAATCGCTTATCGGTTGGTATATAGGCTCCAGCGCGGTCGCGGCCTCATATGGGGCCGCCGGTGGGCTGCTCGTCATCCTGTTGTGGGCTTACTACTCGGCGGAAATTTTTCTTTTTGGTGCGGAAATCACTCGCGCCTATTCCATTCGACACGGCAGCAGGTCCGATCAGGAAGCTGTGCTTCACAATGGTTGACCTGCAAGAGATGCCACTATCGCCGGCTGATCCCCGGTCCTGATCGCGTACTCTGATCAGGTCTAGGCTCGCCGGGATCGAGGTGGTTGGGGTCTTCGCCCGGCGAGCTGTCCACCTGCACGGAAAGTACTGGCCGTGGGTTTGCCCATCAGCCGTGACTTATGCAATATCGGTGCGGTTAAGCCCACAAGCATGCCCAACTGCACCGGCCATTCCCTACGGCTGCGTATGGTCTTCGCGCTCGGCAATTTTTTCCAAGAGCTTCCGTGAAGCCTCTAGGACACGGCGCGTCTCTTGGATGGTCGATTGTAGGGATTCAAGTTCTCTCTCCGCCCATCGCTGGCTACGGCGGGCGCCTTCGACGAACTGGTGGTCAGATTCCCATTTGTCTTTCATGCCTCTCAACGAGCGAGCCGGGGAACTCGTTCTAGTATACTCAAGGCCGATTGCCCGCTGGCTCACGCTGGCGGGCTTTTTTGCGTCAGTCGGGAACATCCTCACCCTGAGGCTGTTCGGTCACACCCGGCTCGTTCTTAAGCGGTCCTGCCGGTGACCAAGATCGCCCCTCACTCATCATGGTCGGCCCGCGCTCGGAAGCAAGCGCGGGCCATCCCTGAACAAGTCCGGGGCAACCGGCCAGGCAATTGCAGCATCGATGGTGGCCGCCGGCCGCCTTGACCGAACTTGCGGGCCAATTCCTCCTAGGTTGACGACGAAATATCGGTAGCAATTTCTACAATTTTCAATTTGGCTGGAAACCCTTTCTACCCGCAAGCGTTGAATTAGCACGGCTGCATTCAAGCAGTTGCATTCGGAGGAATTTTGATGAATTCGAAAATGCTCATTCTCGGCGCGACATTTGCCCTTATGACCGGATCGGCCTTTGCCGGCAGTTCCACTGGCACGTCTGCGCTCGACGATCCTGCAAAAATGTCTCCTTTCTTCACGGACAGCAGCATGAAGACCATGAAGTCTGAGGCCGAAGCGAAAACCGCTTGGTCGGCTATGTCTCAGGAGGATAAGGACGCTGTGATGAAGGACTGCGCTGACGCAGATATTGCGAAGGCCCATGAGAACTTCTGCAAAGCTGCGATGATGATGGGCAAATAGGCCCAGCACCTAGCTTAATATAATACGCGCCCGCTGGCCCGGCCGGCGGGCGTTTTCGTTTGCCCTCGGAACCTGGTCAATTCGCACAGTTGCTCCCCTGCGATGGCGCGGGCCGCCTCGAATCTGAAATTCTGTCAATCGCCCGACGCGGCTGCTGCCCTCCCTGCCGCGAGCCGGAATGCATAACGATTGCGGATGTGGCTGTTAAAATAGACGCCCTT
>NZ_AYVK01000088.1:0-6890 GCF_000503155.1 Mesorhizobium sp. LSJC285A00
GGCGGCGATGCCGGCGACGGCCTGGGCCGCGACCAGCATGATCACCGTCGGCGCCAGCGCGCTGGCGAGAAGCCCGACCGCCAGCAACAGCAGAGCGCCCTGCAGCATGCGGCGGGCGCCGACGCCGTCGATATAGCGGGCGAGGAACAAAGCGCTGGCGGAAGTGCCGAGACCGAAGGCAGCCGACGCGGCCATCACCGCCGGCACGCTGGTGCCGAAGGATGCGGCGACTGCCGGAGCAATTGGACCCAGGACCAGCGAGTTCGAGCCGATGACGGCGATGCAGCCGGTCAGGAGGTAGGCCAGCGCCGGGATCGGCTGATGGAGCGTTGCAGCTTGATTCGCGTTCGTCATCGGGTCATAATGGCCGAACTGAATTCCGCGACAACAAGGAATTTCGATATGGACGAAGAAACAGATGGGGTTCTGCAGAACAAGGTAGCTCCCCGCGAGCTCGACGCAATCGACCGAAAAATATTAGGCGTGCTGGTCGAGGATGCGACGATCAGCTACGCCGAACTTGGCGAACGCGTCTGCCTTTCGCCGCCGGCGGCGCATGAGCGGGTCAAGCGCCTGCGGCGCAGCGGCGCCATCCGCGGCACGGCTGTGATCATCGACCCGAAGGCGGTGAAGAAGCCGCTGCTCACCTTCGTGCATATCGATACCAAGGGCTGGGGCAAGACACCGGAGCTGATGGCCGTCTCCCAATATCCTGAGGTCGAGGAAATCCATTCGGTGGCCGGCGACACCTGCATGCTTCTCAAGGTCCGCACCGAGGACACCAGGGCGCTCGAAGGCCTGCTGGCGCGTCTCTACGAAACGCCCGGCGTCACCTCGACGCGAAGCTATGTCGTGCTGTCGACCTATCTCGAGCGCCCGGTGCAGCCCGAGATCACGGCGCAATGGCCGACGCCCCGGCATATGGCCACGCCGCTGTACTGATCTGCGCTATCTTCGTCTTGCCGGGGCCACAACAATCCTTCACAAACGGCACCCTATATTGATGCCAGGCATTGATTTGGGGTGACGAGAGGCGCGGCTTGGAATTCGAACTGAAAACCATCGAGGCGCTGGCCCCCGATCAGGCGTCGCTAAGCGCCGCCTCGAAGCTCACCAAGCGCTCGAACTGGCCGCGGCTGGAGAAGAACGAGCAGCAGGCGCTGATCTGGGGCGAATGCCAGGGCTCGGGATCCAACCCCTATCGCACCGTCGTCGACACCGGCGACCACGGCTACAAATGCACCTGCCCGTCGCGAAAATTTCCCTGCAAGCACACGCTGGCGCTGATGTGGATCGCCGCCACGGCGCCGGCCAGCTTCACATCAGCCGAAACAACGCCGGAATGGGTCAATGACTGGCTTGGCCGGCGCAGGAAGACTGCGCCCCCGCCGGTCGACGCAAAGGCTGGCAGGGGCGCGTCTGGCAAGAGCATTGGCGAGGCCTCGCAGGCGGAGGAAAGCACCGTCGATGACGCCGCCGCGACGGAGCGCCGCGAGACGGCGCAGCGCAAGCGGGCGGAAGATACGCGCACCGCGGTGGCAGGCGCGCTGGACGAACTCGACCAGTGGATTGCCGACCAGCTGCGGCTCGGCCTTTCCGCCTTTGCCGACGCCAGCAGCGAGCGCTGCCGCCGCATTGCCGCGCGGCTTGTCGACATGAAGGCGACGGCGCTTGCCGGACGCATCGACGAAATCCCGGCCCGGCTAATGGCGCTGCGCAGCGAGGAACGGCCGGACGCGGCGATCCGCGAACTCGGCAAGCTGGTTTTGCTGGCCAAGGCCTGGCGCTCGGCGCCAGACGATCCCGAATTGAAGCGGCTGGTGTCGGCATCCGAAACCCGCGACCAGGTGCTGGCCAATCCCGATGCAAGACAGGTCGACAGCCAGTGGGAAGTCATCGGCGAGAAGATCGAGACCCGCCGCGACGGCCTTGTCAGCCATTCTACCTGGCTGCTCGACCTGAAAAGCCCGACGCCGCAATTTGCGCTGCTACTCGATTTCTTTCCGGCCTCGGCCGGCCGCCGCTCTGCCGCGTTCACACCTGGCGACCGGTTCGATGCAAGGCTGGTGTTCTATCCGTCACGCCAACGGCTGCGGGCGCTGGTAGCGGAGCGCAAGGGCGATGTCGTGTCGGGCGCCTGGCCGGATTTCGGCCTCGGCATTGTCAAGGATCCGCTGGCGGCGCATGCGGCGCACCAGGACGCAGCACCCTGGTCGACCGATAGCCCGCTGATGCTGCCTGCCGGCGCGATCCTGCTCGATGAGCGCGGCACCGCCTGGTGGCAAGCGGCGCACGACCCGCAAGGGATCGCCCTGCCTGTCGCCGGAACCGTCGATCAAACCGTGCTCGGTCTCGACCTTTCGGCAACGGCAGCCCTGTGGAACGGCGCGCGGCTCGATCTGCTCGCCGCGCAAAGCGGCTTCGGGAGGCTCGATCTGTCATGAACGAGCTCGAGCAAACCGGCCTGGCGACGATGCGCGACTGCTGGATCACCGGCGGAACTGCGTTCGATCTGGCGCCAGCCGCGTGGAAGGAAATCGCCGGCGGCGCAAGCCCGGACGAACGGGAGCGGCTGTTGCTGGCCATCGCCGCGCAGGCGCTCGATGTGGGCTTAAGGCCAGCCGCGCCGAAGTCGCTGAAGCGNCCGCCGCTGCCGAGGCTTGGCCTGCCGCTGCTGCCGGAGCGGTTGCGGCCGCTGTTGCGGGCTGCCTTGAAGAACACCGTCGATGCGCGGCGCAAGGCGCGCGTGGCGACGCTCGTCGCCGGCCGTGGCTACGTGCTGCATCCGATGGACTGGATGCCGTCGGCATCAGACCAGAACAGCCCTGACATCTATGCGCCGTGGATCGACTGGCAGGCCAGCGTCGAGGGGCTGAAGATTGCGCCGCAGGAGCAACTGACGGTGCAGAACTGGGATGACTTTTACCCCGCCGCGCGCCGTATCGCGTTGACCGAGATGCGCCGTCGCGATCCGGCCACGGCCCGCAGCCTGATGGAAGCGAAGGCGCCCGGCGAGCCGGCGGAAGTCCGGCTGGCACTGATCGAACTCATGCATTTCGGCCTGACGCCTGAGGACGCGCCGTTCCTGAAAAGCCTGGCCACTGACCGCTCCGGCAAGGTGCAGGAACTGGCGAGCCGGCTGCTGGCGAGGTTGGGCGAGCACGGTCGTGTTGGTGGCGGTGCCGACGATCCCGTTGCCGAACTTGCCGCCTTCATCGCAGAAGGCAAATCCGGCTTTATCCGCCGCCGCACCACCTACACGCCGGCAAAGCTCAAATCGCCGGCGCAGGAAAAGCGCCGCGCCGAACTGTTCGAGACCTGCAATCTGGTCGACCTTGCTTCCCGATTTGGGGTCAGCGAACCCGATTTCATTGCAGCCTGGCAGTTCGGTGCCGACAACAATGCGGACATCCAGATCTCACGAATGGTCGCAGCGTCGGGCAGCGACGCTGCAGTAACGCAGATGGCCGACACGCTGATCGCCGAGGGTGGCAAGCCGGCACTGTTCGTGCTGCACCTGACACCGCGCCTGGATAGCCGCAGGAAGCGTGTCCTGGTCAGACTGATCCTGAAAGATACGCCGCAGTATGTTAGCACGCTCACCCTTGCCGAGGGCTTCGAAGCCAACTGGCTGGATTGGCCCGACCTGACGAACGGCCAGAGCTTGGCGGTGTTGCGTTCGGCTGTCGCCGGCAATGATGACGCGATGAAGCGAACCGTCGACGACCTGTTGGAAACTTTGGGCTTTCTGGCCACTGCGGCGACAGCGGAAAAATTGATCGAGCATGTCGTTGCGGCCGGCATGCCGCCGGCGGCAGCCTCGCTCGCTTTCCTGCGCCTCAACGCGGCCCTGACGGGAACCAAAACATGACAATCCGGAGAACAGCACCATGAACGCAGCCATCCGCCTCCCCGTCGAGCAGGCCTATGCCGCTGAACTGCAGGCGCTGGCGCGCAATGACGACAAGCAAAAACCTGCGGGATGGAGCCTGTCGCCAAAGGCCGTTCTGACCTACCTGCTCGGCGGCAAGGCAAGCGACGGCACCGTGATATCGCCAAAATATGTCGGCCGCCGCCGGCTGATGGAAACGGCGGTGGCGACACTCGCCACGGACCGCGCGCTGCTGCTGCTCGGTGTTCCCGGCACCGCAAAATCCTGGGTGTCGGAACATCTCGCCGCCGCCATCATGGGCAATTCCACGCTGATCGTGCAGTGCACGGCCGGTACCGACGAGAACCAGGTCCGCTACGGCTGGAACTATGCGCAGCTTTTGGCCAAAGGGCCGAGCCAGGAGGCGCTGGTGCCGACGCCGCTCTACCGCGCCATGGAGAGCGGCAAGCTATGCCGCCTGGAAGAGTTGACGCGCATGGGCTCCGATGTACAGGATACGCTGATCACCGTGCTGTCGGAAAAGATGATGCCGATCCCGGAACTCAACACGTCGCTCTATGCCCAGCGCGGCTTCAACATCATCGCCACCGCAAACAACCGCGACAAGGGCGTCAACGAGCTGTCCTCGGCGCTGAAACGCCGCTTCAATGTGGTGGTGCTGCCGCTGCCCGAGGACATGGCGGAAGAGGTGGCGATCGTCTCCAAGCGGGTCGACGAGATGGCCGGCGGGCTCGACCTGCCGGTGCCGAAAAATGTCGGCGAGGAGATCGCTCGAGTGTTGACCATTTTCCGCGAGCTGCGCTCGGGCGCAACCGCCGACGGCAAGGTGACGCTGAAGACGCCTTCGGGTTCGCTCTCGACCGCCGAGGCGATCGCCACCATGGTCGGCGGCCTCAGCCAGGCGGCGTGGTTCGACAGCGGCAAGCTCGGCGCCGAAGGCCTCGCCGCCAGCCTTGTCGGCGCCATCGTCAAGGACCCGGTGCAGGACAAGGTGGTGCTGGAGGAATATCTCGAAACGGTGCTCAAGAAGCGGCCGGACTATGCCGGCTATTACGCGGCGCTGAACGCAGCGATCTGAGGTCATGAGCGACGTCGCCTATTTCGGCATCCGCCATCACGGGCCGGGCTCCGCCGACAGCCTGGTGCAGGCGCTGCGGGACTTGCAGCCGGTCGCGGTGCTGATCGAAGGGCCGAGCGACGCGTCCGCCCTGCTGCCATTGCTGGCGCGCCCGCAGATGCAGCCGCCGGTGGCGCTGCTCTGCTACCCCGAGGACGATCCGGCCGCGACAAGTTTCTGGCCGTTCGCCGAGTTCTCGCCGGAATACCAGGCGGCGGTGTGGGCGGTGGCGAACAAGGCGGCATTGCGGTTCATCGACCTGCCGTCATCGGCACGGTTCGCGGCACCGGCAACCGACGACCCCGACAAAACGGCTGACGCCGACAAGCCCGAACCCAAGGACGAAACCGGTGAGGATGGCGAGCCCGCATCGCATCGCGACCCGATCGGCACGCTGGCTGCGGCCGCCGGCTATGAAGATGGCGAAAGCTGGTGGGCCGACATTATCGAGCAGAATCCGCAGCCGGGTCCAATCTTCGCTGCCATCACCGATGCGATGACGACGCTGCGCGACGGCGAAGGTGCGATCGCGCCGTTCGAGGCCAAGCGTGAAGCGCATATGCGATTGGAAATCGCCGCCGCGCGCAAGGAATTCGCCGGACCGATCGCCGTCGTCTGCGGCGCATGGCATGTGCCGGCCCTGCAGGCCGCGCACACGCAGAAGAACGACCAGGCGCTGATCAAGGGAATTGCCCGGCGCAAAAGCATCATGACATGGGCGCCATGGACCGGGCCGCGTCTTGCGCTGGGCTATGGTTATGGCGCTGGCGTCGTCGCGCCCGGCTGGTGCAAGCATCTGTGGCGCACACGAGGGCGGCGCGACGCCGCGACGCTGTGGCTGGCGACGATCGCGGCGGTGCTGCGGGCGAAGGGCCATCTGGTGTCGACCGCGTCGCTGATCGAGGCCGAGCGGCTTGCGCGCACACTGGCTGCCATTCGCGAGCGGCCGAAGCCCGGCTTCGAGGAATTGCGCGATGCCGCGATCGCGGCGCTGTTCAACGGCGAAGCGGTGCTGTGGGCGCTGGTCGAGGCCGAGCTGCTTTTGGGCGCGGATGTCGGCGAGATTCCGCCCGACACGCCGCTGGCGCCGCTGATCGAGGACCTGCAGCGCAACCAGAAGGCGGCGCGGCTGAAGCCGGAGGCGCTGGAACGCGAGCTGTCGGTCGATCTGCGCAGCGAAAGCGGACTGTTTCGTTCGACATTGCTGCACCGGCTGAACGTGCTTGGCGTGCAATGGGGCAGGCTGGCCGACGCCGGCCGCAGCCGCGGCACCTTTCGCGAAAAATGGACGCTGGCCTGGGAGCCGGAATATGCCGTGCGCCTGGTCGAGAACCTGATCTACGGCCCGACTATCGAAAAGGCCGCCAATGGCCGCCTGATCCAGATGCTCGGTGCGGCCGCGAGCCTCGACACGCTTGCCGCCCTTGTCCAGAGCGCCATTACCGCGGATCTGTCGGAGGCCGCGAGCGCCGGCCTTGTAGCGTTGGAGGCGCGCGCAGCGCACAGCAGCGAATGCCTGGAGATGCTGGCCTCGGTGCCGCCGCTTGCCGACATCATCCGTTACGGCGAGGCGCGCAAGACCGAAACTAACCGGCTGTCCGGTTTGTTGGACCGGTTGATCGTCGAAGGCGCGATCGCGCTGCCCTATGCGGTGCGCGACCTGGACGAGCAGGCCGCCACCACGCTGGTCGGTGCTGTGCGCAAGGCCGACACGGCCATCCGGCTGGTCGAGCCCGGCGAAGGCGTGCTCGATGCATGGCGCAACGGCCTGACCGGCGTGCTGGAAGGTCCGGGCTCGACGGCGCTGCTCGCCGGCTGCGCCGCGCATCTGCTCTATGAAGCCGGCCAACTGTCGGCAGAGGACGCCGCCGGGCTGCTCGG
>NZ_AYVK01000089.1:0-4213 GCF_000503155.1 Mesorhizobium sp. LSJC285A00
GGCGGCCGATGCGACGGAGTATTTCCAGATCCCGACCGGACGTGTGGTCGAGATCGGCACGCAGGTGGCGATTTAGGGCATGTCGCGGTTGAGAAGAATCGGTGCTGTCACATTGATTGAGCGGGTAAGGAAATTCAGGTAGCAGCGCGCCCGGCACTGTAAGTTTCAGCGGCTTGATGCACGCGATAGCTGGCCGGGACGGCTGTCACGCTGTGGCGACACACGCGATTTTGTTCAGATTTGCATGGGGGCGTTACGCAGGTCTCGATGTTGAGCCGATGACAGCGCATTGCAGGGAAAGTGAGCAGGTCGGCAATCGGATCATGGATGGAAACGAACCGCTGAAGCTGGCGTGCCGACTTGAAGCGTTTCATGATCCTTTCGCGTCGTCGGGTCGGCTGGTGCGAATTTTCCGCTCGATTATTCAGGCCTGTGTGCGACCGGTGTTCGACGAAGGGCATGAGGTCGCGCATGGCGGCATCATAGGATCGGAGCTTGTCGGTGATCATGATCCGTGGTGTCCGCCCTTGAGCTTTCAGCAACTTGCGCATCAGACGCTTTGCCGCCTTGGCATTTCGGCGGCTTTGTACCAGCACTTCGAGGACGAAGCCGTCCTGATCGACGGCACGCCAGAGCCACTGCTTCTTGCCACTGATAGCCACGACACATTCGTCGAGATGCCATTTGTCGCCCAGGCAGCCGGCTGATATTGATCTCCTGGGCGAAATGCCGTCCGAATTTCTCCGCGCAGCTTCGAACGGTCTGATGCGTGACGATGATGCCGCGGGCCGCCAGCATATCCTCAACCATGCGCAGGCTGAGCGGAAAGCGAAAGTAGAGCCATACCGCGTGCGCAATGATCTCGGGGGAAGCGGTGGCGACCATAGAGCGGACCACGAGCAACTTCTGACATGGCCCAATGTAAGCACATCTTCATAAGCTGTCGGCTGACTTTACGGTGCCGCGCCAAGCGAGCAGCATCCGGCCGGCGGGGCCGACCCCGTCTCCCGGCCGTGAGCAGAACGGCATCACGCAGGGGCCGCTTCATCCTCGACGCGGCCAGCCTGCTTTGCCGTTACCGCCGCCGCCGAAAGCGCCAGGCGTTGCCGCCAGGCGCCGGTCCGCCGGCAGCGGTTCGTCTCCACCGATGATCCGATTGCCAACCAATTCCACTTTCCCCCATACCTGCGTAACGCCGCTATGCAAATCTGGACGAAATCGCGTATGTCGCCGCAGCATGACAGCCGTCCCGACCAGCTATCGCTGCATCAAGACGCTGATATCTTTACAGTGCCCGCACGCCTCTCGCGCGCCAACCGCCAGTAGGTGTCGCGAATTGAGGCGCGCTGAAGCCGTCCGGCTCAGCCGATCATGGCGCTTCGGTTGCCGGGTTCGAGGTCGTGGCCTCTGCCGCTGCGCGATTCTAGCAATTGCGCCTTGGAGAGCTCTGCTTCAGCCTCGGCGAGGCATGGCTCGGCTGCGGTTCTCTGCCGCAGAAGGTCCGATTGCGAATTCTTGACGTTGTCACGACGTAGGCGAGCGGCCTTGGCGAACGTCGGATAAGCGAAATGATTGACATCGGAGATGCCGCCCTTCGTTTCCTCGGCGTTTATCTGGAACTCCAGTTCTCGCGCCATGCGTTCGAAATCGGCAATCATGATGTCTAGCTGGTGCAACTGTCGTCGCTTCTCATTCACCTGAAATTGCTTCAGTCGGACCAGATTACCTCGTGGCTTCATGACTCGGCACTCCGGTACCCATTTCGTCCAATCAAACCGCTCTCTCCCCTTGACGTTAGGCCTACAGCGACTCTCACGTTTTCTGCTGCGAGCGGAAACATATTTTCCAAAATCCTTGGCCGATGGCTATGAGTTCAATGCATCGACAAGCATGCGAGCGGGGGACTTAAGGGGCGGTAAAAAAAGGCGGAATAGGGCGATTTTCACAATGTCTGCATATGAACGCGTTGAGACCTGCGGCGGGCTTGACACACAAAGCAATCGTCAAGATTTGCGACATGGACGCCGGGGGGCATGAATACGCCCGCCGTCAGCTACACGCCCCCCGATTTCCGCCGCCTATTATCGCCCACGCGCTCTGGCTTTATTTCCGGTTTCCGCTGAGCCTGCGCCTGGTTGAGGAAATGCTGCTGGAACGCGGCATCGTGGTTTCGTATGAGACAAGTCGCCGGTGGGGCATCTAAGTTCGGGCTGGACTGCGCTCGCTGCTTGCGCCGCAAGCCGCCGTGCCGGAATGATGTCTGGTACCTGAACGAAGTGGTCGTCACCATCGCCCGGCAAAAAGCTTTGGTTGTGGCGCGCCGTCGACCAGGATGGATATGTGCTGGACGAAATCGTGCAAAACCGCCGCAACACCAAGGCCGCCAAGCGCTTGCTGACGCGGCCGTTGAAGAAGCAGGGGCTCGCGCCGAAGCGCATGATCACCGACTAGCTGCGCTCGTATGGAGCGGCAAAGCGACAGGTGATGCCGGATGTCAAGCACCGGTCGCACAAGGGGTTGAACAACGGAGCGGAGAATTCCCATGTGCCGCCGCGAAAACGGGAGCGGATGATGCAGAGGTCCGATCGCCGGGAGGCCTGCAACGCTTCGTCTCGACCTTGTCAGCCCTCCGCAACCTCTTCGTCCCGCCCCAAACGTTCTGCTCTCGCCATACATGTTCATCGCCTCAGCGCGATGGCGCTGGTGATATCACGACGCGTTTGTACCGCTCGACCTACGCCACAGGTGCCGACGCTGTGACGAGCTTCGTCGGTCGCGTGTCGAGTGACGGCACCGGGGACAATTATCGTCGACCGCAGTCCATTGCCCAGACCAAGGCGCTTCTCGGCGTCGGCACGATGGCAAATCGCAGCGTCACGATCTCGGCCGCTGCCCCTTCTGGCGGCGTGGACGGTGATTTCTGGGTGCAGCCGTAATGGCCCTTTACGTCAAAGCCTCCGGGGTCTGGGGGGCGGCTAGCGCCGTATGGGTGAAAATCTCAAGCCTCTGGACCAAGGCTCGACAGGTCTATGTGCGCAGCTCGGGCGTCTGGGCGAAAATGTTCCCGATAGATCTGGTCTTCAATGGCACTCACGAAGACTCGACTGCCACGACCGTTTACACCCACACCAGCATTCCGCTGCTTGTCGCGCCACACGCTAATCGTCGTGTCATCGTGACAACTGAGACCACTGACACCGAAAGTGCAGTGACCTCAACAGTATGACGATTGGGGGTGTGGCTGCCACCCTTCTCGCTCAGGTGGAAAGCATCTTCAATTCTGGTGTGGTCTATCTGTCAGTGTGGTCGGCCCTCGTGCCAACCGGTACGACGGCAACGATCGTGACCACGTATAGTGAGAGCGTGTTCCGTGACTACATGTCGGTCTATACGACCACCAATTGGGATGGTGTGGTGGGCACTGTTGCCTCTGACAACAATTCAACGGGTGGCCTGACAACGACCGTCAGCATTGGTGCCCTGGGCGCAGCGATCGCAATTGCGGGCAACGCCACCAAGGGGGCATCGGCACTGCGACATGGACCGGGCTGACCCAACAGTTCTCAACCACACCAGTCACGAATAGAAACCACAGCGGAGCAATGGCAATAGCTACCGCCGCCCAAGCTGCCCTCACCGTAACCTGTGCCTACAGCACTACTCCAGCACTTGTCGCACTGCTGGTGGTTCCGCGGTGCGCAACTCCTGACTGGCGACGGCGTCGGCGACATGCCTTACGGACTCGTATTGCCAGAGCTTGTAATCGTCGACAAACCAGCCAAGTCGGCTCTCGATCGCCGTAGCAAGCTCGTTATAGTCGAGGCTGTCGAGGCCGAGATCCCGCATTCTGGTTGTCATCGACACCTCTACTTTTTCGGCAACTAGAGCGTTGAGGGCTTTGAGAACCAGTTGTTCAATTTCAAGTAATGTCATCACTAATACATGCCTTTTGCTTGCAGCTTCAGGTAATGCAACCCTGATCGGGGCGCAACCCCAAAACGAGGTGTGCCGTTGAAACATAGTTCTTGTCATTGACGATGATGCCGCAATGCGGCGCCTCATCGCCGATGCATGCCCTGAAGGTAACCGCAGTCCACGATAGCAAGCAGTTTGACTATGTTCTTTCACGTGAGCCGGTCGATCTCGTGGTTGTTGACCTTAACCTAGGCCGGGAGGATGGACTTGCGATCGTCCGCAATCTGGCGACAAAATC
>NZ_AYVK01000090.1:0-4068 GCF_000503155.1 Mesorhizobium sp. LSJC285A00
TCCAGCCAGCGCGGACGCACACGCTGGGTCCCAAGTTCTTCTCGGCGCAAGAAGTCGCTTTTGCTTACAATTCCAACGAGGGCACCGTCGCTGTCGGTTACCGGGAGGCAGCTGACTTTGTTGGAAAGCATGAGCTCGGCCGCTTCGGCGATCGTCGCGTTCGCATCCGTCGTGATAACTGACTTCGTCATGATGGCTTCGGCTCGCATCCTTACCCTCCTGATCTTACGTCGGCCGACGATGGGACATCCCGACCCGCAGCGCTTTGATCTGAGTCACTTGGAGCGAGGAGCATTCTCCGCGCCGTCGTCGCGGTCGATTAGAATGCGCTCCGCAGCGCCATCGAGATCATCGTACTGGCCGCTTCTCAACGCCCACAGGAACCCACCCAGGCCTAGCGCGCCAAGGAAGAGGGCGACCGGGATGAGGTAGGCAAGGGTCGTCATGAGGATCGCGAGAATTCGTTGATGCCGGATCTTCTGGAGGTCCGAACCTCTTTCGCCGGCGAACCTGGCATGGAACGCCGCAAACGCATTGCATTGCCAATGACAAGCAGCGATGACGCCGACATGGCAATCGCCGCTATCAATGGCGTGACGTGCCCGAGAATGGCGATCGGCACGGCGACAGCATTGTAGACGATGGCGATCGCGATGTTCTGGCGGATCAGGTTTCCCGCGNAGAATGGCGATCGGCACGGCGACAGCATTGTAGACGATGGCGATCGCGATGTTCTGGCGGATCAGGTTTCCCGCGTTGCGCGAAACGTCCAGCGCCAGCGGAACCGCCATGAGGCTTTCGCGCAGGAAAACGAAGTCGGCTGCATTGCGGCCAATGTCGGCGGCGGTGGCCGGTGCGATCGAGACATGGGCCGCGCTCAGCGCCGGCGTGTCATTGAGGCCATCGCCGACCATCAAGACCTTATGCCCATCGCGTCTAAGGGACTCGATGCGTTCAACCTTGCCGGATGGCAGCAGATACGGAACGAAGTCGCCGACACCCAGCATTTTCGCAACATCCTGGCAGGCATGGGCGGTATCGCCTGACAGCATTTCCACCGCTATTCCAGCGTCGTTCAATTGCTGGACGGCAGCCCTGGCGTCGGCACGCAGCGCATCCTCGAAGGCGAAGGTAGCAACAATCAGCCCATTCCTGGTCAAAACCGTTCCGCCATAACCATGCTTGCCTTCGCCACCGGTCCGGGCTTTCCATCCCGCCCATCCGCGCCGACCCAGTCGCCAGGTGGTCCCGGCGTGGGTGGCTTCGATTCCGAACCCTGCATGCTCGTTGACGGTATCAAATGTGAGTTGCCCGCCAGAAGTGGCAAAACCGGAGATGGCCTTTGAAAACGGATGACGCGAATGTGCGGCCATGTTGGCCGCAATCATCAACATTGCCGGATCGATCGAGGCCGCGTTGACGAGCCGGGGCTGTCCGAGCGTGAGCGTGCCGGTCTTGTCGAACACAGCCGTATCAACCGTAGCCAGGCGCTCCATGGCCGACCCATCCTTGACCATGATGCCGTGGTCGAACAGGCGCCGCGCCGCGACCACCTGGACGATCGGCACGGCGAGGCCGAGCGCACATGGGCATGTGATGATCAGAACGGCAATAGCGATGGTGATCGCCCGGTGCCAGTCGCCAGTCACCGCCATCCAGCTTAGGAATGTCGCGAAGGCGGTGAGATGAACCACCGGGGCATAGAGCGCTGAAACACGATCGGCGATCCGGCGATAGTGGGCGCGACCGCCCTCCGCGGCTTCCATCAGCCGAACCATTTCTGCCAGGAACGAATCCTTCGCGGCGGCTGTGGCCTCTATCGTCAGCGGACCGGTAAGGTTGAGCACGCCGGCCTGCACGGTGTCTTCTGGCGCCACGCTTCTGGGCGTGCTCTCGCCGGAGACCAGGGAGCAGTCGACGTCGGATGTCCCACGCGCAATCCTGCCGTCGACGGGGATTCTTTCGCCGGCTGCAATAAGCAACTGCATCCCTGGTTCGATCTCGCCAACCGGCAAATAGTCGCTTGCGCCGTCGCCGCGCAACACCATGGCGCCGCGCGCGGCCAACTGCGACAGACTCTTCACCGCGGTGCGGGCGCGCTCGCGCATTACGTGATCGAGCGTGCGGCCGATCAACAGGAAGAACAGCAGCGATACCGACGCGTCGAAATAGGCGTGGTCGCCATGGGTGATCGTCTCATAGAGGCTCATGGCGTAGGCCAGCGACACGCCGACAGCGATCGGCACGTCCATGTTCATGCGGCCGTGGCGCAGCGCAGTCCACGCCGATTTCAAGAAGATCCCGCCGGCAAAGGCGAGGGCGGGAATGGCGATGAGCGCCGAGACCCAGTGGAACAAATCGCGCGTGGCGCCTTCGGCGCCGGACCAGACCGATACCGAGAGCAGCATGATGTTGCCCGCCGCAAAGCCGGCAACGGCGACGGCGCGGATGAGCTCCGATAACGTCCTGTCCTTCGCATCGGTGTCGGCTTCGAACAGATGTGCCTGGTAGCCCAGGCGCCCGAGCACTGCGACCAATGGTGGAACCTCATCGCCGCGCCACTGGACCGAGACCCGCTTCGTTGAAAGGTTGACGCGGGCGGCCTGGACGTGATTGAGCTTCCCCAACGCAGTCTCGATCATCTGGATGCAGGCTCCGCAGTGAACCGTCGGTACCGACAGGTCGGTCTGATGAAGGTCATCGCCCAGCGACCGGCTCGCCAGCCTGACCTCCTGGCTTGACGGCAGGACCGAAGCGGGGCTGACCAGATCCAGCGCCATTTCAGCGCCCGGCGCGCAGCAGCTCATTTCAGCACCCCTTGGGAAATCATGACCCTGCGCACGTCGCGATAAGGTCTTGCCAGGCCGGCATCGGCGTCTATTTCGATGATCCAGACACCATCCCTTGGCACGTGTTGTGCTGCAAACTCCTGGCCAGAGACCAGGGCGAGCGTGACGGACTCATCTTCTTTCTCGTAAGCGGGATGGCGAAACAGCACCTTCACGCCATGCAGGGAAACCGGTTTGCCCGCGGCGTCGATGATGCGATAGCGGACTTCGCCCCATGCGATGGTCAACTGGCCGGTCCAGCCAAGCGCTGCCTGCGCACGGCCTTCCTCGGCCTTCTTGTTGAATTGCTGGCTCGCCACATAGGTATTTTCGACGACAAGGCCGGTCCAGCTTGTGTTGGCAAGCGTCGCCATCGTGAGATTGACCGCGATGACCACGCCGAAAAAGGCAAGGATGGTGGCCAACATGTGCCTGCCGGTGAACTCGCGGGGATTTCGCGTGGTGGCGTTCATCTGGCGATCTCCGGCGAGTTGAAGGTGGCGGTGTATTCGTTGGACTCGAAGCTGACCTTGTCTTCGACCCGGAATGTGAAGGTCTGCGCCTGGCCATGAATCTGGTCGGCGGGCAGGCGCACGAAAACCTTCAACATCTTCAGCCGGTCGGGTTCGACCTGGACTGCAAAGGAGCGATCGGCGGGGAGATCGACGCCAACGATGCTCATCTCCGCGCCTGGCAAACCCCCGAGGGTGACGATAATCGTTCTCGGTTCGGGGATCATGTTCAAGAGCTTGACGGTATAGCCATTGCGGATCGAGCCGTCCGAGAGCGTCACGAATTGCGGGTTGCGGTCGTGCAGGACATTGATTTCGAGCCGGTCGCGCGTCAGCAGCGAAAAAAGCAGCCCCAGCCCGATCAGCGACCACATGGCCATGTAGACATAGGTTCGTGGCCGAAAGATCTTGCTGATATGGAAATGCGCCACCCTGTCCGAAAACAGGCCGTCATCCGTCCTGACCAGTGATGGGTTGACCGAGCTGGCGCCGCCGGCGGTGGCCAGGATCATGTTGGCGTTGTAGTCGGAGAGCGTCGCGTAGGAGATCAGTCCTCGCGCTTTGCCGAGCTTGTCCATGACGCCGTCACAGGCATCGATGCAGAGCGCGCAGGTGATGCATTCGAGTTGCTGACCGTCGCGTATGTCGATCCCCATCGGACAGACGGCGACACAGGCATTGCAGTCGACGCAATCGCCGACGGGATGCCCTGCGGCAAGAACCTTCTT
>NZ_AYVK01000091.1:0-3792 GCF_000503155.1 Mesorhizobium sp. LSJC285A00
CCTCAGGCTCGCGCAGAACCGCGATGATCTGCTCTTCCGTAAACCGCTTTCTCTTCATCAGTCCGTCCTTAAATCAAGGCTCGGACTCTAATCTCAGATGGAGGAAATTCTCAGTGCGCAGGTCAATTGCATGGTGGACTGCACCCTTCTGTCATGGCGCGGCTCAAGCGCACCGCTCCCGAGTTGGCTTGGCCGTCGACCTCGACGGCTGGTGCGATCCTTGCGCGGCACGGCCCATGCCGGCAAGAGCGGGCGCCGTGTCGTCTCCGCCTTCATCACCACCGCGTTTGCCCAGGAGACGCCGGAAGCCTCAGCACGAAATGGCGTGGCGTCGCCGAGCAGATCCCGCCCAAAGTGCCCAAGCTCGCCGCCATCATGGGACGACGCCGAGTCCGACGTGCTGGCCTACATGACCCTCCCCAGGGAGCACCGCCAAGCTCCACAGCACCAACCCAATCGAAAGGCTCAACGGCGAGATTAAGCGGCGCACCGAGGTCGTCGGCATCTTTCCTAACGACGACGTCATCGTCCGCCTCGTCGGCGCGCTCCTGCTCGAACAGAACGACGAATGGGCCGTCCCGCGCGCCACGCTGGAAACCAGTCAAATGAGCGATGATCCTCTCATCAGCCTGCAAGCCGTGGCGCGCTGATCAGCCCGGCCCCATGCCGGAGAGCACGGCGACCAAGCCGTCAGCTACACCACTCCCTGGGACACGATCACCAGGAGTCAAACGTGTTATAAACATCATAAATCTTTAACTCGACGAACGTTCATTTTAGGAGATCATGGGGGGCCACGTTTCTGACCACTCATGAATGCCAACTCGGCGTCGTCCATTTGGTGCTGCTATTTTTGCCAGGGCCACGACATATCGATGCCACAACATGAACGCCGCGCACCAACTAGACTCACATCCGAGGGAATCACTATGAACAAGACGATTGCCGCTATGGACAAGAAATTCGCGCCTTCGAGCAATGTGAGCATCTCTATTTTTGAGCGTCTCGAATCCGAGGTGCGTGGCTACATCCGGTCGTTTCCGGTCCTATTCGATCGCGGGGTTGGCACCAGTCTTATAGCTGCAGACGGTCGCGAATATCTTGACTTTTTCGCGGGGGCAGGCGCCCTCAATTATGGGCACAATAACCCGGCCTTCAAGAAACCGGTGCTGGACTATATTGAGCGGGATGGAATTGTGCACGGGCTCGACCTCGCCACCAGCGCGAAGAAGGCGTTCATCGAGGCCTTCGAGCGGTACATTCTGAAGCCACGGGGTCTGAATTATAAACTGCAGTTTACTGGTCCCACAGGTACGAACGCGGTCGAGGCGGCACTGAAGCTGGCTCGCATAGTGACCCGCAGGTCAAACACCGTCGCCTTTGGCAATTCGTTCCACGGTGTCAGCGCTGGATCGTTGTCAGTGACCGGAAACAAAAAGTATCGGAGTGCCGCAGGTTACCCGCTCGCGCACGTCACATTTTTGCCGTACGATGGCTATCTCGGCCCGTCCGTTGACACACTCGACTACTTCGAGAAGCTGCTCAACGACCCTAGCAGTGGCCTCGATAAGCCCGCCGCGGTCATTTTGGAAGCAGTCCAAGGTGAGGGGGGGATCTATCCCGCTAGCTTTCAATGGCTGCAGCGGCTGCGTGATCTGACCAAGCGGCACGAAATCTTGATGATCATCGACGATATCCAGGCCGGCGTCGGTCGCACGGGAAGATTTTTCAGTTTTGAAGCGGCTGAGATCGTGCCCGACATCGTCACTCTGTCGAAGTCCTTGTCGGCGATCGGCACGCCGATGTCCCTCGTTCTTCTGAAGCCTGAACTGGACGTTTGGTCGCCTGGCGCGCACAGCGGTACGTTCAGGGGCAACAACCTTGCTTTCATCGCTGCTCGTGCGGCTCTTGAGACTTATTGGGCCGACTCCAAGTTCGAGGAAGAAATCGCACGCAAGTCGGCCATTCTGGCTGAGGAACTGAACTCCATCGCAAACGATTTCCCCAACCTTGGCCTGAGTGTACGGGGCCGCGGACTGATGTACGGGCTCGTATTTCAAAAGCACCACTCATTACCTGTGCGAATCTCACGGGAAGCTCTTCGTCGCGGGTTGGTGATCGAGACCTGTGGCGGGCAAAATGAGGTACTGAAATTCCTTGTTGCTCTCACCATTGCCGAGGCTGACCTGCGCCGTGGTCTGTCAATCGTTCGCGACAGCATCGGCGCGGTGCAGGACAGCATGCCGAGAGGCTCGCCGTGACGATGGCGAGAACACGCAAGCGCGCGCATCATAGCGGACTTATTTACCTGGCTCTAAAAAGAGCTGCGGTACGCCTCCAAGTACCTTGGCGCATTTGTCGACCGTATTGGTGCTAGGCCCGTTAATGCCGCGCTCCGTGCGCCGATATATGCGTTCCACGCCCGCTTCATGCGCCAGCGCTTCTCTCAAGCAGGCGCGCGATTGTTGAACGGATTGGCATGCGGGCACTTCGGCACGAGGTGCGCCTGCAGGACGCCATATCGTTCTTCACGCGCGTGTGATGCCGCACGACCTGATTGCGCCGGCCGACCAAACGTCGAAGCTGCTCGGTCCGCTTGTCGGGAACCACACCTCCAGCAGAAAGCCGCCGATACCGCGGGCTGATGCGGTCTCGCGGGTGATTGCGAGGATCCCTGGCGCGACCGAGCGCAGCGTGCATGTGGGTGACCGGGAGAGCGACATCTGCGAGCTCTATTGCATCGCGCAAGACCTTGGTACGAGCTTCATCGTGCGGGTGCAGAAGAACAGGCTGGCCGCGCGACCTGCCGATGCTGCCCCACACGATCCTGCTCATCGCGTCTTTGCCCAACTTGCGGCGGCGCCTTGGGCGGGACGTCATCGCATTACGGTCGATCAGGAGGAGACAACTTGGCTGCGGGTGAAGTTCGCCGCCATCAACACCTTGCCGCCGGTGGGCAAGCGCTACAGTCCGCAGGTTCTGGCTTACATCCACGCCCTCGAAGAGAATCCGCCGCCCTGTCGCGAGCCGATCGACTGGAAGCTGGGTGACTAACTTGCCGGTCGAAGGTCTCTCGTGGCGGTCGAAAAGCTGGGCTGGTAAGAGCTGGAAGGCGGAGGTGTTCCACAAGGTCATGAAGTCCGGCTGCCGTGCCGAGGAGGCGAGGCTCGAGACCGCCGAGAGGCTGGCGAAGTTCCTCGCCCTCATCGCGGTGGTCAGCTGGCGCATATTCTTCGTCACTATGTCGGCGCGCGCCAAGCCAGACGCCGCGCCCAAAAGCGTTCTCACCTTCGCCGAGATCACCGCGCTCGACCAGATCGACGCGTCCCGAACGCGACCGCGCCTCCAACGGCGCACGCTCGCCGCCTACCTGCTGCAAATCGCCATGCTTGGCGGCTGTCTCGTCCGCAAACATGATCTGCCTCCGGCAATATGGTCTCTGGCGCGGCATGACCCGCTTTGCACGACATCGCCTTCGGCATCTCCATTGGATCAAGCCGAGGTAGTGTGCTGAGAGTTCTGCAAATTCGCTGAGAGGGGGCGGTCATGGCAGGCTGGTGATTGTTCACGTCACCTGATTCCCGCGNTGTGCTGAGAGTTCTGCAAATTCGCTGAGAGGGGGCGGTCATGGCAGGCTGGTGATTGTTCACGTCACCTGATTCCCGCGGAGGAACGCCACCATGACCAAGACTGAAGTTAAGACCGCCAGCGCTGCCGTCAAAGACATTTTGCTTTCGAACCCGGATGGATTGCACGAAGTGCTCCGTGCGGTGATGCAGGAGGTGCTTGAGG
>NZ_AYVK01000092.1:0-3370 GCF_000503155.1 Mesorhizobium sp. LSJC285A00
CTGGCGCAGCAGGAACACCGGCCGGCCGGCGTTTTGGGCGCGCGCGTGCAGCCGGCGCGTCGCGGTGAGGTCGAGCCGCTGCGGGCTGCCACGGATTTCGAGGATGATTGCGGCGAGCGCCGTCATCTTCGCGGCCTCCTCGGCTACCCACAGCGCATCGGTGAGTTTCGGCGCCTCGGAAAACAGCAATTGCTCCGGTGCGATACCGAAAATGCCCTGCAATCCCCTGGCATAGGGAAAGCCGGCCTCGCGAAAAATCTCCGATGTGCCGATCCACAGCACGGGCAAGGGCTGGCCCTTGAGGATCAGGCTGACAAGCGACAGCACAAAGCCGGCGACGGCCCCGGCATTGCGGGTCTCAAGGCCATGGATTTCGCTCAAGGCGGCTTTCGGAAGGCCGCCGCTGAGGGCCGCATCGAGGCGCTCGACGCCGGTGGCCAGGAAAGCATCCGGCGAAGCCACGGCAAGCCCGCGCCGGATGATGGTGACATCGGCATCGGGTTCAGGCGCGGCGTCGAGACCGCCGCCAGGACCCGCGCGCAGCCCCTCGCCAGCCGGCGCGGCCAGGCGCTCGGGCAGCGTTCCCTCGATCTTCGCGATCTGGCGGCGCAGGGCAAAAACAGTCTCCCGCGCCACGGCTGATGTCGCCATGACGGTCAATTTCTCTCACAACTGTTCCTGTTATGTTCCTATAGATTCCAGAGGGTGCCGGAAGAGTCAAGCGGAGTCAGAAGGAATTTATTCCTTGATCAAAGGTGACGAGGCCAACCTTGGACTTTGGTCGCAGCCATTCGGCGCAAAGAAACAGTCATTGGCCAGGTACCCGGTCCATTTGCCGAGTCCGGAGGGAAAGCCTATATGCCGGATCAAAGGACAAAGCATGGCCCGCATCTACAAGACCCGCACCTGGCACGATGAACTCTCGCCTTCGATCGAGGAGATCGAGTTTCTGGCGCTGGAGGCGTACGCACATCTGCCCGACGATTTTCGCAAGCTGACCGGCGAGATCGTCATCATGATCGCCGAATTCCCGACCGACGAGATCATGGACGATCTGTCGCTGGAGACACCGTTTGATCTGCTTGGCCTGTTCGAGGGCCGCGGCATCGCCGAGCGCTGGAACCCGCAGACCGGCGAAGGCCCGAACCGCATCACCCTCTACCGCCGCGCCATCCTCGACTATTGGGCCGAAAACGAAGAGACGCTGGGCGACATCGTCACCCACGTGCTGATCCACGAGATCGGCCACCATTTCGGCCTGTCGGACGACGATATGGAAAAGCTTGAAGAGGCGGCGGAGTAAGGCTGTGCGATATTCAGGTGGCGAGCCTGCTTGTGAAATTATACAAGTTTTGATATAAAGTCTGTATGCCGACCAAGCGACTGGAGTTTCTTGGAGATTCTCTTGCCAAGCTCCGGGCTTTTCCAGAGGCGGTGCGCAAGGAAACGGGCGTTCAACTGCACAAGGTTCAACTCGGATTTGAGCCAAGCGATTGGAAGCCGATGACGACGATAGGCCTAGGCGTACGGGAAATCCGTGTCCGAGACGATGCTGGCGCGTTCCGGGTGCTTTACGTCGCCAGCATAGGTGACGCCGTCTTTGTCTTGCACGCCTTCCAGAAGAAGACGCAACAGACGGCGAAACGAGACTTGGCTCTTGCCGCATCGCGGTTCAGGCAAATTCAGTGAGACATACTCATGGAACGTCAAAGCTTTGAAAATGTCTGGGATGCGCTGGAAGACACCCCGGCTCAGTCCGCCAACATGACTATGCGCTCCAATTTGCTGATCGCGATCGAACAGCGGGTGCGGAGTTGGGACGTTACCCAAGCCGAAGCAGCCAACCGGCTCGGGATTACCCAGCCACGCCTTAGCGATCTTCTGCGGGGCAGGATCGCGAATTTTAGTCTGGACACCTTGATCAATCTGGCCACACAGGCCGGACTTACAGTGCGTCTTGATATTGCCGAGGCAGCCTAGCGCTGTCTTAGACAGGCTGGCAAAGCTCGCCTACCAATCACTCAGCTTCGTATCCGGCCCGTATTCCTGGCCGTCGATATCCTTCACCACCGCCTGGCCGCAGCGCATCGATTTGGTCTTCTTGTCATAGGCGTAGGTCGGTGAGCCGTACAGGTGCCAGCCCTTGTTCAGCGCCGCGGTGACCTTGTGGCAGAAGGTTGAATCGTCGGGGGCGGACAGAAAGCGGTAAAGTCTCATGGGTCAGATCCTGTCGTGAGTTCGTCTTTTCGGGGCGGATCATGCGCCGATGGCGGCGGCCTTCGCCAGCAGTTTTTCGGCTTGCACCAGGTGCAGCCGTTCGACCATCCTGCCATCCAGCGCAATCACGCCCTTGCCGGCATTTTCGGGCAAGGCGAAAGCCTCTTTCACCGCGTGCGCCTCGGCCAAGGCTTCGGGCGCGGGCGCAAAGGCGCGGTTGGCGGTTTCGATCTGGGCGGGGTGGATCAGCGTCTTGCCGTCGAACCCCATGGCGGCGGCTTCCGTGCATTCGCGCGCAAACGCGTCGAGGTCGCGAAAATCGTTGGAGACGCCGTCGAGTATGTCGATGCCGCCGGCCCGCGCCGCCAGCACCATCTGCATCAGCCAAGGCACGAGGTAGCGCCGATCAGGCGTCGCCAGAATGCCGGTTTCCTTGACCAGATCGTTCGTTCCGGCAACGAAACAATTTAGCCGCGAAGCGCGATCGCGGCCGAGTTCGGCAATGGCGCCGATATTGAGCATGGCCTTGGGCGTCTCGATCATCGCCCAGAGCTTGACGCTGTCGGGGGCAAAATTGTCGTCGAGCACGTCGCCGACTTCGAGGATATCGCGCGGCGTGGCGACCTTGGACAACAGGATGCCGTCGGGCTCGAATTTCGCCGCGGTCAGCAGGTCATCGTTGCCCCATTCGCTGGACAGCGCGTTGACGCGCACGATCATCTCGCAGCGGCGTTTCGGTCGGCTGGCGAAAATGCCGGCCAGTTTGTCCCGCGCGGCGATCTTGTCTGAGGGCGCGACGGCGTCTTCGAGGTCGATGATCACGGCATCGCAGGCCAGCGTCGCGATCCTGGCCAGCGCCTTGTCGTTGGAGGCGGGGACGTAAAGCACCGAGCGGCGCGGGCGGTAAGGTTCGCTTGTCATGGCCGATCTATGCCGCGTGGGGGCGGGTGAGGCAAGCGTCCGACCGGTACCTGATGACGAGCCAACTGCGAAAGCTTGCGCTGCCCCGCCCGTCCCGCAGCAGTTGCGGAAGGGGGGCCTTTCCTCTCCCCCGTCGATCGGGGGAGAGGTGTCGAGCGTGTTCGAACCGGATAGATAGGTAACAGAATGGACCGATAGCATGGGTGACAGTTTTCTTGTCCGCCGGAGGACC
>NZ_AYVK01000093.1:0-3205 GCF_000503155.1 Mesorhizobium sp. LSJC285A00
AGGGCCGATAAGCGATACCGTTGCCCACAACATGGCACGCAATGGTCTGCTGCAAGCAGCGCGTTGCAATGCCGAGGTCGTGCAAGCTCTCGGTCTTGGAAAGCGGATCGCTGCCCGATGGCAAAAGGCCAATGCCAAGTTTCTGGCCGCCAACCGGAAAGCTGGGGACGTGGCAGGTGGGCTGGGTGCCATTTCAAAGTCGCTGCGCGTGCTGCTGCAATCGGCCATTCTTGCCGTCGGTGCGTACCTTGTCGTCAGGGAAGAGGCTACGGCCGGGGTCATGATTGCCAGTTCGATCATGATGGGGCGTGCGCTGGCTCCGGTCGACCTCGCCATTTCAAGCTGGAAACCCTTCCTCATGGCGCGCCAGGGTTGGGCGCGGCTGGAGGACCTCTTGGAAAAGGTTCCTGAAACCGCTCCTGTTATGCTAATGCCTGCACCTGAACGCGAACTGCGCCTCGAAAGCGTGACAATCGTTCCGCCCGGCGAAAGCAAGCCGACCGTGACCGGCCTTGCGTTTGCCATTCAGGCGGGAAGCGCACTCGGGGTCATCGGCCCGTCGGGCTCGGGCAAGTCGACACTCTCGCGCGCCATCGTCGGCGCATGGACGCCGGTCGCCGGGAAGGTTCGCATCNTCGGGCTCGGGCAAGTCGACACTCTCGCGCGCCATCGTCGGCGCATGGACGCCGGTCGCCGGGAAGGTTCGCATCGACAGCGCAAGCCTCGATCAATGGGACCGGGAAGCACTAGGCCGTCACATCGGCTATCTGCCACAAGGTGTTGAATTGTTCGATGGCACCATTGCCGAAAACATCGCTCGTTTTGAAGATGATCCTGACCCTGAGGCTATTGTCGCCGCGGCGAAAGCAGCGGGCACGCACGAACTGATCCTCCGATTTGAGCACGGATACGAAACTCCGATTGGTGAGGCCGGATCGGCACTTTCCGCCGGGCAGCGTCAGCTTATCGGTCTTGCCCGGGCCCTTTATCGAGACCCTTTCCTTGTCGTGCTGGATGAACCCAATGCCCATCTCGACGCGGAAGGCGAAGCTGCAGTCGTTAATGCGATCGCCTCCGTGCGCGAGCGCAAGGGCATTGCGGTTGTCGTCGCCCATCGGCCGAGCGCCATCCGCGCCGTCGATTTGGTGTTGGTGATGGAAGGTGGACGGCAGCGATCATTCGGTGCGCGTTCCAAAGTCCTGAAGGCCATCGAGTCTACACAGGATCACGTGGCAGAGCGCGCTGACATGGAGGATCCCGGTGTCCGGCATTCATCAGAACAATGACGTTTCGAGTCCATTCGCCGGCACCTGGTGGCGGGCCTTCTGGCGAGCGTGATCTTTGTGGGAGGAGCCGGAGCCTGGGCGACCTTCACGAATCTCTCCGGTGCGGTTGTAGCGTCCGGACACTTTGTCGTCGTTTCCTAGTGAGAAGATACAGCACCCGACTGGCGGGGTGGTCGGAGAAATCCTGGTGAACCCGGCATTTCGTACTACCTGGTGCGCCTGTCGGTTCCGATCTCGGCTCGCGCGAACGCGCTCCCTAACGTTCCATTGCTCGCAATGGGCAGTGCCGGCGCGACTCGGCAACACAGCCCCATGCCCGTTCTTCCGAGGGCGGCCCAACCAGGACGACCGGTTGCCAAGTTTTCCTGGACCGTTCTTTGAGTGTGAATATTCGGGCCGATTGCCTGGGGCGTGTCCCCGCCGCCTGCGAGCCCGCAACTGCTCAGCAGAAGGGCGAAGTGAACGAGAATGCATCCATTTCGTAAATGTATGCCTATCCAAGCAATCGATTTCTCCAATTGTCCGATAACGAATATGAACGACTCAGGCAGGGGCATCATTAGGAGTATTTTCAATGGCAAAGATTATCGAAGGTGGCCCGGGTTCCGAAACACTCCTCGGCACCGAGGGTGTTGACTGGATCGAGGGTTACCAGGGCGGTGACTGGCTTGACGGTCGTGGCGGCAACGACGAGATCTCGGGTGGCGCGGGCAGTGACCGAGCCATCGGCGGCGAGGGTAACGACCGCATCTTCGGCGGAGATGGCTGGGACGATCTCTCCGGCGACAACGGCCGCTTCAACGCGCGCGTCTCCGGTGAGGACAATGACAGGCTCAGCGGCGGACCCGGCCAGGATGTCCTCTACGTGGGTGACGGCCAGGACACGTTGACCGGGGGCAGCGACAGTGACACGTTCGTGTTCCAGTTCCACAATCCGGTGCCTGGGGTTGTCGGGTCGACGTCGGACATTACCACTATCACCGATTTCAACCCGGCGGAGGACAAGTTCGCCTTCGATGCGGTAGGCCTCTACAACGACGGTTTTGGCGCGAACTTCGTCAACAACGCCAGCATACAGTCCGGCTACCCGGTGAGCAGCTTCTACAGCGGTGCGGCGTCGGGTGCGAACGGCGAACACGTCGTGGTGATCACTGGTGAATCTTTCAACTCTGCTAATGAGGCGGCGAGTGCGATCTCCGGCGAGCACGCCGGCGACATCATTGTCTACCAAAGCAGCTACACTGACAGAGTTGCAACTCTGGCCTATGTCACCGCCGACGGCAGCGCGCACGAGTTCGCCCACCTGGGCGGTGTAGTCACCGTGGCCGACCTAGGCCTGACCGCGTCGGACTTCACCTTCGTTTGATCCAGAAAACCCATGCGGAACCGCGCCCGCCCCGCCCCCCCGGGCGGGCGCTTTCCCGTCCGTTTCCGCTACTTGCCATGGGCCGGGGCGCCTGGGAGCAGTCAGCGTGTACAGTGACGAAGCCCTGCGCGTCGCGCTGGTCGTGGACCGAAATCTCCTGAAGGTGTGGAGGCGGAAGCCTGTTCGGGCCCTTGCGGCCGACCAGGATGAATCCCTTCCAAACCTTCAGCCGGACGGTGTTGTTGACCCGCTCCATCAAATGCCGGGACCAAACATATTCGGCGGGAGCACTGATCCTGAACCAGCGAGCGGATGCAGTCGGTTGCCGATCGGGGAGCAATATAGGGAGCTGGGTCGCCAGCTGCGGAGACTTACGTGACAACCATTCCTTAAAGGATCAGCTTTGAGACCCTTCCCTCTGACTTCCGCGATTTGGGGCATTGTGTTGATCAGCGGCGTGGTCAACGTGTTTGCGCTGATCTCGCCGCTGTTCATGCTTCAGGTCTATGACCGCGTTCTGGCAAGTGGCAGCGTATCCACGCTGGTGGGGCTC
>NZ_AYVK01000094.1:0-2984 GCF_000503155.1 Mesorhizobium sp. LSJC285A00
GACGTGATCAGGAAAAGACCGACGCCGGCCATGACCAGAAGGCCGGCGACATAGTAGAATTCCTGGGGCCATATCTCGATGAAGAAGAAATAGAAGCGCCGGTTGGCGACATCAAGCAGCACCGCCTGGTCGGGGGCAAACGGACCCCGATCCCAGCGCAGCCACGGTGTCAGATAGTAGATGCCCAGCGTGATCGCCATCACGATCCATTTAAATCGGCGAAAGCTGCCCGACGCCCGCTTCGGGAAGATCTTCCTGCGCGCGGCATACATTGGCTGGCGCACCTTGGCGGAGTTGACCGCCTCAGCCTTGAGCCGTTCTACCTGCGTATTGTCCAGCACTGGTTTCTCCCGTCGCGCAACTCGTGATTTCGCCAGGGTAAATGTCCTGGCTGGTGCAGTCAGGTCAGCGAAATGCAGCGTGGATCGGATTGTGCCGCCGACCGGATGGCGCCGCGTTGATGCAGGTCAATCGCGGGTACACGCAAACAGATCGAGGCCCGGCAGAGCCGGGCCTCGTCGCTTGGACGGTGAAGGGCAGGGAATAGGCCCCCGTTCCTATTCCCCACCGCCAAGCGAATGCACGTAAACCGCAAGTTCCTTGACCCTGGTTTCGCCCAGGCGCGCGCCCCAAGCCGGCATCACGCCCTGTTTCGGTGCGGTTACCTGGGCGGCGATGGCGGCTTCGCCCGATCCGTAGAGCCAGATGGCGTCGGTCAGATCAGGAGCGCCGAGTTCCTTGTTGCCCTTTGCATTGTCGCCATGACAGGCCACGCAGTTTTCGGCAAAGACCTTGGCGCCGGGCGCCACCAACACCTGATCGCTGACGGTTTGGGACAGGCTGGCAATATAGGCGCTGACCTGTTTGATCTGATCGGCAGTGATGATGTCGCCAAAGGCCGGCATTTCGGACAGGCGCGTATCCGGATCGGTAGCGAAGCGAATGCCATGTGTAACCGTCTGCTGGATCTGGTCCGCCTTGCCGCCCCACAGCCAGTCGTCGTCGTTGAGGTTGGGGAAGCCCTTGGAGCCCTGGGCGCCGGAACCATGGCACTGCACGCAATTGAGCTTGAACGCGGCACCGCCGGCGGCGACGGCGAATTCGCGCAGCGTGTCGTCCGCCGCGATCTCCGAAACACTTTTCGCTTCTATCGCGGCGACATATTTGCCCTTGGCNTCGCGCAGCGTGTCGTCCGCCGCGATCTCCGAAACACTTTTCGCTTCTATCGCGGCGACATATTTGCCCTTGGCTGCTTCAGCCTTGGACAACTCGTTCCCGACATCGTTGCGACTGGAATAGCCGAGCACACCCTTGGTTGCCATGTGCAGCAGAGGCCATGCCGGATAGGCGATCGTGTACCCGATCGCCCAGACTATGGTGATGTAGAACGTCCAGACCCACCAGCGCGGAAGCGGGTTGTTGAGCTCCCGGATGCCGTCCCACTCATGACCCGTGGTTGAAACACCAGAGATTTCATCGATGTGCTCGTCGCTCATGATCACTCGTCCTCAAGGGGAATCCGGGCAGCTTCGTCGGCCAGCTTGCGGCTGCCGGGGCGCAGGGCAAAGATGATTGCGCCGACAAAAAACAGCGCCATGGCGACCAGACCCCAGCTGTCAGCGAACTCCCGCATCAAATTGTAATCCATGGACAAACCTCCTCAGCGGTAGCCGGCTGCTTCGTCGTAGTTCTTGAAATCGACCAACGTGCCGAGCATCTGGAGATAGGCGACCAGCGCGTCCATCTCGGTGACCTGTTGCGGGTTGCCGTCGAAGTCGCCGATCTTAGCCTTGGGGTAGCGGGCCTCGAGGCCGGATGTGTCGGCGTTGGGATCAGCCTGCGCCATCAAATCGGCATTGGCGTTGGCGATCATGTCGTCGGAGTAGGGGACGCCGACGCGCCTGTTGGCGACCAGATGCGTAGAGAAGTCCTTCACCGCGATCGGCTTGTCCTTCAGGAAGGCATAGCTCGGCATGATCGATTCCGGCACCACGGACCGTGGATCTGTCAGGTGATCCACGTGCCACAGGTTGGAATAGCGGTCGCCGACGCGGGCGAGATCAGGTCCGGTGCGCTTCGATCCCCACTGGAAGGGGTGGTCGTACATCGACTCGGCCGCCAGGCTGTAGTGGCCGTAGCGCTCGACCTCGTCGCGGAACGGGCGGATCATCTGGCTGTGGCAGAGGTAGCAGCCCTCGCGGACATAGATGTTTCGACCAGCAAGTTCGAGCGGCGAGTAAGGCCGCATGCCTTCCACCTTCTCGATCGTATTATCGAGATAGAAGAGCGGTGCGATCTCGACGATACCGCCCACGGTGACCACGAGAAGCGAACCGATGAGCAGAAGCGTGGCGTTCTTCTCGATCAGCGCGTGTTTGTCCATCAAGCCCATTGTCTGGCTCCTTATTCGGCAGGCTGCAGGACGGGCAGGGCGCCCGGCATAGGTTCTTCTTCGCGCTGGTAGCCGAGGATGGTCATGGCGATGTTCCAGGCCATGAGCAGGGCGCCGGCCAGATACATGGCGCCGCCGATGGCACGCATGATGTAGTAAGGATGCATGGCTGCCACGGTTTCGGCGAAGGAGTAGACCAGGAAGCCCTGTTCGTCGTATTCGCGCCACATCAGGCCCTGCATGATGCCGGACACCCACATCACCGCGGCGTAGACNAGCGAATAGAGGCGTTCACGGTTCCAGAGTCTCGGCACCATGAAGTAGATTGCGCCAAACGAGATCATGCCGACCCAGCCGAGTGCGCCGGAATGGACGTGGCCAATGGTCCAGTCGGTATAATGCGACAGCGAGTTGACCGTCTTGATCGACATCATCGGGCCTTCGAAGGTCGACATGCCGTAGAAGGCGATGGCCATCACCATCATGCGGATGATGGGATCGGTGCGCAGCTTGTCCCAGGCGCCCGACAGCGTCATCAGGCCGTTGATCATGCCGCCCCATGACGGCATCCACAGCATGATCGAGAACACCA
>NZ_AYVK01000095.1:0-4312 GCF_000503155.1 Mesorhizobium sp. LSJC285A00
AGCTCTTGAACGAGAGCCTGTTCTTCGGCCTCGACCACGCTCGCAGCGCCATCGCCGAATGGCGGGAGGACTTCAACACCGCGAGGCCCCATTCCTCGCTCGGCTACCACCCGGCGGCATACGCCGAGGACATCACCGCAACCGGCTCCGACGCTGTGCTGATGGAAGGCTCCGCGCCTCCGCCGGTTGCTCAACCCGCGCCAAGAGGCGTAACAGAAACGGCCAAGGCTCTAATCGCCATGGATGACAGTTCAGTGGCAGGTCAGGCCTTGTCGCTCACCGTGGTGCGGATCGGCTTGCCGCGGATGATGCCCTCAAGATCAATGGCCCTCATCAGGCGGGCAACCGTGCAGCGGGCGACGTCGAAGCCCTCGCGCTGTAACTGCCGCCAGACCTTGCGAACGCCGAGACGCGGAAGTTGGCCTCGAACACGCGTCGGACCTCATCCTTCAAGGCCTCATCCCTCGGCGGTGGTCCTATGAAAGAGACGAGCGGCTTCAGATGCCGGACGGCCTTCATTTAGCTGAGTCGAGTGATTTCGGAGCGCTGGTTGGGTTTGTTTCAGACGGCGTCCACCCTTTCGTCCGCGTTCGCGGGCTGCCTGTAACCGGGGCACCGTGGGCATTTTTAGAATACCCGCTAAGGTAATTCGGAGTTGTTTGGATTGAGTGGTTAGCTCGGATCGGCCTGGAGCGTTCCCGGGCCGGTCAATTTCGTTCCAGAGATAGTCTTTGGTGAATGCGATATGAGCAAAGGAGCGGTGCGACCTGGGAGAGCAATTCGACGGAATATCGATGCCATGGCCGCGGACATAACCGACAGGGGCTGAGATGACGGTAAGCGCGTAGGCTATTGAGGCCCGTGTCAGCATCACCAAAGCTGACAACCCTTGGACGGCTCGCAGCGTCGGGCACGACTATGGGGTGGCGACGAGGCGCAGCTTGAGGTGCCCAGACGGGCGCTTGAGAAGGCTCTAACTCAGGTTGGCTAGACCTCTGGCCCGACAAGCTAACACAAAGACGCAACGCACCGTTCGAGTTTATTGCTGGCAACAAGCCGGCTCCCCAATTAGATCCGATTTCCCGGCTTAATTTCCAGCGTCGACTTGACTGCAAAAGACTTTCGCTGGAACTGTCGACCTAGATTCGGGGGGCTCCATAAAATGGCAAGCAAGGCAAAATCGCGGAAGCGCGTTGGAACTCGAGAAAAGACCGGTTATGGACGCCGTTAGAGAATTGTCGGGTGGCGGAAATGTGAGCGTTAAGAACGCAGCCCTTTTCAATAAACTGGGTTGGATAGAAGAACGTTACACGACAACTAAGGACCGCCTGAGGAAGAATGGACTGATAAAGAGGAGATCCCGGTGGGACTATGTCCCTCCCCCAAAATGCAGGCCCCAGTCCCAAGCCTCTCAAGGCGTTTATCTCCTACTCGCATGCAGATGCGGCTATCAAGGTTGACCTTCTAAAGCACCTAAGAGACCGTTTTGAAAATCGGCTTGCCGGGGGTTTCGTCTGAGGCTGGGTTATGATTCAAGCTTTAGATGTGGACAAAGCAGAGCCGTGGCCGGATGGCTCAGATCGCCAAGAAGACCAAGCGCTACCCGTCTGATTTGACGGACGAGGAGTGGGAGCAGTTCGCACCGCTGATGNCAGATCGCCAAGAAGACCAAGCGCTACCCGTCTGATTTGACGGACGAGGAGTGGGAGCAGTTCGCACCGCTGATGCCCAAACCTGGGCGTCGCGGCCGTCCGCGCGAGGTTGATTTCCGGGAGGTGGTCAACGCCGTGCGCTACCTGGTCCGCTCGGGTTGCGGTTGGCGGATGCTGCCGATCCATTTCGGACCCTGGCAAACGGTCTACGNGCCGGCGCTCAGGCGATCCTGGATGGTATCCGCAGGCGCTGGCCCTGGGTGAAGCATCTGTTCGCCGACGGCGCCCTTCGATGGAGAGTGCAGCGATGGCGAACGCGACAGGCCGACCGACGGCGCCTCTGGTTCTGGTGCGAGAAGAGCGCGAGTATCTGGAACGACAGGTGCGTCGGCAGCGTGTGGCGCGATCCATGTTCGAGCGGTGCCGGATCATTCTTCGTTGCGCCGAGGGCATTCCCAGCAAAGCCGTCGCAGCTGAGCTGGGGGCCCACGAGCATACGGTCGGCAAGTGGAGGCGCCGCTTCCTCAAGGATCGCGTCGAGGGGTCTACTGGACGAAAGCCGGCCAGGCAGGCCCCGGACGGTCGATGACGATCAGGTCGCAGCCGTGATCGAGCGGACGTTGCGCTCCACGCCCAGCGATGCGACCCATTGGTCGATCCGATCTATGGCCGGTGCGACCGGCTTCTCGCACACGACGATCCGCAGGATCTGGACCGCCTTCGGGCTGCAACCGCACCGCTCGGAGACGTTCAAGCTGTCGAGCGATCCGCTGTTCGTCGGCAAGGTGCGCGGCATCGTCGGGCTCTACCTCTCGCCACCCAATAGGGCGCTCGTGCTCAGCGTCGACGAGAAGAGCCAGATTCAGGCGCTCGACCCTGAGCAGCCCGTGCTGCCGATGATGGCGGGCATCCCTGAGCGCCGGACACATAGCTATGTTCGCCACGGCACCACCTCGCTGTTTGCAGCGCTCGACGTCGCCTCCGGGTTCGTTATTGGCAAGTGCTACAAACGGCACCGGGCCACCGAGTTCCTGGACTTCCTGAAGCAGGTTGACGCCAGTATTCCGCCGGACCTCGACGTCCACATCGTCATGGATAACTACGCGACTCATAAAACCGCGCTGGTTAGGGCATGGCTGGCGCGACGGCCGCACTTCCATGTCCACTTCACTCCGACATCGGCATCCTGGATCAACCAGGTTGAACGGTGGTTTGCCGAACTCACCCGCAAGCAGTTGCGCCGCGGCGTCCACACCTCGACCAGCCAACTCGAAGCCGACATCCGCTCTTCATTGAGCGGCACAATGAGAACCCAAAGCCATATCGCTGGGGTCAAATCCGCCGACGACATCCTCTCATCCGTCAAGCGCTTCTGCCAAAAGGCCGAACAGACCTTATGCAGCGAATTTTAGATTCAGGTGACTAGGTCGTAGACTCATAAGCGCGGAGCCACAGCCGCATTGAGGCGAGTTGGACCATGGCGAGGAATTTGGCGGCGAGCTTGTCGTAACGGGTGGCGACCCGGCGAAAGTGCTTCAGCTTGGAGAAGAACCGCTCGATCAGGTTGCGCTCGCGGTAGAGGCGCTTACTGAAGCAGGGTTTCCAGCGCCGGTTGCTCTTGGGTGGGATGTTGGGCGTGGCGCCTTGGTCTTGGATCAGCTCGCGGATGCGATCGGCGTCGTAGGCCTTATCCGCCAGCAGGATAGTTCGAGGGACGAGATGGTCGAGCAGCGTGTCGGCCATCTGCCCGTCATGTGCTTGCCCTGCCGTCAAGCCGAGCCGGATCGGAAGACCTTGCGCGTCAACGACCGCATGGATCTTGGTCGTAAGCCCGCCTCTGGAGCGACCGAGACAATGATCTTGATCCCCCTTTTTGCCGTCGCGGCCTGCTGGTGAGCGCGAACGGAGGTGCTGTCGATCATCTGGATATTGCCATCATGCGTGGCGGCGATGGCTCCATCATTCGGTCCCAGACACCGGCCTTCCGCCATCGCACGAAGCGGTTGTAACAGGTAGTGCGCGGTCCGTAGCGCTCCGGCAGATCGCGCCATGGCGCGCCTGATCGCAGTACCCAGAAGATGCCGTTCAGCACGCGGCGATCATCGACGCGACGTACGCCTCGGTTTGTTGGGCAGAAGCGCCTCGATCACTCGCCACTCGAAGTCCGTCAAGTCATATCGGCTCATGCCAAACGTGAATCAGCTTCTTGCTGATTTGAGAAGCCCTTCAGTCAACAATCTTGATCGACACTGTGTGGTGCCTGTGACGCGTTTCTCGGAGTCCAGCCCAACACCCGGCGATAAGGACCCTGAGACAGGTATTCAGCGGATTCGTTCGCGCTCAATGAGGACCTGCCGCTTTTCTTCTTCGCTGGCCTCTGGACGCCATGGCATGGGGTGCGCAAGGTCAAGGACGGCGCCGTCCATTTCGAGCTTTACGGCTTCATGACGACCGCGCCCAACGCCCTGATCAAGCCGATCCATGCGCCTCTAATGGGCGGTTGGGCACCTTGCCGGGAAGTGCTGTGGATAGCCGGAGGCACCTCACGACCGACCGCGCATGACTCGGGGGCAATGTGGATCGGTGGGTTGTGTGCGTCAAGTTCTGCAAAATGGGGCGGCCATGATGCTGGTCATGCGGCTTGGCGCAGAGCGAGCTTC
>NZ_AYVK01000096.1:0-3208 GCF_000503155.1 Mesorhizobium sp. LSJC285A00
ATCTGCAAAATCTGGACAAAAGAGCCCGAACGATTCAGGCTCGATCCAACCCATCAAACCTTGGGACTAAACACCTAGAGCGTTTCAGATTTTGACAGAAGCGTATCCAGCGTTTGCGAAGTAGTTTCTGCATTCATTGGGTTGGATGGTTGATACGAGGTGGCCGATGTGTCGCCAGGTGTCGTCGATGGTTCGCTTCTGGGCGGCTCGCATCCAGTGTTTGATCTTGGCGAAGGCTTGCTCGATTGGGTTGAGGTCGGGCGAGTATGGCGGCAGATACCAAAGCCTGGCGCCTGCGGCGCGGATCATCTGCCGTATGGCGGCCGACTTGTGGGAGCCAAGATTATCCATGACGACGATGTCGCCGGGCTGGAGCACTGGCACGAGCTGCTGCTCGACATAGGCCCGGAAGCTCTCGCCGTTGATCGGTCCATCGAAGACGCAAGGGGCAGCAAGACGGTCGAGCCGCAGGGCGCCGAGGAAGGTCAGCGTGCGCCAGTGGCCGTGCGGAGCAAAGCCGCGCAGGCGTTTGCCGCATGGTCCCCAGCCGCGCAGCGGTGCCATGTTGGTCTTGATCCAGGTTTCGTCGATGAACACCAGCCGTTCCGGATCGAGACCCGCCTGCCAGGAACGCCAGCGTTGTCGTCGGCGGGCAACATCGGCGCGAGCTTGCTCAAGGGCGAATAGCGTTTTTTTTGAACCGCAATCCTTCGCGCCGCAGGAAATGCCATACCGTGTCGTGCGAGACCTTCACACCGCGCGCCGCAAGTTCGTCCTTCAGCCATGCAGCGACAGATGCGACGTCTGGTTGATCCGTTCCACGATGAACGCCCGGTGCGGCTCCAGAACACGCTTGCGGTGGCCGCCCATCTTACCCGGTGCCACAGACCCATTCGCCCGATAGCGCTGCGACCACTTCACCGCCGACGAAACCGCCACGCCAAAACGAGCCGCCACCGAGCGGCAGCTCTCGCCAGCCTCGATCGCGCCAACAACACGCTCACGTAGATCGTTCGAAAGGGGAGCCGTCATCTGATGCTGGCCTCCGATCCAGCCAGCATCTTGAATCACAAAACCACTCTCACGGGAATCCCGCAGATTCAGTCAAAATCTGAACTGCTCTAAGCGTCCATTCAAGCGGCTCGTGATCTGGTTGCTCGTGCCACATCACTTGACGGAAGTCGCGGCGGTCAACCTGCTGGCCGCATATCGGGCCAAAGGTCGAAACGGTCTTGTCCGTCTGCCGGCGAATGTGGTTTGCCGGGGATGCGTGGGCCAAGGGCTGCTATTCTGGTCATGCTCGAACGAACACGATTCCGCGGCAAAAGTTCCGTCAGTTTGGTCTTCTCAGTTGGTGAAAGACATCGCACCAAAAGCGGAAGTCATTTGGTCGGCCGTCGAAATGTGCCTCCAAAGCGCAGTGCGCCACGGCGGTCGGCGCTTCAAGCCCATAGAGTTCGATCGCAGATTGAGCGGCCTGACCTTGGTCGACGAGATCGGCAATCTTCAAAGCCGTAAATCAGCGCTCCGCATTGCGAGCCTTCCGGTATGAGTTCCGAGCCTAAGACGCTCCTGAGTAGGCTTTTCGCCCTTATTATTTTCTCTGCCGCCGGCGCCACTGTCTATTGTCGGTGGCGAGGCCGCTGCCACCTTCTGAGCGGGCGAGCGATGGAGTGCCTTCGACGGTGAAGACGATTCCGGCGTCTTCAAACGCTTTGCGGATCGCCGCGATGTTGTGGGGACGCGATTTCCTGAATCCGTTCTCAAGATCGCTGATGGCCATTTCGCTAAGATCTGCCTTTGCGGCAAGTCGCACACGCGACCAGTTCAGTAGGGCTCGTGCTGCTCTGNTGGCCATTTCGCTAAGATCTGCCTTTGCGGCAAGTCGCACACGCGACCAGTTCAGTAGGGCTCGTGCTGCTCTGGATTGATCTGCTGAGAGTACGGTTCGGCTGTCCATAAACAGTCGAACATTCAATATCGCTTAAATGTTCCTCTTGACCTTCTGCGATTTCTAACGGCGTGATGCCGGCCTCTCGGGTAACGCGGCGGGGTTTTCCAATAACTTTGCGGAACGCTGATCGTCACGCCGCAACGTCTTCTTTTTCGGCTTGGTCTTCTCAACCAGATCTGGCCTTTTCTCTATCAGGTAGTCAGCCTTGTTCGTTCGATAGTCTTCTTTGTGGATGGACATTTCTACAATCTCCATTGTGGAGATCAACGCGGCTGGAAGCCGACAAGGTCGATCCGAACGGCGCACCGTCCTAATACGAGTCTTGTCGACCATACCAGTCGTCGACGTCTCGCCGCACGCGATCCTTCTCAATGCCGTAGCGTTCCTGGATCGTACCTTCGAGCTGATCGCGGTTGCCGGCTATGCGGTCAATATCATCATNTCTCAATGCCGTAGCGTTCCTGGATCGTACCTTCGAGCTGATCGCGGTTGCCGGCTATGCGGTCAATATCATCATCAGTGAGCTTGCCCCACTGCTCCTTGACCTTACCTTTGAATTGCTTCCAATTTCCTTCGACGCGGTTCCAGTCCATGATGGCGATCTCCTTTCGTTGTCCTTTCGAATAACGGTCGTATGGCTGTCAGGTTCCGCTGCAGGTAAGCGCGCTTGCTTGTGATCTAGCAATGGAACCTAATGCCCGTCGACCGCATGTGTGCGCCGGCCTTTTCCGGTTTGGGAACACAGCCGGCCTTTTGCCGTTGGTCTGGAACAGCTTCGCAAGGAAATGCACGTGCTCGCCGATCCGGGCATCTGGGTCGCGTTGGCGGCTGTGTTCATCCCTTATGGAGTCGGTGTCGCACTGCTTCTGAGGGTAGCCGGTTGATGGACCTGCCAGCGCTGCTCTGGCGTCAGATGAGCGGATTTCCATAGAAGCCGCCTCAACTTGGCGGCGGGGGGTCTTCGCGTTCGGCCATCTGTTCCAAGAGCTTCCTTGACGCAGCCAGGACGCGGCGTACGTGGGGAGTTGAGTTCGCCGACCATATCGATGGCGAAGGCGCCGGACAGGGCGCCACACGTCTTGGCGGGGCGCTCTGAGGGCGTTGGCGATGTCATCGAAGATCGCTTCCATCGGTCGAGTCTCGAACGCCGAACCTGTGAATCCCCTGTTTGTTCCGTCAAAGTCTAACGATCAGGGAAGCGCCATTGAAAGCACGTGCAGTAACGGTTGATTCAACCATTGCTGGTAAATTGTG
>NZ_AYVK01000097.1:0-2125 GCF_000503155.1 Mesorhizobium sp. LSJC285A00
ACCATTCGCTCGGTTGTCGAAAAGGTTGGGAAGTCGTCTCTGACCTATCTGCATGAAATGCGCGGCACGCTCGACGATGTTCTGTATGCCCGTGTTTTGACGGTTACGGTACGATTCGACCTGAGTTTACGCAGCAAGATCGACCTTGAGGCGGATGCGCGTCATGCGGCGACAAGCCTTCTGAGGGCTGAAGGCGATACACGTCGATAACGATGCCGGGTAGGCGGGTTTGCATCTGTCCTCCAGCGCACCACGATATTCTCCGTGGTAGATGGAGTCGTGCGACGGCTGCGGAATCCGCCACGCGGTTCTTCGAAATCTTGGCAACCGCTTCGATGACGCCAACGGTCTGATCGTCACAAGCGCAACGTTGCGTCCGCGCGATCGGTGCTTCGGTCGGCATGAAGCCGGTCGGCCGCGACAACGATGCTTATCACCAAAGCATGAAAATCTCCGCCTGCGCCTTTGGCGCAAAATACGCGGACTACCGCGAACGGGGACAGTCGGTCCCGCGTCCCGTCCTGCGGCCGGCGCTATGCTGACGCTCCTACGGCTGTCCTGTTCACCGCCCGCGGCGGGGGCGAATTTCCTCCGTCCTGCGCGCGACAACCGTCACTGTTGCCGATGCGCGCAGGACTGCGGCTTATACGCCATTTTCCTTTGAGCGCCGACGGTCGCCGGCGCGGGGATGCTTGGGCATGGAATCGAATCCCAGGCAGGGTATTGAATCGGGCTATGTATCTGAATTCCACATGTCGACTGTAGATGGCACCCTAGCAAAAGGCGCACACGGCGCAGAGACTCAGAATCGACCCCGACTTATCCGCTGCCGGAGTTTCGGCCATTCCAGCTTTGCACATCAACAGACGACATACCGGTGGGCGGAGATTGGTTATCTGGCTTTCGCCAAGACTGCAGCGAACACGCGCAGCATCGGAGGCGATTTTTCTCCTGATGCAGCACGCTTTTGACGAACTCGGCTACAGGAGGCTGGTATCGCGTTGCCAAGCTTTGAGTACAGCTTCACGCCGCGCGGCGGAGCGCTACGGTTTCAAAGCAGAGAGGGTTTGGCGCGCCGCAGCCGTGGTCAAAGGTTGGCAACGCGACGTTGCTTGGCACTCAATGCTCCTCGAAGAATGGCCATCGCATAAGGCCGCCCTTTTGACATGGCTGGATGACGACAATTTCGATGCTAGCGGCAGTGCTCGCTCAGCACTCGCCAGGCTCCGAGAACGGACGCAAGCCTCAAAAAGATATTTCACTTTAGCCCGTTGCAGTGCACCGCCGATCCGCGCCCATGAGGATGCTCGCTTCCGGGAACGTACCTGCCGCCGCCGGTGCCGACGGCGGAGGAGGAGGAGAGGCCCGACGACTGGACGAAACTGCCTCTGCCTTCCCGTCCGCAGATTGGTGAAGCCACATCGGCGCATTCGGCCACACATGACGACACAACCTGACTACCGCATTCACGCCGGAAACGAGGACGGCCCCGAGATTGGTGCGGCTGGAAACGCTCCAGCGAAAAGGCCGGAGACTATGTCTCGATCCAGCTCGACGACCCGACCTTCGCGCAGCCGATACGCGCNGCTCCAGCGAAAAGGCCGGAGACTATGTCTCGATCCAGCTCGACGACCCGACCTTCGCGCAGCCGATACGCGCCAACCTCTTTCGCAATGGCGACGACAAGACGTCCTGGTCGCTGCACTGGGCGCTCCCGCGCGACCGTAGCGAGAAGGATTGAACGATGCGCGCTCGCCGTCCGTCGACGAGCCATCGCAATGCGCCCGGGCCGCTTCGCGCTGCCCGGCGCATGGCTCTGCTCCTCCTTTGCGGCCTGTCCGTTGCGACCGTCATGCCGGCGGCGACCTTGGCGCAGGAAACACCTCTCACACGATCGTCGCAACGCGATCCGTTCGGCGCGCATATCGCAGAAGCCTCGCACCGCTTCGGCGTCCCGACCGCGCTGATCCGCGCCATCATGCGCAAGGAGAGTGCGGGTGATGTGCGCGCCGTCTCCAGCGCAGGCGCCCGCGGCTTGATGCAGATCATGCCCGGAACATGGGACTATCTGCGCGCCCGCTGGTCGCTTGGCCGCGATCCATTCGATCCCCGGGACAACATCCTG
>NZ_AYVK01000098.1:0-2497 GCF_000503155.1 Mesorhizobium sp. LSJC285A00
GTTTCCAGGCGACAATGTTCCACCGATGAGAGAACAAAGAAGGCTTCACCGCCAGCGCACATTCCCCTTAGCTGCGCTGTATTGCCAGCGGCTAGTCTCTAAAGGCCTTTAACCAGCCACGGATCGGTGTCGTATCCGAGGCGCGGCTTTTCCGGCGTTCCATCGGCCGGCAATTTGGCGGTTCCGGTCGGCCTGCAGTCCAGTTCGAGCACCTGCTTCTTGGCAGAGTGCTTCGTAGAGCAAAGGTCCGTGGCGTCACTCACCACCACCTTCTTCTCCTTGGCTATAGCGACACCAGTCCCAGCGATCACGATCGCCGCGCAAAACACAGCTACTCTCATCATACTCCCCACCGTTGCTCCTCCCCAAAAATGCTGAGCATGACGTTACGGCACATTTAAATTAGCGCAAGCGAATATTAGCTTGACTAGTCCCCTTCACATCGGCTCTGGTCGCCTCCCCTTGCTGCTGCGCCTTGCGAAACCGGCAGCGCGATATGCTAGGATGGGCGCATGCCTGCTCATGACCGGGCGGCCGCTGTTAACGACTTGAGCTTGACATGGCAGAAGGCTGCAGCCGTCAAGTTTCCCAAGTCGTCGTGGCGATGAACGATCGCGTCGAGGATCGCTTACCAAGCGGCGTTTACTAAGNCCGTCAAGTTTCCCAAGTCGTCGTGGCGATGAACGATCGCGTCGAGGATCGCTTACCAAGCGGCGTTTACTAAGTTCCGCTGGTGCAGCCCTGCGCGATCACACCATAACCACGTGATGACAAATCAGCCATGTGTGTGGCGCGGCGGGCTTGTTCCACTTGTGGCCGGCGCCTACCCACCCGGGTTCCCCAACCATGGCGTCGGCCATTTTCGTTCTCTCAGCGATTATAGGCCTTTGCTATCGGCCTATGTGTCGGCCTTGGATGGCGAGATCGCGGTTAGATCACCTCGTTCGTTTGGATGTTTCGCTGGCGTTGGGAGGAGGCGCATATGTTCGCCAGCCGGCGGATACCACACCGCCCCACCGGTCAGGCCCAGCGCGTCCGCTGCAAAGTCCCCGCAGACCGCTGCTGGGCCGCTGGCGGGCAGCGGCTACTTGCTGACGATCCAATCCACCAACCCAGTTTCGATCAGCTCGCACCCAGTGAAATCGCGCACCAGGGCCTTGGCTAAATCGCGCCATTGACACTCAGGCGTACCCGTTTCCCCTACTAGGGCTCGGAATGCAGAGCGGAGAACGTCGGCTTGAAAGGCGGAGACGGCAACAGTAGACGGGTCGGCATCTTCCCAGCCTAGCGCCACGTCGCGACGACGTGACCAAGGCGCTTCAGAAGCTCGCGTGAGGCTCGGATGGCCCTGCGCGATTGATCCATGTCCCGGCGAAATGTGGCGGGTTCCGCCATGGACTTCTGGCGCATCAGCAAGGTGGCCGTAGTGGCCGCTCGAGCGATATCTATGGGCGTTGCAACCATCGCAGCCTCCCAGAAAAGGCAATGGCAAACGACACATTAATAAGCTCGCCGAAACTCTCTCCGCAATGAAAAGAGTTGTACGAATTTTACCAACCCGCACCCTTTCAGTGATGCCGGGCCGCTGCTGTCCTCGCTCTTGTTCTGTCATCGTAATGAAGGACGACATCTCCGAGCACCCGTAGCACACCTGTTGCATGGAAAAAGCTGTAGGCGTTTATAGGTGCCCGGGCACTCCGCCATTTGTTTGCGTTGTGGAGCGGGACAAAGCAGGTTTCCTCACTCAGGCCGCCTACCGTGAAGCGGGGCACAAGCCCGACTTCGACGCATTGCCTTGGGAAGCTGAATACAGGGCCGCCAACTCAACGAAAGCCGGTCGTACGCCTAGCTAGCAACCAGGGGCACCGTGACGGTCGTGGCGTAATTTATCGGATACTGGTCGAAATACGGGAAAGCGATGACGAAGNCTGCGCCGGAGCAGTCACGGCGCCACCTGGATCCGATCCTTTCAGCGGACACGGATCACCTGCTGATGACTAATCGCGCGCGGGTCCGGGAAGACACCGAAGTTAAACGGGGGCACCCAGGTGCCCGTCGCCGTTATCTGCACGAAGATTTTCTTTCCGCCGCAGATGGTGGTCTCATCCACGACCGTGGCGCCGCACAAGTAGGAGCGGACCAGCACGACCGCGGCGTCCTCGGGCTTGTCGTTCCAGCTCGAAAGCGCGACCGCCTGCGTCCNTAGGAGCGGACCAGCACGACCGCGGCGTCCTCGGGCTTGTCGTTCCAGCTCGAAAGCGCGACCGCCTGCGTTCCGGTGTCATTGGACGCGCCGGCCATCACGAGATTGGCCGCGGTTTTGACGCCCGCGCGCATCTGCAGGTAACTCGTCACGTAGGACCAGCCATCGGCGATGCCGAGGCAGACCAAGCACAGGACGGGCAGCAACATGGCAAACTCCACGGCGGCTATCCCGGATTTGTCCCGGACAATGCGCAAGGTCCGCCCACCCATCCCGCTACTCGACAAGCTGAAC
>NZ_AYVK01000099.1:0-1709 GCF_000503155.1 Mesorhizobium sp. LSJC285A00
AAGGAACAGGCCCGACGCTCCGATAGGCCCATGACGGCCTGCAGATGCGCGACGGCTTCGCGCCTGGCGGCGGGCCCTACCATTTTTTGACAGAAGCTCGCGCAGTGCCGAGGCTTCGAGCGATCTGGTCGGCGAGCAGCTTCTTCAGCTTGGCGTTCTCGTCGTCCAAGGCCTTCAGCCGCTTGGCGTCAGAGACGTCCATCCGCCATACTTGGCCTTCCAGTTATACAGCGTCGCCTCCGAGACCCCGTGCTTGCGGGCAAGCTCGCCCGCCTTCGCACCCGCCTCAGGCTCGCGCAGAACCGCGATGATCTGCTCTTCCGTAAACCGCTTTCTCTTCATCAGTCCGTCCTTCAATCAAGGCTCGGACTCTAATCTCAGATGGAGGAAATTCTCAGTGCCAGGTCAGAGCGGATCAAGGTGCTGCTGTAGGAAAGCCTCAGCATCGCGGTCAAGACCGACGCGATCAAGCCGCAGAACACGCGCCCGATCATTGTCGACACGACGGTTCAACCCAAGAACGTCATGTTCCCAACCGACGCCAAGCTCATCAATCGTGCCCGCGAGCGGCTCGTCCGGCTGGCCAGGAAGGCCGGGCTCCACCTGTGCCATACGTCCGGGTCGGCAAGCAGGCGCTGATCATCTACAGCGCTACGCCCATGCCAAACCGTTCAAGCGGGTCAACAAGGCCCTGCGCAGGCTCAGGACGTATCTGGGGCGCACCGTCCGCGACATCTCCCGTCAGATCGCCGGCCTGGTGAGGCAGGGGGCAGCCTGTCAATTCGCCACGACAGTGACGCGACCCGCCCCCTCCACGGAACACGGTCCTCACAAGCGGTCCAAAAATCGCCTCATCAGCTGGAGACGAGGCGTATTCAACCGGATGTTCGCCAAAGTGCCGGCACAAGGCGGCAAACCCGATCAAAACTGATGATCGACGCAACATCGGCGCCGATTACACCGACATAAGCTACCCGGCCACGCCGCTGGAGATCGCGGCCCGCCGCAAGGACCTTTGTTCGCAATTGGCGGCTCAACTGACGCTCGTGACCAATGGCTCGTAGAGGCCGGCGAGCGCCTCCTGGGCTTCACCAGACTGACGCCGAGCCAATGGAAAGCGGCCAACGCCATCGAACGTCTGCACGAAGAGTTCAAGCGGCGCATCAAGACCGAGACCGTGCTGCCTTTGCCCGAAACCGCGGCCATACTGTTCTGGGCGTTGATGGTGTCTGACAAAGCTCGATGCGAAAAGTCGATGGATGGCAGACGCTGCCCATCAAGCCTCTCCATACGCAGATTGACCTCGCCGAACGAACCCCAGCCTACCGGGCTGCTCCGCCGAATTCCAACACTATTCGCGACGGCACCCACACTCCATTAGCGCTCATTCAGTATCGCATCAGACATCTTCTCGGCCACCATAATCGTAGGGATGTTCGTATTTGCTCGCGGGCAGAATGGCATCACCGACNGCTCGTCATTGGTTAGAAGGTCTGAGATGCTGCGGCCATCTGTGATTGCGAATCTGATAAGGCCTCGACGAAGCGACGCAGAACTGTCCATAAGCGCTGCGAGAAAGGAAGTCAGACCGTAGTTCAAACGGTTATACTTACCTATTCGCTTTGCTCGTCCCGTCCAGGTAGAGGGAAAAGGGTCGAGCGCAGTGTTCACAAGAGCCTTATGATTGATCAGCCTCGCAATGAATCGAA
>NZ_AYVK01000100.1:0-1725 GCF_000503155.1 Mesorhizobium sp. LSJC285A00
CCGGCCTGCGTGTCGGCAGGCGGCGCTGACGGCCGCGGCGTCGGCACGGGCGCTACGGGAGCCGGTGGGTTGGGAAACAGGTCGACGATCAGGGCCGGAAGGGTAACTGCGCCTGGTTCGCCGCCGACCTTGGCCTCATTGCCGTCTTTCGGGCAGTCGGCAGCCGCCGCCCCGGCCGCGTCGGTGCAGTCGGCCCGGCCGGCATTGGGATCATTGGTCTGCGCCGACGCCGGCACGGCGACGATTGTCGTCGCCGCCACCAGGATCGCCGCAAATCGAATGACCGCCCTAGCTGCCATCAACCGGTTTCCTTCCCTCGATCACAGTCTCCGCGAACGGCTGGGCGGCAATAAGGCCGACGAGCCTGGTGTAGTCTGCTCCGGTCTTGACCGGGATGGCAATGCGGAAGACGCCCGAGGCGGCCGGCCCGCCGGCGATCTTCAGCGCGTTCTGGTCGAGGAAGACAGCGATGTCGGACATCTTCGCATCCGGCTTGAACTTGACCAGCGCGAACGGCAGTTTCGCCAACTCGTCCTCGGCCCCGGCAATCTCGAAATCATTACCCTTGCCGCCGGTCTGCACGTAGGACTGCACCACGACCAACGCCAGCAAGACAGCGGCCGCCGCCCAGGCGACACCGACCGGCACCGCCACGACACGGCCGAGCGCCTGCGACAGCCAGGAACGGCCCGCCGGCGCGCGGACCGGTCCGGCTTCGGCGTCAAGCGCCCTGGCAAAGCGGCTGAGCGCATCGGCCGGTGGCCGGATCGCTTCGTTGGCGGCGGTGGCGCCGGAGAATTCGGCCTCGGCCTCGCCAAGCGCAGCCATCGCAGCCGGGTCGGACGCCAGCCATTCCTCGACGGCTTCGAGGTCCGAGCCTTCCAGCGAGCCGTTCAGGTAGAACGGCAGCAGCGTTTCCATTTCGTCACGGCGCGACATTTTTTCAGCGGCGCTCATGTCTTCAGGATTGCTCATGGCCACCCCCTGTCGTAACCGGCGGCCTTGAGGGCTTCGCCGAGTTTCTTGCGGGCGTAGAACATTCGGGTCTTGACGGTGGCGACCGGGATGCCGAGCACCTCGCCAATCTCCGTCACCGACTGTCCATGGTAATAGGCAAGGTCGATCACCGAGCGGTGTTCCTCCGGCAAGGCATCGACGAAGCGCCGCAAAGCGGCGCCCTTGTCTTCCTTCATGGTGGCGACTTCCGGCGTGTCGGCGCCGTCGGGAACCTGCGCCGCATCGTCGTCATCGATCCAGTCTTCTTTTTTCTTGCGAAGCATCGACAGCGCCTTGAACCGGGCGATGCCGAGCAGCCATGTCGAGACTTCCGAGCGCCCTTCGAAACCGGGCGCCTGGCGCCACAGCTCGAGAAAGACCTCGTTTGCGATATCGTCGGCCATCATTTCCGATCCCGTCTGGCGCACCACGAAGCGGTAGACCCGCGCGTGGTGACGCATGAACAGCAGCCGAACAGCGGCACGGTCGCCCTTCGCGACCCGGTCGACAAGCGCGCGATCAGTCTCGGTCGCTGCCGTCATGGCCGGTCGAGCCGCCTGGCTCCTGTCTGCTCTGTCGCCGATAGGTTCAAAAAGGTTCATCCTTCCGCCAAGGAATTTTGGCGAAGCTAACCGAAGAGAGGGAGTGTTGCCAGAGCCGGTGTCCAGCCGATAGATGGGTAACACTTTGAACCGGATACATAGGTGACACTTCTCTCCCCCTATGCGT
>NZ_AYVK01000101.1:0-3111 GCF_000503155.1 Mesorhizobium sp. LSJC285A00
CCTTCCTTGTTTGCACTGGCCGGCTGCCGAAAGGTGGCCGGCTTTTTTGTATATAACCGCGACCTGATGTTTGGGGCTTGTTGATTGGACAGCAGCGAGTGACCGCTGCTGGCCTAGCGTCTAGGATTGGAATATGTAGAGGCGAGATCACCAAGGCAGGAATGACCAGACTAAACAGCGGTTTCGTCTGTTAGCCGCGACGCCGGCGATAATTGAATTCAGAAGGGCGTCGGCCCGGCTGCACAGCCGGGCCAAGGCTGGAAGAGTTCCGCTCCCGCCCAGCACGATACGCATCGCACCTGGGCGCAAGCGGTACCAATGGCTCGCCTATTCCNCCGCGCCTTTTCGGCAGGAAACCCTCGGCCTCATCACAATGGAGGGCGACATTCGCAGCGCCCTATGGAACCATCCAGAGTGACATAGGCTGTTTCATGGAACTTCCTGATGACATCAGGAGGCCTGTTAAGCATGCCAGTTGTTCGCGCTCGTAGCTCAGATGCAGGTTGGAGCTCTGCCTAGTGCACCAGTATCGGAAGCGAGAACTAGGAACCGGGAGTGCTGCGGATAGATTGCCGCAGTCGAGCTTTTATCAGAGCATGGCAAGGGCTGCCTTTCTCTCCACGTTGGCGGTCGTCCTGTTGCTCGCGCTATTGCCAGACCACTTGCTGCACGCCCTTGGATTGGCCTTTACGTCTCATCACGACAAGCTCAACCACGCCGCCGCGTTCGCCACCTTGTCGGCTTTGGGTAGCCTCGGCTGGCCCCAACAGGTGGTCCGGCTGGCGGTTCTACTTGCTTTTNGGCAAGGGCTGCCTTTCTCTCCACGTTGGCGGTCGTCCTGTTGCTCGCGCTATTGCCAGACCACTTGCTGCACGCGTTGGCCTTTACGTCTCATCACGACAAGCTCAACCACGCCGCCGCGTTCGCCACCTTGTCGGCTTTGGGTAGCCTCGGCTGGCCCCAACAGGTGGTCCGGCTGGCGGTTCTACTTGCTTTAACGGGCGCAGCGATCGAAATCCTTCAATGCGTCACAGGGCGTGACATGAGTGTCTTCGACTGGTTTGCCGACTGCGCCGGAATGGCATACGGGCTGAGAACTATGAGCTGGGTGAACGAGATTCTAGGCGAACCGGTTATTTGATCGCAACAGGCTCCGCTTTTCCGCCGCGTCTTGGCCCCACTTGCCAGCCTCACGCCCGGGGCCGCCTTCGATCACCCTCGCTATTGCCGTTCAATTTCCGACGCAAAGGCCGATAGCAAGGGAAATAGGTTTCTGGGCCGCTCACCATTTAGACTTAGGTCCGATTCTTTCGCGCAAATGGCCGAAGCCGGAAACATTTCTCCTTCTACTTTGTTGCAGTGGCCGTGCCGCTGAGGAGAACATGCACAGTGCCTCTATCAAATGAACTGCGCGACGTACCGATAGAATTCCAATGCCCCTCCTGTTCGTGCCCAATGGTGAGAAGGGGATCCTGGCTGAAAACGATTGCCGGTTTCAGCTGCGATAGCTGCAGGTCCAGAGTGCGGATCGGCTACGAAGCGAAGCTGGCCATATTCGACCGGCACCTTAAGCGACGCGCGCCGGATCTGGGCCGACGACCAATGGAGTGCGATCCCGGCAACGGTTCCTGAGAGTGTGTCGGCAATTCAAGCTCCAACTGCTTGCGGTCTGCCGCAAGTCCAAGCTTTCATCTGGTCGCAGGGNTGAGAGTGTGTCGGCAATTCAAGCTCCAACTGCTTGCGGTCTGCCGCAAGTCCAAGCTTTCATCTGGTCGCAGGGTCAGGCGGCTCTTTCGTCCGTACGGAACCGATGATCGCGAGAGGTTTCGATGCGATCGGAGCACCGAGCAGGTCTACACGTTTTTCGTAGCGACCACCAATCTCTAGCTGACCACTTCAACGCTTTGACGAGGTGCGAGCAACTTGATTTTCAATAGTCTTTTTCGGGCCAAGATGCGCGCCGCCTCTGCGATGCGGCCTCCGTAAGCATCGGCGACGAATGATAGCGTCGACAGGTCAATAATGAGGTCGTCGATCGCGCCCGCCAAGACACTGGACCCGCGCCCAAATTGATGCACCAGCGCCCGCACTTCCTTAAGTGCCGTCGAGGCTTCACCCGCATCCAGCAGCGCCTCGATGTCATCGAAAATCTGCATCCCGACCCTCCCGCTTGAAAACGATGGCAATTTCGCGCGAAAAGAAAGCGCCTGCCAAGGTGCTCGCGCACGAAGGCGGCTATTCAGACAACAAGAAAGCCCTGGTGGACCCACGATGAAGGGCGTCCATGGAGGGCGTTCAGCGAGACGCAACCGAGATCCGGCGCGACATTAAACGACAGCGATGCTTGAGCCGCGCTCTCTTACGAGCAATCCGAGCAGCGCCCAGCCGCCAGCCGATCGAAGATGTACGCCAAGACCGACAAGCTGGTGCAGCGTTTTGCCAAGGCTGAAGACGCGGTGAATCGCTCAGCGAAGACATGACCGGGGTGAAGGCGGCCACTGCCGAGGTGACCCGGTGGAAGTTGATGGGCCTCGGCGCATTCGGCTCACTGCATCGCAGCGGCGGCGCTCGCGTCGCTAGTTACGCCCTATTGGTCCTATCTGGCGCGTGCTGCGTGGCGGATCACGAGTTCTATCCGTGCTGCTAAGTCAGCAGAATTCCACACCACCTCCGGATAGGCCGTCTAGATCCGGTAACCGCACATTCTTGAGCACATTGTACGATTGTTACGCAAAGCAGCGGCCGCATCGACTCTCATCATCTTGGAACTACATTGCCACAATGGCACAGCTCTTTGAATCCGCCCCAGTGAGCGCTTCATTTCAGATGATCGTGGACCACTATGAGACAGCGGTTTCACTCCAGGAGCGCATTGTGACTCGCGCTCGACAAGTCGGCTTGTCAACGAAAAGCGATGACGAATTCCTGGAGTATCTGAATGCCGTCTTAGCGCGGGCGCGCCAAAGCTTGGCTCGCGCTGATCAACGCAGTTGTTAATAAATGGGACATCCGCGGCCCGCAGGCATACAGTGTGCTATCGACGGCAACTCTAAGGGCGTCCGTCGGCTGTGAGCGATCAACATGCTTCCGCCCCAATAGGGAGAGGGAGCT
>NZ_AYVK01000102.1:0-1695 GCF_000503155.1 Mesorhizobium sp. LSJC285A00
GTACCGGCTCGGCCGGGCGCTGCACTGGCGCCTGCGGCGCCGGGCGCAGGGCGCGCGGTTCGGCATTGTCGCCGCCGCGTCCCGATTTCGCAACGATATCCGAAAGTTCCTTGAGCGCGTTGATCTGCTCGGCAACGGCACGGCGGATCGCCGAGGTCGATTCCTTGGCCTCTTCCGGCATCTCGATGACGCCCTTCTTGAGCTCGGCGCGGGTGAGGTCGAGCTCGCTCTTGATCGAGCTTGCGGTGCGCCGCATCTCCTCGGTCGCATCGGCGAACCGGCTGGTTGCCGAATCGACCACTTCCGTTATGGCGATGCGGATCTTGTCGGCTGATGCCAGCGTCTTGCCTTCGGCATTCTGCATCGTCTGGCCGACAAGGTTTTCGAACGAACGCATCACCTTCTCGAGGTCTTCCGACTTCTTGACCAGGCCGACGGCGAGATCTTCGAGCGACGATTGCCGCTCAAGCGTGTGCTCCAGATTGCTCTGCGCCGAGCTCAACAGATCCGAAGCCGAGGACAGCAAGCGGCTGTGCTCGTCGAACTTGGTGGCGATCGAGGCCACTTCGCGCAGGGTCGACGACGACAGTTCGGTAAGCCGCGTCGTGTTCGAATCGACCAGGCGTGCCGAGCTGGCGAAGGTCTGCGCGGCCTTTTCGGTGGTTGCCGCGAAGCTTTGCGTGCTGCCGCTCAGACGTTCGTCAACCTGGCCGAGGTTGATCGCCGCCTGTTCGATCAGCTCACCAAGCTGCGAGCTGGAGACGCTCATGCGGCCGATGAGGTCGGCGACGCTATCGGCGAGCGACGAGCGCGCGCCTTCGACGGCCGACAGCGTTTCGGCGGTGCGGCTGGCGAGCGCGTTGACGAGGGCGGCATTTTCGCTGCGCAGCTTCTCGGTCGCGCGTTCGGTGACCTCTTCCATGCTCTTTTGCAGTTCCGAGCCGCCCTGGGCGAAGCGCTCGACCAGCGGCCGCGCGGTTTCGTCCAGGATCTTCGCCATCTCGGCCGAACGCGCCGCCAGCATCGTGTTGAGCTCGCGGGTATTGGTGCCGATTGTCTTGGCAGCGTCGTTGGTGCTTTGGCCGATGTGCTGGCCGACCGCGGTAAAAGTCTCCGCAATCGTGTTGGCGCGCGAGATCAGCTGAGCTTCTGCGCTGGAAACCTGCTCGTTGAGCTTCTGGCCCATCGTCTCCGTCGTATAAAGAAGGCGGTTCTCGACGTTGGCGACCTGTTCCTCGACGCGCGAAGCTGCGGACGCAACGCTCGCGGCCAGCCGCTCATCGGCGCCGGCAAGAGCCTGCTCCATCTCGCGGGCGTGGACGGCAAGTTCCTGGCCGGTCTGGCGTGCGCGTTCGGCAACGCGCTGCTCGGTGCTGGCGAAGGCACCGACGATGTTGTCGGCATGCTCGCCGATCGTCGACGTGGAGTCGGCGATGCGCGACACCAAGCGGTGATCGGCCTCGTCGAAGATGCGGCTGATCTCGGTGGCGCGTGCCGACAGCGCGTCCGAACCCTCGGCAATGCGCGAGATCAGCTGCTGGTCGGCGGCGTCGAAGATGCGGCCAAGGTCCGAGGCGCGGGCGGCCAGCGCTTCGGCGGATTCGCCGATGCGCATGCTCAGCCGCTGGTCGGCGCCCTCGAAGTTACGCAGGATGTCGCCGGCGCGGTCGGCCAGCGACTGCGCCGTCTCGACCG
>NZ_AYVK01000103.1:0-2497 GCF_000503155.1 Mesorhizobium sp. LSJC285A00
GACGTGATCAGGAAAAGACCGACGCCGGCCATGACCAGAAGGCCGGCGACATAGTAGAATTCCTGGGGCCATATCTCGATGAAGAAGAAATAGAAGCGCCGGTTGGCGACATCGAGCAGCACCGCCTGGTCGGGGGCAAACGGACCGCGGTCCCAGCGCAGCCACGGCGTGAGATAGTAGATGCCGAGCGTGATCGCCATCACGATCCATTTGAATCGGCGAAAGCTGCCAGAGGCCCGCTTCGGGAAGATCTTCCTGCGCGCGGCATACATTGGCTGGCGCACCTTGGCGGAGTTGAAAGTGGGTTCGATCCGTTCTATTTGCGTGTTATCGAGCACGAGAAGCTCCAGTCACCAGCGACGATTTCGCCGGAAGCCGACTCATCGGTTCTGGATGATGCCGAGGCCCGGCTTGCGCCGGGCCTCGTCGCTTGGCGGGAGGGGGAGGACGAGAATAGGCTGCTTTCCTATTCTCCGCCGCCAAGCGAATGGATGTAGACCGCCAGTTCCTTGACCTTGATCTCGCCGAGGCGCGCGCCCCAAGCCGGCATCACGCCGTGTTTCGGTGCGGTTACCTGGGCGGCGATGGCCGCTTCGCCTGACCCGTAGAGCCAGATGGCGTCGGTCAGATCTGGAGCGCCGAGTTCCTTGTTGCCTTTTGCATTGTCGCCATGACAGGCCACGCAGTTTTCGGCAAAGACCTTTGCGCCCGGCGCGACCAATGCTTGATTGACGACGGCCCCCGACAGACTGGCGACGTAGGCGCTGACCTGTTTGATCTGGTCGGCGGTGATGATGTCGGCAAAGGCGGGCATTTCCGACAGGCGCGTATCCGGATCGGAGGCGAAGCGAATGCCATGGGTGATCGTCTGCTGAATCTGGTCCGCCTTGCCGCCCCACAGCCAGTCGTCGTCGTTAAGGTTGGGGAAGCCCTTGGAGCCCTGGGCGCCGGAACCATGGCACTGCACGCAATTGAGCTTGAACGCGGCANTCGCGCAGCGTGTCGTCCGCCGCGATCTCCGAAACACTTTTCGCTTCTATCGCGGCGACATATTTGCCCTTGGCCGCTTCAGCCGCGGACAACTCGTTCCCGACATCGTTGCGGCTGGAGTAGCCGAGCACCCCCTTGGTTGCCGTGTGCAGCAGAGGCCATGCCGGATAGGCGATGGTGTAGCCGATCGCCCAGACTATGGTGATGTAGAACGTCCAGATCCACCAGCGCGGAAGCGGGTTGTTGAGCTCCCGGATGCCGTCCCACTCATGACCGGTGGTTGAGATGCCGGAAACCTCGTCGATGTGATCGCTGCTCATGATCAGTCCTCCTTCAGAGGAATTTGAGCTGCTTCGCCGGCTTGCCTGCGGCTTCCGGGACGAACTGCAAAGGCAACAGATCCGATGAAGAAAAGAGCCATGGCAAGTAGGCCCCAGCTGTCGGCAAACTCCCGCATGAAATTGTACGTCATGGCCATTGTCCTCAGCGGTAGCCGGCGGTCTCATCGTAGTTCTTGAAATCGACCAGCGTGCCCAGCATCTGGAGATAAGAAACCAGCGCGTCCATTTCGGTGACTTGCTGCGGGTTGCGGTCGAAGTCGCCGATCTTGGCCTTGGGGTAGCGGGCCTCGAGGCCGGATGTGTCGGCGTTGGGATCAGCCTGCGCCATCAAATCGGCATTGNTGATCGATTCCGGCACCACGGACCGTGGATCTGTCAGGTGATCCACGTGCCACAGGTTGGAATAGCGGTCGCCAACGCGGGCGAGATCCGGTCCGGTGCGCTTCGATCCCCACTGGAAGGGGTGGTCGTATATCGACTCGGCCGCCAGGCTGTAGTGGCCGTAGCGCTCGACCTCGTCACGGAACGGCCTGATCATCTGGCTGTGGCAGAGGTAGCAGCCCTCGCGGACATAGATGTTTCGACCAGCAAGTTCGAGCGGCGAGTAAGGCCGCATGCCTTCCACCTTCTCGATCGTATTATCGAGATAGAAGAGCGGNACCAGCAAGTTCGAGCGGCGAGTAAGGCCGCATGCCTTCCACCTTCTCGATCGTATTATCGAGATAGAAGAGCGGCGCGATCTCGACGATGCCGCCGATTGTCACGACCAGCAGCGACCCGAGGAGGAGAAGTGTAGCGTTCTTCTCGATGACCGCGTGTCTGTTCATCAACCTCATTTTCTGTCTCATCATCGCGCAAGCTGGAGGGCGGGGGTGGAGCGCGGCATCGGATCCTGCTCGCGCCGGTAGCCGAGGATGGTCATGGCGATGTTCCAGGCCATGATCAGGGTGCCGGAGAGGTACATGGCTCCACCGATGGCGCGCATGATGTAATAAGGGTGCATAGCGGCCACGGTTTCGGCGAAGGAGTAGACCAGGAAGCCCTGTTCGTCGTATTCGCGCCACATCAGGCCCTGCATGATGCCGGACACCCACATCACCGCGGCGTAGACNACGATGCCGAGCGTCGCCAGCCAGAAATGCCAGGTGACGAGCCTGAGCGAATAG
>NZ_AYVK01000104.1:0-1362 GCF_000503155.1 Mesorhizobium sp. LSJC285A00
TGCCCTGGAGAGTCCGGAGCAAGCAAGAGCTTGCCCTGGAGGTGACGCGGGGTGGAGCAGCCCGGTAGCTCGTCAGGCTCATAACCTGAAGGTCACAGGTTCAAATCCTGTCCCCGCAACCAACATCAAAAACAGCCCGCTTCACGCGGGCTTTTTGCGTTCGGACCGTGATCGATGGCGATTTTAACCTGCACCAGGGGTCGGAAGCAGGCGAAGCCGACCGTGGGACAGAAAAGACAAATCATGACCCCCAACCGCCCGCAGCTCGCAGGCCTTTTGTATTCGGCACCTTTGCCCACGCGAAGCCGGTTGGCTCCCGGCTCTGTCAGCGCGGCAACCGCCACGCGCCGGCGCGATGGTGACCGGACGCTTTGGATCCTGCAAAACCAGGCGACGAACCATTCTCTCGCCACCAGATCTTGGAAAACGAACCGTGATCGTGCGCTTCCAATCATTGCTATTATTGCTACCGGGCTTGATCGGCGCCATAATCTTCCAGGAGGTTGCCGTGCCCGACTACGCTCTGAACGAACCACTATGAGAGCTTCATCAGGAAGCAGCTCGAATCAGGCCGCTACAACAATGCCTGAGATGTTCGCGCCGGCCTACGTATGCTCGAGGATTTCGAGGCGGAGCGGGAAAGATGGTTGCGCGAGGAGGTTCCGGCGCGCCTGACCGAGCTCCGGCAGGATCCGGCTAAACTAAGGGCATCCCTGTCGAGACAGTTTTTTCGCGGCTCGAGGCGCGTCATCACGCGAAGCAGGCGAAAGCCAAATAGGCATAAAGTAGCCAATGGAGTACCGCATTGTCTTCCACCCCAAGGCGGAAACTGAACTCGACCAGCTCTATGACGACATAGCCGACCCGTGCGTCGCCGGCGATCGCTTGGAATTTCGTTGTCGGCATCCGCGACCATTGCCTGAGCGTGTCGACTTTTCCACAGTGCGGCACAGAGCGGGTCGAGATCATGCCTGGTCCGCGGATCATCGGCTGGCGACGTGCCGTCAGCATTGCTTTCGCAGTCGATGCCGAACGGGTCTGGTCCTGGGTATTTTTTCGCCGGCCGCAACATCACGGCGGAATTGCTGGAAGGCCGGCTCTGAAGCGCTGCTTAGGCTGGCGTGGGGATCGACACTCGCCAGGAGGCGATTCTCAGGCCGATGGCACGCACCTGCCGCCGCCTAGAGGTGGGAGCTTGGTAGAAGAGTGATCCTCAGCGGAACACCACTCACAATTTCAGCCAAGCCAGCTCACGAATTTCCGCCCCGTGGATATCTCCACGAGAAATCGAAAAAACATCGTCGATGACTGTTGACAGTTCTGGTTGGTGGCGACTATATACGCCTCACGAACGAGGGCGGT
>NZ_AYVK01000105.1:0-1358 GCF_000503155.1 Mesorhizobium sp. LSJC285A00
CGGCGAGATCGCCAAGGCGCTTGGCATGCAACCTTCGGCAGCGGAAAGCGAGCGCATGGCGCGGCCGCCGACCGAAAACCTCGAAGCCTACGACTTCTATCTTCGTGCCGAGCAGACAGCACGGACCGGTCGGCGCGACGGCCTGCGGGAGGCGCTCACGCTCTACGACAAGGCCGAGCAGCTCGACCCCGCTTTTGCGGAAGCCTTCGCGGCGGATGCAAGCACGACGGTGTATATCTGGCGTGAATCGTTCAATGACATCATGCAGAGCGCACCTGCGCGCAAGCGCGCCTATGAGAAGGCGAGCCGAGCTTTGCAACTCGACCCTGACCTTTCGTCGCCCTATGCTATTCTTGGGATCATGCAGGTCGTGGATCGCCGCTACGAGGAAGCCATCGCTTCGGTCGAGCGAGCCGTCGCACTCGGCCCCGGCGATGCTGAGACGCAAATAGCCCTGGGATACGTGCAACTGTTCGCCGGCAGTCATGCTGTGGCTGCCGAAGCGGTCGAGACGGCGCTCAGGCTCGATCCCAACCTTTCACCTGTAAACCGGCAAATTGCCGGTCTGGTCTTTCTAATTCAAGGGAGCAACGACAGGGCGATCGAGGCCCTCGAACGCACCCGCGACGATGCGCCGTCAGTCGGAGATTTCACGATCACGCTTGGTGCCGCCTACGCCCGCGCCGGCCGCCTGCAGGATGCCAGGGCGGCAGTGGCCGAGGGGCTAGGTGCCATGTCCACACCAGGTTTCGATTCATTGTCCGCATACCGACTCAACGGTGCCCAATATCGTAACCCGCAGGATTTGGCTCTCATCGTCGACGCGTTGCAGCAGGCGGGCTTGCCCGAATGGCCGTTCGGTTTCACCGGCGATGAGCACAACCGCTTGAAGGGCAAGGAGATCGCCTCGCTGGTGCTGGGCCATACTCTGCAGGGTCAGCTTGAGCCCGGTCTCCAACCAGCCTTCCTCCAGATCGGGAGCGACGGCAAGGCAGCCTTCCGCTCCACGACGCGGCTGGTCACCGAGACCGTCCGTGTCGATGGCGACTTATTGTGCGAGCTGAGCGAGAATATGTTCGGGCGCCCCGACTGTGGACCCGTCTATAAACGCGGCGACGATGGAGGCGGCGGCTATTCCTTCGTCAACTCAAGCAAGGTGTTTCACTTTACGGTTGTTCAGTAGAAGCACACGCGCGTCATAACGGACGCACACACTCGCGTCCGATGCGGGACTAGAATAGGCTGCGCGAAGCCGCTTGATCGACCAAGGAGGGCGCAGGCAGGTATGGAGCGAAGGCTTACCGCGATCCTTGCTGCCGACGTGGTCGGCTACAGCACGCTCATGGGCGAGGATGAGG
>NZ_AYVK01000106.1:0-1357 GCF_000503155.1 Mesorhizobium sp. LSJC285A00
GGTTGCCGTGCCGTCGCTGTTGGCGATGTTGTTGGCGCCGCCGGTGAAGGCGCCGGTGCCGCTGGCATAGCTCGGATCGCCGATGGAGACCGCGCCGTTGCCAAAGGCTGTGTTGCCGGCGCCGATGGCGACAGCCTTGCCGCCGGTGGCCGTCGCGGCCGTGCCGATGGCAACCGCGTCGGCGGAATTGGCGACCGCGCCAGTTCCGGCGGCGATGGCATTCTGGGCGGTGGCGGCAGCGTTGTTGCCGATCGCCACAGTGGCGACGGCCGTAGCCTGGGCTCCAGAACCCGTCGCGACCGAGCCGGTTCCACTCGACACAGCACCATTGCCCAATGCAAGAGCAAAGTCGCCCGAAGCATTCGAGGTAGTGCCCAGCGCCGTGGAGCTTGCTCCCGACGCAGCGGCTCTCTGCCCCCCAGCAAACGAATTGGTACCACTGGCGACAGATCCCCAGCCTGCGGCTGTCGCATAGTTGTTGCTGGCCGTGGAACTTGTGCCTAGAGCAGTGGCATTCCCTCCCGAAGCGACGGACAACGTGCCCAAGGCGTTGGAGCCGGCTCCAGTGGCATTAGCCTGAACGCCGAGTGCAACGGAATTGACACCGCTCGAGATCGTGCCTTGGCCCAACGCCATCGCGCCACCCGCTCCTGTAGCCTTCGCATTCAGGCCAATGGCGACCGCATATTGCGCCGACGAAACGGACGAACGTCCCATCGCAATGGCATCGACCTGGGATGCTGTCACATCTGTGCCGATGCCGACCGCGCCTTGGGCCAGCGCTCCCGTTCCGGCCGCGGTACGTGAGCCGAGATAGACGGAGTTTATCGCCGTAGCAGTCGACTGGAATCCGATGGCGACGGCATTCTGGTTGCTTGCTACGGCGCTGTTACCTTGGGCAATCGAATCCACGCCGGATGCCGTTGCCCCGAACCCGAGCGCCGTGGCGCGCAGCCCGGTCGCCCGGGTAACAGAGCCGATGGCCGTCGAGTTGACTCCGTCGGCACGCGCATTATTGCCAAAGGCGGCCGCGCTTGTGGTTGCAACCGAATTAACGCCAATAGCGCTTGCTGCGTCCCCGTTGGCATTGGCGTTCCCGCCCACGGCGAGGGCATTGACGCCGGTTGCGCCTGCGAAGACACCTATGCCTATGGAATTGAGGCCATTGACACCCATCGCATAGCCGATGGCGATCGTGCCGTCGCCCGTTGCACTGTTGGAACTGCCCAACGCCACGCTGTTGTTGCCATTCGTCGCGGCGCCGTTACCGATGGCGACGGCGTTGCCGCCGGTCGCCGAACCGCCGCCAGCCTGATATTGTGCCTGGGCCGGTGTGGCGAGGCCGAGCGCGGCGAGC
>NZ_AYVK01000107.1:0-1271 GCF_000503155.1 Mesorhizobium sp. LSJC285A00
CTGGACGAAAAGCGGTGGCTTCAGCAGCTTGCGGTCGAGAAAGTGCGCCAGCGTGTAGAGGTGACTGACATCATAGCACTCGAACTCGAACTTCGTCCCATAGGCCTGGCCGACCTCGACGATGATGCGCTCGATCTGCTGGAACGTGTTGGAGACGATGCCGTTCTTGGTGTCCTCGAGATAAGGCTTTTCCCAGTCGAACTTCCATTCGGTGTATTTTGGCGCGATGTGGTGCAAGGCAAAATTCATCGACCCCATGTTGAGCGAGCAGAGTTCGGGCTTGGCGGCATGAGCGGCTTCGAGACGTTCGTCGAGCGTCATCTTGAGGCCGCCGCCGGTAGAAATGTTCATCACCGCGTTGGTTTGCTGCTTGATGCGCGGCAGGAAGTCCATGAAGAGCTTGGGATCGGGGGTCGGTTTGCCCGTCTCGGGGTCGCGGGCATNGCTTGATGCGCGGCAGGAAGTCCATGAAGAGCTTGGGATCGGGGGTCGGTTTGCCCGTCTCGGGGTCGCGGGCATGCAGATGGATCACCGACGCGCCGGCTTCGGCTGCGCCGACGGCGGCATCGACGATCTCTGACGGCGTTATGGGCAGATACGGGCTCATCGTCGGCGTGTGGATCGAGCCGGTGACCGCACAGGTGATGACGACTTTCGGCGATTTCTTCATGGTTAGAGTCTCCCTTGTCTGCCTTTTGTTGTTATCTATCGAGCGCGAGGCAATCCTCACGACCACAGCCCAGCCGGATCGCCGTACCTGGATCGAGCTTCGGCTGAGACGACGAAGTAGCAAGCTTGACGATGAATTTCTGGCCGCTCGCGGTCGCGGCGACGAGCCGGACATGATCGCCGACGTAGATTGATTGAACGACCGTCGCCGGAATCTCGTTGAGCGCCGTGACGCCGTCCTGCAGAACGGACAGGCGCTCGGGCCTTATCGACAGCGTCACCCTGACACCCGCAGAAAGCGCAGCACCGCAGGACATGGCGTTGAACACAACGTCGCCGTCGTCGAGGCGGACGGATACGCCGCCATCCTCGCTCCCGGCCAGCACGGCACCCAACATGCGGTTGCTCTCGCCGATGAAACTTGCGACAAAGCTCGCCGCGGGACGCTCGTACAGTTCGCGCGGCGTCGACAGTTGCTCGATGCGGCCGGCGCTGAACACTGCGATCCGGTCCGACATGGTCAGCGCTTCAGTCTGGTCGTGCGTGACGTAGACGAAGGTCACGCCCAGCCGGGCGTGAATATCCTTGATCTCGAACTGCAT
>NZ_AYVK01000108.1:0-1010 GCF_000503155.1 Mesorhizobium sp. LSJC285A00
CCAGTCCGCGGGAATGAGGTCGGCGGCTTCCTTGCGGCCGGTGCCATAGGCATAGAGCTTGGAGAAGCCGGCCTGGTTTTCAGGGATGGAAAACCACTTGAGGAGATCCAGCCCGCCCTGCTGGTGTGGTGCGCCCTTCACCACGGCCCAGTAGTCGGTGCCGTAGAAGAAGCCGGCGTCCCACGCGATGGCGTAGGGCTTCTTCTCGTTGATGGCTTCGTTGGTGATGCGTGCATTGAACGCGTCGCTGAGCGTCACTTCGCCGCTGNAGGTTCTGGATGCCCTGCGTCGTGGTGGACCACCAGACGACGTTCGGCTTGATCTTGTCGAGCATGGCGAAAGCCCGGTCGACACCTTCCGGCGTGGCCAACACCTTGTACATGTCCTCGCGTTTCACGCCGTCGGCCATGAGCGCATTTTCCAGCGTGAACTGCGCTTGCTGGTAGAGGCCGCGCTTTCCTGGAAATTTCTCGACGTTCCAGAAGTCCGCCCAGCTCTTTGGCGCGGCGTCGCCCTTATAGACATCCGTGTTGTAGGCAAGAACCGTTGCCCATGTGTCGGACGCGACACCGCATTCGTGCAGGGTTCCTGGGAGATAGTTCGCTGCGTCGCCTGTGATCTCGGGTGTCAGCGGGACGAACAGGCCTTCGGCGCAGCCGACTTCCATGGCGGGNGTTCGCTGCGTCGCCTGTGATCTCGGGTGTCAGCGGGACGAACAGGCCTTCGGCGCAGCCGACTTCCATGGCGGGCGCTTCCACCGAGACGACGTCGTAAGTAATGTTGCCCGCTTGCACCTGGGCACGCACCTTGGCGACCTCGCCGCCCCACTCTTCCATGACGATCGGGACGCCCGTCTTTTCGGTGTACTTGTCCCAGACTCCATCCTTGTAGGCCTTGTCCCATGTGCCACCCCAGCCGACCACCGTGACGGGATCGGCCGCGGACGCGGCAAAAGTCGAGGTCGCGAGGCAGATCGCGGCGGCAGATACGGCTTGCAGATAAGTCCTCAT
>NZ_AYVK01000109.1:0-851 GCF_000503155.1 Mesorhizobium sp. LSJC285A00
CTCGCGCGCCGCCGCGGGCAGGCCGGTCGACGGCTTGGCGCCGGACCAGTTGAGCGTCCGGTGCGCAATGCCGCGCTCCGCACAGAGCTTTGCCATGCTGCGCGCTTCGACTGCTGCTTCCGGACGCAGGCCGTGGTCGATCGTCACCGCCAGCAGCCGGGCTGTCGGGGCGCTGCGGTCGAGGTGAGCCTTGAGGAGAAGAAGGAGGGCGGTCGAGTCGCTGCCGCCAGACACGGCCGCAAGCGCGCCGTTGGTAAAGTCGATCTGCGAAAAATTCGAAAGGTCAGGCTCGGTATCGAGCATCAATGCATGTCGCGCAAAAGTGGTCCCGGTTCTGGGACAACACGGCAAAGACTAGCACGCCGCCAGCGCCCTCTCCTGCTTGACGCGTTCCTTGAGCGCGGCCGAAATATCGGGATAGCGCTTGCCGATCTCGCCGAAGGTGGCGCAGGCGACATCCTTCTGCTTGAGGCCGACCAGCGACACGCCAAGCTTCAGGAGCATGTCAGGCGCCTTCTTGGCCTTCGGATAGTCCTTGCTGGCGGAGAGGAAAACCTCGGCAGCGTCATGATACTTCTGCTGGCCAAGCAGCGATTCGCCAAGCCAGTAATGCGCGTCCGCCGCCTTGGCGTCCTTCGGGAAGCGGGCGATGTGGTCGCGAAAACCCTGCTCGGCGGTGCTGTAGTCGCCCGACAGGATGAACTGGTAGGAGTTGCGGTAGATCTCTTCCGGGTTGTTGGTGGCAGGCAGCGCCGCCACCACCGTGCCGTCCGACTTGCCGGTCTTAGCCCCGGCAGCCGGCGCCTCGGCGGCGGGAGCCGCACCTTCCGCCGGCGCCGCTGCCTGCGTGT
>NZ_AYVK01000110.1:0-846 GCF_000503155.1 Mesorhizobium sp. LSJC285A00
GCGGCGCTGCCATGATCGCGCCGGCGGTCCGCAGGCCGACGCTTTCCAAGCTGGCGCGGATATCGGCTTCGATGCGCAGTGCCGCCAGCGGCAAGGGGGCGAGCAGCGCTTCCTCCTCGCCGGAGACAACGATGCGGTTGCCGCAGAAGCGCGCCGCCGCCCAGGCTGCACCCGGCGTCGCGGCCAACCCGGCGCGGACATCGAAACCCTGCTGGAAAAACCGCGCAAGGATGTCGTCCAGCATGGCGCGCTCGCCGCCGAACAGATGCGTGCAGCCGGTGACGTCGAGATAAAGGCCATCAGTACCGTCGAGCGCCACCAGCGGCGTATAGCGATCGCACCAGTCGGCGAGGCCTTCGAGCAGCCGGCGATCGGCGTCCGGATCGGCCTCGACGATGTCGATCGAGGGATGCATGGCGCGCGCATCGGCAATGCCCATGCCAGGCTTCAGATGCAGCGCCTCAGCCCGCTCGTCGAGGGCCGATATGCGCTGGGCGTTGCGGTCGCGATGGCTGATCACGAGCGGTGGGTGAGATGGCGGCAGATGATCCGAAGGCCGGGAACGCCACGACCGTCCCAGGCGCTGGCGCAGGATCCGTTCTGCCGCCAGATGCGGGAACCACAGCGACAGAATTCTCTGCCCGTTTTTCGCGGGGCTTTCTTTCTTCGAATGCGTGTTCATCGGGATTCCACTCCAGTGTGAATTGTCCAGGCAGAGCGGTGCGGCTCTTGCCGATGCTGACGGTGAAGGCAGGCCGGCCGATCGAGCCGGCGAGCGACCCGGCGATCGTCCGGCGGCTCGCCGCTGGTGCAGCCGACACGATGAGGCGCACCGGGGCGGCGGTC
>NZ_AYVK01000111.1:0-755 GCF_000503155.1 Mesorhizobium sp. LSJC285A00
CAAGGCGTCCGTCAGCGTCTCGCCATCCGGCAGCAGCGCCATGCCGGCGCGCATGGCGCCATAGATCTCAAGCGGTGCGAGCAGCGGCAGCGAGGGCGCAAGCCGCTCGAACAGCTCGACGCGAGCCTCGCCCAGCCTCGCTGCCAGTTCGGCATCGCCGGGAAGGCCGTCGAAGAAGCCGTCGAGCAACAGGCGAACGACTTGCGCATAGCGCCAGCGTCCCGCCAATTCCGGCAGCGAATGACCGCGGATCGTCAGGCGGCCGCCAAGGCCATCGACATCGGAGAGCACGGTCTCCGCCGCCACCACATCATCGAGCCCGTTCGCCATATCTCATCTCCTTGCAGCTTTTCTGCATGGGAGATAAGGGTTGGGCTGCGCCTCGATCAATCTTGATCAATATAATCAATATGTGAGCTAAAAATGTCCGAATGGCTGTCGCGGGAAGAGGCGCTGGAAAGGCTCAAGGTCCGGCCGCAGACGCTCTACGCCTATGTCAGCCGTGGCCGCATCGGCATGCGGCCGGATGAGAGCGACCCGCGCCGCAGCCAGTACCGCGCCGACGACATCGCGGCATTGGCGACCCGCCGGGCGCGGGGCCGCAGTCCCTCGGCCATCGCCGCGAGCGCGATCGCCTGGGGCGAACCCTCGATTGTCACCGCGATTTCGACTGTGCTGCACGGTCGACTGATCTACCGAGGGCAAGACGCCGTTGCGCTCTCCAAATCGGCGACGCTGGAGGAAACCGCCGCTCT
>NZ_AYVK01000112.1:0-696 GCF_000503155.1 Mesorhizobium sp. LSJC285A00
GTGACGTGAACAATCACCAGCCTGCCATGACCGCCCCCTCTCAGCGAATTTGCAGAACTCTCAGCACACTACCGATCGGTGCCTAATTTGCATAACACCAAGCAAACACAATGGATTCAGGCTGGCTTACCTTCTCCGTTGCTTGCAGGAATACTCCTTCATGGCAATGGATTTGCACCATCTGCTCCTGTCCGTTCGGGGCATGGCGGGGTGCCTCCCCGATCACGAAGCAGCACCCGAACAAGCCCGTGACCAGCGCGTCCCCGCTTCCGAGACTTTCTCACTCAGTAAGGCTATGCGCCCGCCGCCACCTGCGGGCTACGCCGGCATCAACCGGCGGGCAGATGCGCCGAGGGCAATAAGCGGGCCTGGCGCAACGCCGCCAGATCAGCCGAGCCAGTGCAGAAGCAGGCGACGGCCAACTGGCGGATGACGATCTCGAAATGCGCGACAACGGCCTCGGTGGATACCGTAGCCGCGCGCAGCACGCCGGCTGCCTGCCCGGCGATGTCCGCGCCTAGGCGGATAGCCTTGGCCACGTCGACGCCGTCGCTGACCCCGCCCGACGCGATCAGCTTCACCGCTGGCAGCGCCCGACGTACCGCCTGCACGCTGGCCGGGGTCGGGATCCCCCAATCGGCGAACGCCATCGCAACTGTACGGTCGGCGGCATCGGGGGCCCGCTCGCCCTCCACC
>NZ_AYVK01000113.1:0-686 GCF_000503155.1 Mesorhizobium sp. LSJC285A00
ATCGCCTCTGTCGTCGTGGCGCTCCCATGAAGAACCTGGCCCATAGCGCATCCTTTGATTCGGACGAAAAGTACGCGCCATCAAAGCCTGGGATCAAACACCTAATATGCGCTTTGAACTTATCGGCTGATGAGCACACGCGGCATCAACTTTCTCGATCGGTGGATGGCAGAGCACCTGCCCAACGCAATGACTGATGATCCAGTGGCGGTTAGCGACCTCGCTGACGAAATGATGAAATCTGCGGAGCGTGAGGGAATCGGTGCCGACGAGATCAAGGAGGAGGTCGGCAGCGTCTATGAGGTGATCTTGGAGGCGATGCACCACCGGGAAGGCAGCTTGGCCGAATAACCCTTGCCGTCCAGGTCCAGTTAGGAATAGAATCCTTTGCGGCGACCCTTCAACGGAGATCGACATGCCCAAAAGACTCTCGCCGACAACCTGGCCGGGCATCCCATGTGCTGCAAGCAAACTGACGGCATCAACGCGAAGCCGGCGGTCGCGGCCGGCAGCCTTGCAATCCGAGCAGGCGAATAGCCCTCATCTGTTCGGCCGATGTGCCGGGCAAAGGAAGGCGCCAATTTGCAAATGTGATCCTCTCCGGGTCACAGGTTGTGTGCGTCAAGTTCTGCAAAATGGGGCGGCCATGATGCTGGTCATGCGGCTTGGCGCAGAGCGAGCTTCTT
>NZ_AYVK01000114.1:0-672 GCF_000503155.1 Mesorhizobium sp. LSJC285A00
GGTCTCGGCGGTCTTGGCTTCTTCAACCGTGATGACGCCTTCATTGCCGACCTTCTGCATCGCTTCGGCGATCATCTTGCCGACCGACTCGTCGCCATTGCCGGCGATCGTGCCGACCTGGGCAACTTCCTCGGAGTTCTTGATCTTCTTGGCAGCGTTGCCGAGAGCCGCGACCACTTCGGTCACGGCCAGGTCGATGCCGCGCTTCAGGTCCATCGGGTTCATGCCGGCGGCAACGGCCTTGTTACCTTCCTGGACGATCGACTGCGCCAGGACGGTCGCGGTCGTGGTGCCATCACCGGCGATGTCGTTGGTCTTCGAAGCAACTTCGCGGATCATCTGCGCGCCCATGTTTTCGAACTTGTCGGAAAGTTCGATTTCCTTGGCGACGGTGACGCCGTCCTTGGTGATGCGCGGTGCGCCGAACGACTTGTCGATGACGACATTGCGGCCCTTGGGACCGAGGGTCACCTTCACCGCGTCGGCGAGGATGTTGATGCCGTGAAGCATGCGCTCGCGGGCGTCGCGGGAGAATTTTACGTCTTTGGCAGCCATTTTTTAGCTCCTGGCAGGGGCTTGCGATCAAGCCCGAAATTCAGTTGACGGTGAGGCCGATGATCAGCCGATGATGCCCATAATGTCGGATTCCTTCATGATCAGAAGGTCTTCGCC
>NZ_AYVK01000115.1:0-669 GCF_000503155.1 Mesorhizobium sp. LSJC285A00
GGCCGGGCGGCGCCGGTTTGATGGCGGCATCCTGCGCCCTGTTGTCGAGCTGGCCGTAGAGCGGCACGATGTCGGTGTCGGCGCCGAGGCGGCCCTGCAGCCGCTCGGCCGTGCGCTCGATCTCGCGCTGACCGGGCAGGAAGGCGAGCACGCTGCCGCTCTCCCCGGCCAGCGAGGTGCGGATCGCCTTGGCCATGGCGTCTTCGACAGGGACGCCGGCCGGCCGCTCGTCGTATCTGACATCGACGGGGAACGCACGGCCTTGGCTTTCGATCACCGGGGCGCCGGACAGGAGTTTCGCGACGCGCGCGCCATCGAGCGTTGCCGACATCACCAGCAGCCGCAAATCCGGCCGCAGCGCGCCCTGCACGTCGAGCGCCAGCGCCAGGCCGAAATCGCCGTCGAGCGAGCGCTCGTGGAATTCGTCGAAAATCACCGCCGAGACGCCGGGCAGCTCGGGATCGTCTAGGATCATGCGCGCCAGGACGCCTTCGGTGACGACCAGGATTTTTGTCCGGGCCGATGTGCGGTTTTCCATGCGCATGGCATAGCCGACGGTGGCGCCGGGCTCTTCATCAAGCAATTCGGCCATGCGGCGGGCGGCGGCGCGGGCGGCGAGCCGGCGCGGTTCGAGCAGGACGATCTTGCCGGCGACCAGCCAGGGCGCAT
>NZ_AYVK01000116.1:0-466 GCF_000503155.1 Mesorhizobium sp. LSJC285A00
GCGCCTGCCGTGGCCACGGCAGCGCCTGCCGCTCCCGCTGAAACAGCACCTGCTGCTCCGGCTGTGGAAGCCGCAACTGCCCCTGCAGCGCCAGCAGTACCTGCAGCGCCGCCGGCGGCAGGCGTGGCTGCACCCAAGATCGTCGTCGAGGCGGTCGAGATCGACGGCAACAAGATCTTCGTCGCCGGTCTGGCTGACGCCGGCCGCAAGGTGCGCGCCTATGCCAACGATATCCTGCTTGGCGATGCGGTGACCTCGCCCGACGGTCATTTCCTGGTCGAGGCAACGCGCGATATCCCGGTCGGCAACTACACCATCCATGTCGACGGTCTCGATGCCGACGGCGTGAAGGTGGTAGCGCGTGCCGCCGTGCCGTTCGAGCGCGAACCCGGCGAGGCGATCGCCGCCGTGGCGCCTGCGGAGGCCAAGCCCGCCGAGACCAAGCCCGCCGAAGCAAAGCCTGCTG
>NZ_AYVK01000117.1:0-412 GCF_000503155.1 Mesorhizobium sp. LSJC285A00
GGCGATGTAGCTGGAGATCATCTGGTCTGTCGGCCCGCCGACAAGCGTCGGGGTGATGTAATAGCCGAGCGCGAAGACAAAAACGATCGCCCCGCCGGACAGGATCCCGGGCAGGATCAACGGCAACTGCACGCGGCGCCACGCCGTGGGCCACGGCGCACCCAAGGACAGCGCCGCGCGCATGTAGGTGGTCGGAACCCGCCGCATGACGGCGACGACGGAGAGGACCATCATGGGCAGCAGAACCTGAACCATCGCCAGGTACAGCGAAAAGCGAGTGTAGATGAGGTCGAGGGGTTCGCTGACGATACCCAATCCGAGCAGTGTGGAATTCACGGGGCCGTTCTTCTGCAGCACGATGATCCAGATGACGGTGCGCACCAGCAGCGATGTCCAGAGCGGAAACAGGATC
>NZ_AYVK01000118.1:0-337 GCF_000503155.1 Mesorhizobium sp. LSJC285A00
TTCGCGCTCGGCTATTACATCACCCCGACGCTTGTCGGCGGGCCGACAGACCAGATGATCTCCAGCTACATCGCCTTCTATACGAACAGCACGCTGAACTGGGGCATGGGCGCAGCGCTTTCCCTGCAACTGCTGATGATCCTCGTGTTGTTTGCGTTCCTGTTCTGGACGGCATCCGTCCTCTTCCGCCGCAAGGCGCATGTCGCATGAGCGCCGACCGCTTCCGGAAATGGCTGATGTATGCCTACGCGGCGGCGTTGCTGGCGTTCATCATCCTGCCCCTGCTGATCGTGGTCCCCATGTCACTGACCTCGAGCAATTCGCTGGCATTTCCAAC
>NZ_AYVK01000119.1:0-239 GCF_000503155.1 Mesorhizobium sp. LSJC285A00
ATTCGGCTTCGAAGCCGACACGACGCACCATTTCTTTGCTGAAGCCATCAACTCCACCGGTGTCCGCGTCTTCAGCCTCACTGCTGGAGCGGACATGTCCCATCAGTTGCTGCCCCTAGCGCTCCAGGGGTTGACCAGGGCCCGGGAACACCTGCTGGTCCTCGGTCGCCAGAGCGCCATCGAACGCGTCGCCGCGTTCCTGGTTGACATGGCCGAACGGCAAGGGGGGTTGCGGCAGG
>NZ_AYVK01000120.1:0-233 GCF_000503155.1 Mesorhizobium sp. LSJC285A00
ATGTAGCTGGAGATCATCTGGTCTGTCGGCCCGCCGACAAGCGTCGGGGTGATGTAATAGCCGAGCGCGAAGACGAAAACGATCGCCCCGCCGGACAGGATGCCGGGCAGGATCAACGGCAACTGGACGCGGCGCCATGCCGTGAACCATGGCGCACCCAGCGACAGCGCCGCGCGCATGTAGGTGGTCGGAACCCGCCGCATGACGGCGACGACGGAGAGGACCATCATGGG